>JANWJQ010000031.1 GCA_025451875.1 Rhizomicrobium sp.
ATATCGACCAGGCCCTCAAGGCCCTGAAGAAGAAGATGCAGCGTGAAGGCATCTTCCGCGAGATGAAGCTGCGTGGCCATTACGAGAAGCCGAGCGAGAAGCGCGCCCGCGAACGCGCGGAAGCCATTCGCCGCTACCGCAAGCTCCAGCGCAAGCGCCTGCAGCGCGAAGGCGTGCTGCCGAAGTGATTTGGCGCTAGCCAAATCATCCCCGCGAAGGCGGGGATCCAGTCGGAAAAAGCGAATTTGAAAAGGCCGCCCGAACAGGGCGGCCTTTTTGTTTAAACGGCTGTCACCTGCTCGCGCCCAGCGTGAGGAGAAGCTCGTCCAGTTGCTGGAACGTCTCGTCGTATCCGCCGCCCATGCTTCCGGAGGCGATGGCCTCGTCGAGCGCTTCCTTCGAGGGATAAAGATCGCGCATCACGACCAGGGTCTGGGCGCCGCGTTCCTCAAAGGTCACCGTGGTGACGGGGCCTTCGCCACCTTCGTCATTTGTCCAGACGATACGGGCGTCCGGAATCACTTCAATGTACCGCCCGAAAAACGCCACCGGCTGCTCTGACGCAGGGTGGCCGAACTCCAAACGGTAACGGCCCCCGACACGAACATCCATCTCGCAGGACAGCAGGGACAGGCCTGCCGATCTCGGCACCCACCATCGCTTGAACAGCTCGGGCTTCGCCCACGCCTCGAACACGATGCGCGCCGGGCCGTTGAAGGTTCGCGTGACGACCATCTCGCGATCGGACGTCCGCTCCACGGTCGTGCGGGTGTCACTCCTTTTTTCTGCGGCCATCCGCTTTCTCCTTCTGTTTGAGTTCTTCAATGACGATATCCAGTTCGTCGAAACGCGCGGCCCAGAGCTGGCGGTAGTTTTCGATCCATGCCGCTTCTTCCTCCAGCCGGCGCCGGCCCAGCTTGCAGGTCCGCACGCGCCCGACCTTCTGCGTGGTGACGAGCCCCGCCTGCTCCAAGACGCCGACATGCTTCTTCATGCCGGTGAGGGTCATGTGAAACTTGTCGGCAAGCTCCGTGATCGAAGCGTCCGCACGCCCGAGTTGCTCCAGAACGCCGCGCCTTGTGGCGTCCGAGAGCGCGGCAAACGAGGCATCGAAGCGGGTCTGCGAATACTGAACCATATGGTTCAGTATAATGTGCGAGGTCGGCGGATGCAAGGGATCGACCAGGCGATCCCTAGGCCCTTTGGCTCGAGGGACGAAAACAGTGCTCGCCACCCTGCAGCGGCGCCTAGCCCTCATTCCGCAGTGGCGGACTTTCGAAAGCGGCTGAACAGTGAACCCATCCGCGGCGGCTTCTCTGTTGTCAGCGCATGACGGGCGAAGGTCTGCCCGGCTTTCCAGACGAGGAACGCCGCCACGCCTACCGACAGAAGCGCCGTCGTCACCAACTCTATGGCCGGCGGATGTGAGCCCACGCGCATCAGCATGATGTAGGGCGTGTAAACGGGAAAATAGCTCGCCGCTGTCGCCAGCGCGCCATTGGGCGCATTCAGGATCGCCGCGATGAAAAGATTGGGCAGCATGATGATCATCATGGACGGGCCAAGATAGGCCTGCGCATCCGCCAGCGAGGCGCTCATGCTGCCGATGATGAGGAAGATCGCGCCATAGATGAGAAGCCCGCAGAGGAAATAAAGAATCACCAGCGACGTCAGCACCGGATCGGACAGCGCATCCAGCGCGCCATGGATCATCCCCGCGGCCATGCTGCCGGCGAACACCGATCCCAGGATCGCCGCCGAGCCCACCCAGATGACGATCGTGAACAGCGCCACCGCGATCACGCCCAGGATCTTGCCGGTGACGATCTCCCACGGCGTGGCGCAGGAGAGCAGCACCTCGATCATGCGCGTGGACTTCTCTTCGATCACGCCCTGCAACAGCGCCATCGAGTTCATGATCGCCACGATCAGCAGCAGGATCGCCATGCCAACAGCGACCGACACCGACGCAATGCCTTTTATGGCGGACGGCAATCCGGCCGAAGGATTGCGGGGACGCACAGCGGCTTCGACATCCAGCGCGGCAGCGGCGCGCGGATCGCCCAGCCGGTGCACCGCGCGCAGGCGCAGCGCGCTGGTCAGTGCTGTCTGGACGAAGTCGCGCAGCGCATCCTCGTTCCGGCTCGACCAGAATTCGGCGGGATGGGCGGCGTCGAAGTCCTTCGGGATCACGACGATGGCGTCGAACTTCGCATCCTCTTTGCCGTTGCCCAGATAGTTGCGCGCAATGGCGGCGAATTTTTCGGGCGCGGCACGCAGCAACGCCGGCGGTGTGTCCGCCAGCACAAACCGCTCCGGCTCGCGCGCGTTTCTGCGATCGACCGCGCGCGAAAGCGCAGGCGTGAAAGCGCCGCTGCGATCCACGACGGCAAAGATCGCCTGCCTGTTCTGCGCCGAAGACAATTTCGCCGGAACGATGGCCGCCAACGCGATCCACAGCGGCACGCCGACCAAGGTAAATAGAAAGCCGCGCCGCGTGACGAATTTGATGAACTCATGGCGCGCGATGATGAGGATGCGGTTCATGCGGCGGCCCTGTCCCGTTCGATCAGGCTGACGAAGACATCGTGCAGGCTGGGCGGCGCCACGTCGAAATGGGTGAGCGGGACGCGACGCTCGAAAATCTGCGCCAGAAGATCCCGCCCATCCGCGCCTTCCTTAAGATCAAGGGTCCAGTTTTCACCATCCTGCGCGATGGCGGTGACCTGCGGCGATTGCTTCAGGAAAGACAGATCGGCATCCGCGCCGATGCGCGCGCGGCGGGGCAAAAGCCCGCGCGCCGCGTTCAGATCGCCGTCGAACAATTTGCGCCCGCGCGAGATCACGATGAGCTGGTCGGCAAGCCGTTCGGCATGCTGCATCGTGTGCGTCGAAAACAGGATCGTCATCCCGCTCTGCGTCAACTCGCGGATGGTCTGCTCGACTTCGCTCTGGTTCACCGGATCGAGGCCGGAGAACGGCTCATCGAGAATGATGAATTCCGGATCGTGCACGATGGCCGAGATGAGCTGAACCTTCTGCGCCATGCCCTTGGAGAGACCTTCGATGCGCGTGCGCGCGAACTTGCCCAGGCCATAGCGGTCCAGAAACGCGCGCGCCTTGGCGAGTGCATCGCGGCGCGGCACGCCTTTGAGGCTCGCGATATAGGCAATGGATTCGTCCGCGCGCATGCGCTTGTAGAGACCGCGTTCTTCGGGGAGATAGCCGATGCGCCCGCGCTGGCCGGTGGCCTCGCCGCCCAGAATGCGAACCGCGCCTTCGTCGGGCTTCAGGATGCCCAGCATCATGCGGATGCTGGTGGTCTTGCCCGCGCCATTGGGCCCCAGATAACCCAGGATACGCCCGCGCGGCAGCGCAAAGCTCAGCGCGTTCACCGCGGCGAAGGAACCGAAGCGCTTCGTGACGTCCACCAGTTCCAGCGCCAGATCCGACAAGAAACACCGATGTGAAATACGGAGGAGACTTTGGCGCGGGGGCGATCACTGTCAAGCAGGCGCGTGTTGGCTTACATAATTCCGCGTAAACGGAGAGAAGCCGGATGACGGATATCAGCGATCGCGTGCGCATCGAGAGCATCAAAACGCTCTCGGACAATCACTATATTCTGAAACGGGTGGATTTCGCCTGGCGGCGCAGTGACGGCACCTGGAACAGCGCCGCGCGCGAGGTCTATGACCGGGGCGACGGCTGCACCATCCTGCTCTACGATCCTGCGCGCCGCACCGTGATCCTGACGCGCCAGTTCCGCATGCCGATGTATATGCACGGCTATCGCGATCTTCTCATCGAGACCGCTGCCGGTTTGCTGGACGATGCCGATCCGGAATCGCGCATCAAGAGCGAGGCGGAAGAGGAAACCGGGTACACGCCCAGGAACGTGCGCAAGGTGATGGCCTGCTACACCAGCCCCGGCGCGGTGACGGAGAAGATCCATCTTTTCGTGGGCGAATATGATGCGCAGTCCCGGCACGGCAAGGGCGGCGGACTGGCCGACGAGGGCGAGGATATCGAAGTGCTGGAACTGCCCTTCGCCGACGCCGTCGCGATGATGCAGGACGGGCGCATCTGCGACGCCAAGACGATGCTGCTTCTGCAATATGCGCAGCTTCATATATTCCACTGAACGAAAAAGACCGGCAGGTTGCCCTGCCGGCCAGTTTCGAGAGGAATGCGAAACGCCTAATGCATCGCCGCCGTCTTGCCACCACCCCAGGCCGAGGCGCCGAGTTGTGCGGTCCACGATGCTTCGATCTGTTTCACGACGCTTGCGGGGAACGGCACGTAGTCGAGCTTGCGCGAATCCGCCTGCCCGTCATGCAGCGCGTAGTCGAGGAATTTCAACACGTCATCATTCTTGTCCGCCGGATAGTCCTTGCGCATCAGCATGTAGGTTGCCGCGGTGATCGGCCAGCTCTTGGCGCCGGGCTGGTTGGTGAGGATGAGGTAGAAATCCTTCACCTTGCTGAAATCGGCATTGCCCGCGGCGGCCTGGAACGCGTCCATGGTCGGCTTCACGCGCTTGCCGTCGGCATTGATCATGTCCATGTGAACCATGTGGTTCTGGATGGCGTAAGCGAACTCGACATAACCGATCGCGCCCTGTGTCTGCTGCACATAAGCCGCGACACCGGCATTGCCCTTGCCGCCAAGACCCACCGGCCATTCAACCGACGTATCGGAACCGACCTTCGTCTGCCAATAAGGATCGGCCTTGCCGAGATAGTTGGTGAAGTTGAACGTGGTGCCCGATCCGTCCGAGCGATGGACGACGGTGATCGCCATGTCCGGCAGGTTGGCTTTCGGGTTCAGCGCCTTGATCGCCGGATCGTTCCACGTCTTGATATTGCCCAGATAGATCTCGGCGAGCGTCTTGCCGTCGATGACGAGCTGGCCCGGCTTGATGCCCGGAACATTCAGCACCGGCACGATCGATATGATCACTTGCGGGAACTGCACGAGGCCGGCCTGATCCAGTTCTTCGGGCTTCAACGGCTTGTCGGAATTGGCGAAATCGACCGTCTTGGCCTTGATCTGCGCGATGCCGCCGCCGGAGCCGATCGCCTGGTAGTTCACGGCCGTTCCGGTTTTCTGGTTGTAGTTCTGCGCCCACACCTGCAGCACAGGATAGATCGCGGTGCCGCCCGCGCCGTTCAGCGACGCCGCGGATGCGGATACCGATACCAGCGCCGCCGACATGGCGAGCGCCGTCAAAAGACTGCGTTTCATTCTGCCCTCCGTAGATATGGCGCTCCACGGAATGGGACCGCGTTAATCCCCGGAGATGACAGTGGGGTGACAATCGTTCGGCTTGCGACGATAGCCCGCAATTGTGCCGCATCGCACAAAATGGCCGCACAATTAACGGGGCAATGTGCGCAGCGCGGAACCGCCGATCGCATTTTGTTGAAAAGCGCAGATGGAAAGTACGGTTTTCAGACACCTATCTTCACGCCATGCCTACGACGCTCCACAAGGACTATTCGCAACTGGATGCGGGTCTGCGTTACCTGCACGGCTACGGCCCCGAGCTTTCCAACGGCTTCACCAACCACGCGCCGATGGTGACCGAAGCGCTATCCGCCATGGGCCGCGCGGATGCGGTGATGCCGTGGCTGGAAAAGAATTGGCCGCTGCGCGGTTTCCTGATGCCGCGCGCAAAGCCCATGCGGGAGATCACGGACTGGAAAGCCGCGCTCGGCAATGACGACGCCGCGGCATGGTCGCTGTTCTTCGCGCATGAGATGTGGGACGCGCGCTGGCAGGATGTGGTGGCGCGCTGGACCGCGCGACTTGCGCCGGGCGTCGGCGCGGGCGCGGCACATGGCGTGATCCGCGCAGGCCATGCGGTGCGCGGCCTTCAGGAGCAGCAAACGCCGGAGCGCTTGCGCGAACTCGGCGAAGCCTTCGGTTATTGGGCATCCTGTTATGCGACGCTGCCGGTGGCCGATCATACCGGCGGCGCGATGCCGGCACGCGACGCCATTGCGCTGGTGCCGTTCTCCCTGGGGAAAGCCCGCAGCGAACGCGGCTCCTTCAGCGCGGGACTTCGCAGCCTCTATGATTTTCCCGATTTCGCGCCGGTGATCGGCATGCTCGACGTGAGCGGCGATCCGGCGAAGATCATTTCCGCGCTGACGGAAACCTTCACCCGCGTCTATCTCGCCAATGCGCATGATTCCTACACCGTCATCGCCTTCATCCACGGGGTGACGGCGGTGGCATCGCTGCGCGCCTTGGCGCCTTATCTCAACGCAGACGAGACACAGGCGGCGTTGCGCCATGCCTGGCAGACCGGCGCCGCGCTGTATTCGGTTTACGCCACGGCCAAACCCGATTGGAGCGATGTCGCCGCGCCGCACGAGACCGTGGACGAATTGATCGGACTCGCGATGAACACCGGCGACGATCACGCAATCAAATTCACCGAAGCCACTTTGCGCGAATATGCGCTGACCTCCAATCCCGTCTATCCTGCCGCAGCGCGGCACGCGATCGAGGTTTTGGGAAAGCATGGCTAGAAACGGCCGGATTCACATTCTGGCATTGGCCGCCATCGTGGGCGGCATCTTGCGGCTCATCGAGCCGCTGATGGAGCACGCGCTGAATGCCGCGAGGCTTCACACTTTCTATGTGCTGGTCGATGTCTTTCTCATCTTGGGCTTTTTCGGCATCGGCGATGCGATGGCACGACTGGGGAGGATAGGCGCTGCGCTCGGCGTCATCGGACTGCTGATGATCCGCATCGGCCCTGTTGCCGGGATCACACTCTATCAGGCCGGTGCGGCGCTGACCTTGTTCGGCGTGGCATTCATCGGCATCGACATTCTGCAACGTAATACAGACTCACGGATCGCGGCGGTGCTGTTTATCGCAGCGCTGGTAATCGGCCTCGCAGCGTTGATCCCGCAAATGGCGATGCCGGCAGCTTTCGCCGCCGGCATGGCATTCGGTCTGGGATTTTTGGTGCAGGGCGTGGTGCTGGCGCGCCGCTAGATATCCTGCGTGTCGTAAAGCGCCTTGCCGTCCGCCGTCGTCACCTTCTGCAGAAGGAGGCACTTGTCGTCCTTCGCGTTGTCGCAAGACACGTCGGCCACGAGTGTGAACGTCGCGTTGTCCGCCTGCGCGCTGCAGGTGACGCGATTGGGATCGCTGTCGGAAATGGACTTCTCGCCGACCTTCTGCGCGTCCGGCGGCAGCACCCCATAGTCGCGCGCGCGTTCAACCGCCGCCTTGCAGATTCCGGCTTCGGCGAGAGACGCGACCTTCAGATTGGACGTGTTCTGCGACCAGACATAATAGCCGCCGCCGGCTGCAAGGACGACCACAACGGCCGCCGCGGCGAGCGCCATGCGATTGCGGGAACTGGAAAGAAATTCGTTCATATCGGCCTCCATCTGCTCGGGGCGTTCTTCCGGGGAAAATGGGGCAGCTTTGGGGCGAGTCAGAATTTTTCCTCGCCCTCATGGCGATGCGCATCCGGAAAATCGCGGTAAAGCGCGATCTTTAAGTTTTGGACATGCGCGTTGACGCCGAAATGCACGCTCTCCACCGGTCCCCTGCGCGTGGAGACGTGGTTGAACGCGGCGTCGAGCTGCGCCAGATCCTTCGTCTCCATCACGATATGGAACTCGCCCCATTCGGGCGGCGAGAAGCCGAGCTTCCTGCGCGTGAGACGCCAGCCTTCGATCAGCTTGTTATCTTTGAGATGGTTCATGTAGCGCGCCATGTTGCGCGCGAAGTCCGTGTCCTTGACGCCGGGCTTCAGGTCGAACCAGGTGTGATAGTGATCCATAGGAGCGCTCCTTCGACGAAGCGTCTGTAACACGCGCAGGCTGGGCTGAGTTTTGCACGCCGCACCCAACCCCTATGCACAACGGCGCTCTAGACTTCGAGAAGCGCGGCGCCAACGGCGAGCAGCAGGATCGACAGGAAGGTGAGATAGAGCGCGATGTTGAAAAAGATGCCGCGCCGCGCGGCGAGCAGAGATGTCTGCACCACGATCTCGATTTCCGCCGCATCGTCGTCTTCGATGGTGGCGCTGCGGCCGATGAAGACGGTGCGCAGATTGGTCATCACCGCCAGCGCCGCGATGGTGAGAAAAAATATCGAGACCAGCGCCAGCACGCGCGGCCAGCCTTGCGAGAGTAAATAGGTCGCCACCGCGATAAAGATACCCTGCGCCTGCAGCAGCGCGCCGGACTTGCTCGTCATATGCGCAAGATTGTCGCTCATCACCTCGCGCATCATGTGCACGTCGCGCGTGCGCACGAACTTCGCCACCTCGGCGCGGATTTGCGCCTCGGTGGCGGGAACGCCGATCAGGTTGGCAAGGAAACCCGGCATGGGCGCGATGATATAGAAGCGGCTGCGATCAGCCCAGCGACTTGACGATTTCTTCGGTCATCTTCTTGGCGTCGCCGAAGAGCATCATGGTGTTGTCGCGGAAGAAGAGCTCGTTCTCAACGCCCGCATAACCGCTGCCCATGCCGCGTTTGATGAAGAGCACGGTCTTGGCCTTCTCCACGTCCAGGATCGGCATGCCGAAGATCGGCGACTTGGGATCGGTCTTGGCCGACGGGTTGGTCACGTCGTTCGCGCCGATGACATAGGCCACGTCGGCCTGCGCGAACTGGGAGTTGATGTCTTCCAGCTCGAACACTTCGTCGTACGGCACGTTGGCCTCGGCGAGCAGCACGTTCATGTGGCCGGGCATGCGGCCCGCGACGGGATGGATGGCGTAGGACACCTTCACGCCTTCCTTCTTCAGGATGTCGGCCATTTCACGCACGGCGTGCTGCGCCTGCGCCACGGCCATGCCGTAGCCCGGCACGATAATGACGCTGCCGGCGTTCTTCATGATGAAGGCGGCGTCTTCCGCGCTGCCCTGCTTCACCGGACGCGTTTCGGCCGGGCCTTTGGGGCCACCCGTCTCGCCGCCGAAGCCGCCGAGGATGACCGAGACGAAGCTGCGGTTCATCCCCTTGCACATGATGTAGGAGAGGATCGCACCCGACGAGCCGACCAGCGCGCCGGTGATGATGAGCGCGGAGTTTTCGAGCGTGAAGCCCATAGCCGCCGCGGCCCAACCCGAATAGGAGTTGAGCATGGAGACCACCACCGGCATGTCCGCGCCGCCGATGGGAATGATGAGCGTGATGCCGAAGACGAAGCTCAAGACCGCGATGGCCCAGAAGGCCCAGGCCGGCTGGTGCAGCGCGAAGAAGACGATCAGCCCGGCGATGACGAGGAAGAGCACGATATTCAGCACATGGCGCGCGGGCAGGATGATCGGCGCGCCGCTCATATTTCCGTTGAGCTTGGCGAAGGCGATGATGGAGCCCGCGAAGGTGATCGCGCCGATGGCGACGCCGAGGCTCATTTCGATCAGGCTCTGCGTCCGGATCGCGCCTTCCGCGCCGATGCCGAACGCATCCGGCGAATAGAAGGCCGCGCCCGCGACCAGCACGGCGGCGAGGCCAACGAGCGAATGGAACGCGGCGACAAGCTGCGGCATGTCCGTCATGGCGATGCGCCGCGCGGTGACCGCACCGATGCCGCCGCCGATACCCAGACCGGCAACAACCAGAACCCATGTCAACGGATCGGTCACGCCCGCCACCCACAAAGTGGTGAGAATGGCGATGGTCATGCCGATCATGCCGTTGCGATTGCCCGCGCGCGACGATGCGGGCGACGACAGCCCGCGCAGCGCCATGATGAAGAGGACGCCCGAGACGAGATAGAGAAGGGCTGCGATGTCGGCTTTCATCGCTTTATTTCTCTTTCTTCTTGTACATCGCGAGCATGCGCGCGGTGACGAGGAAGCCGCCGAAGATGTTGACCGAGGCCAGCACCAGCGCGCCGAAGCCGAGTCCTTTGGACGTCCAAGATGCCGAGTCCAGCACCGGCACCGCGACCGCGATCAGCGCGCCGACCACGATCACCGATGAGATCGCGTTGGTCACCGCCATCAGCGGCGTGTGCAGGGCGGGCGTCACCGACCACACCACGAAGTAGCCCACGAAGATCGCCAGCACGAAGATGGTCAGGCGGAAGACGATCGGATCGACCAGTTCCATGTTCAGCCCTTCAGACTTGGGTGGACGATCTCGCCGCCGCGCGTCACGCCTGCGCCTTTGACGATGTCATCGTCCCAGTTGAGCGCGAGATCGCCGGTTTTCTTGTCCACGATCAGCGCCACGAAGTTGAAAAGATTGCGCGCATAAAGGCTCGACGTATCGGACGCCAGGCGCGCGGGCAGGTTGGTGTAGCCCATGATGGTGATGCCGTTGGTCTGGATCACTTCGTCGGGCTTGGTGAGTGGGGTATTGCCGCCCTGCTCCGCCGCCAGATCCACGATCACCGAGCCGGGCTTCATCGTCTTGATCATCTCTTCGGTGACCAGCACCGGCGCCTTGCGGCCCGGGATCAGCGCGGTGGTGATGACGATGTCCTGCTTCTTGATGTGCTCGGCGGTGAGCGCGGCCTGCTTGGCCTGATATTCCGCCGACATGGGCTTGGCGTAACCAGCAGCGGTTTCCGCCTGTTTGAACTCTTCGTCTTCGACGGCCACGAAGCTCGCGCCGAGCGACACGACCTGTTCCTTGGTGGCCGGGCGCACGTCGGTCGCCGTGACTATCGCGCCCAGGCGGCGCGCGGTGGCGATGGCCTGCAACCCGGCAACGCCCACGCCCATGATGAACACGCGCGCCGGGGCGATGGTGCCCGCCGCGGTCATCATCATCGGGAAGGCGCGGCCGAACTGCGCGCAGGCGTCGATCACCGCCTTGTAACCGGCAAGGTTCGCCTGGCTCGACAGCACGTCCATCGATTGCGCGCGGGAGATGCGCGGAATGAACTCCATCGCAAAAGCATTCACGCCCTGCGACGCGAGCTTGGCGATGACGTCTTTCTCGGAATAGGGCGCGAGCAGCGACGCGTACACCGCGCCCTTCTTCATCGCCTGAATCTCGTCGGGCTCGGGGCCGCGCACCTTCAGAACGATGTCGGCATCGCGCAGCATGGTCGCGCGATCGGGCGACACGGTCGCGCCGGCGGCGATGTAATCATTGTCGAAAACCTGCGCGCCGTTCCCGGCGCCGGATTCCACGGTCACTTCAAGCCCAAGATTCTTGAGCTTCTTCACCGTTTCGGGCGTGGCGGCGACACGGGTTTCACCCGCGCGACGCTCCTTGAGGACGGCGAGTTTCATCGGTGCCGGTGTCTATCAGCCGTGTGTGCGGAAGATGGCGAGCAGGATCATGATGATGGCGATGCCGATCGACTGCCATTTCACGAAGGCCACGAAGCCGTGCCAGGTCTTCAGATGGTCTTTGAGGTCCATCCTGCTGGTCTGGCCGCCGCCTTGGGCGAGGATTTCCTCGTCGGTCTCGCTCATACAATTCCTCAGTGATCTGGCAGTTTTCGAACCGGCGGGACTATAGCAAAGGCCCTCTTCCCGGCAACCGCGACAATCCGGCTCAAACGCGGCGGTTTGGGACCGAATGATTCCAGTCGGCCAGGAGCGCGTTCAGCGCGGAAACAAAGGCCAGAGGCTGGTCCAGCATGACGTGGTGGCGGGCCTCCGGGATGGTGACGACCGGGGCGGCGCGGCCCAGGAGGTTGAACATGTACTCGCCGATCTCCGGCGGCATGAGGATCGATTCGGCCCCGCGGAAAATGCCGATCCGGCATTTGGTGGCCCGAAGGCGCGCGGCGGTATCGCCGATGGAAAAGTCCTGCCAGATGAAAGGATCGAATTTCCAGGTAAAGCCGCCTTCAACCTTCTTCAGTGAATGCCGCGCCACCCAGTCCACAATGTAGAGGTTCTCGCAGCCTTGTGGCGGCATCAGCCGGAAACGCGACAAGGCCTTCGCCATATCGGGATAGACATGGTGCGGCTTGAAGGTGCGTTGCGGGGGGCCACCCGGACGGCCGGGCGGATTGACGGGTGAATCCACGATCACGGTGCCCGCGAGGCGGTCGCCATATTTGGCGCCGGTGAACATGGTGATGAAACCGCCAAAGCTATGGGCCACGATCACCGGCGGCTCGGAATGCGCGAACATGCCGGCGGCTTCGCACACCGCGAGCTGCTCTTCGGAAAAAATTTCCGCCGAATAATTTTTGCGCCAATCGGAATCCCCCATGCCGGAGAAATCCATCGCGGCGACGTTGTAGTCTTGCGCGAGATACGGCGCGATGAAGCTCCACCAATAGGCATGCGCGGCGTTGCCATGCACCAGCAACAAGCCCGGCTTCGCGCGATCGCCCCAGCGCAGATAGTGGATCTTCGCGCCTTCGCCCTCGACGAATGCGCTTTCGGGCTGAACCCCGACTGTGCGCGTGAACCACTCCGGCGATGGCGGCACGTCCCCGTTAAACGGCGTCAGCGGCCCCTCGCTCGCCATATAGGCCGCGATCTGTGCCGCGCGATTGTTTTGCTCCGCCATCGCGCGCCTATTTGCGCGGCGGGCGCTTGCCCAGCGTCTTGAAGATGCCGGTGCCGGTCATGATCGTGCGGTCGCCGCACCAGATGCGGCCCTGGATGGTATAGAGGTCGTCATCGACGCCGACGACCTGTCCTGTGCCTTCCACCCAGTCGCCAAGCTTCGCGGCGGAGAGGAAATCGGTGAGCAGGCGGATCGTCACCCAATAATGATCCTTCGCGCGCATCGAGACGGCATGGCCGAACGCCGTGTCGGCGAACGCCATCAGCATGCCGCCATGGCAATTCATCATGCCGTTGGTGTGATGTTCGCAGACGAGAAAGGCGCGCGTGTATTCCTCGCCAGGGCCGATGCGCTCGTAAAGCGGGCCAATCTGGTTTCCGAAACCGCGAAACCAGTTCATGCGCTGGAAGCCCGGCGGGATCGGCGGCGCGTCGTCGTCGAGAAGATCGTCTGTCATCTAGCGCCAGTCTACCCACGCCCCGTGCGGGTGGCAAAGTGCGAGGATTTTGGCATCGCGCACACCGTCATGGTGGCGGACCATCTCGATGGTGTTGCTGCCGTCCAGCCCGCCTTCGATACCGATTCGCCAGATCGGGCGGCGCAGGCCCGCCAATGTCAGGAGACTTTCCAGCGCTTCCTTCATCTCCGTCGAAAATTGATAGACGACATAAGAGTGATAGACGCAGACGCGCTGGTTTTCGGGGATGGCGCGCAAAGCGTCGGGCAGAAGGTCGAGCGCGCTGCCGGCGCGAATTTCCGGCCGGTCCGAGGCATAGGCCTTGAGCGCGGCTTCGAGACGTTCGAAGCGGCCGCGCGTATCGGGCCACACCAGCGCGCGCAGCCAGTCGCGCTGATCCGGATCGTCGAGATCGACAGGGTTCAGTTCGAGGCCGACGCGGCTGGCGATCTTCGGCGTGGGACCGAGCGGCGGCAGCTTATCGCCGCGCAATTCGCAATCGATGGTGAGCGCCGGATCGGCAACGGGAAGTTCGAATATCTCGTTGCCGCGATGATAGCGGACGCCATAACGATCCCAGATGAGATTAAGACCGGCGCTGGGACCGATCTCGATCAGGTTCAGTGGTTCGCCCGCATCCTTGGCGACGGCACGGAACGCGGCATGCAACAGCGATGAGCGGCCGACTTCGTTGGTGTTTGTGATCTTGGCCGCGATGAGCGGCGCGAGCGCATCTTTATGCTGCGTCACGAAATCCAAGAAATGTGGAACCGGATCGCCGTCAACGCGCGCGCCGCCATTCAGATTGGGATAGAAGCGGCGCAACGGATGATCGGCGCCTCGCAACAGAAGATAATGCACCGCGCCGAACAGAATGTTCGCGTGTGGCTGGCCTTTCCTCGCCTGCGCCGCAAACGCACGCAGCTGCGGGTTGTCGCGCACACCTTCCGACAGACGCACATAGAGCGGGCTGTCGGCGCGCTTCGCTTCGCCGATGAAGAAATCCCAATAGTCGAACGGCTTGTCGCTCATTTGGGCAGCGGCACTCCGGCTTCCTTGAAAGCGGCGCGCTGACGCCTGGCAAGCGCATCGACATCGAAATCGGCAATCTCCTCTTCGAACAGCTTGTGAAAGTTGAGCTGCGCGCCAAGCCGGATGAGCGCGCCGCCAAGGCCGATAGCGGCGCGATCCATGAACACGAATTCGCGCGGCGGACGGATGCCGCCCATCGCTTTCAACTTTGCATG
>JANWJQ010000032.1 GCA_025451875.1 Rhizomicrobium sp.
AGATACGCATGGATACCACCCTTCGCATCGGTGCGAAATTTGAAGCTGGGAAAGGCGCTGCCGAAAAAGTTCTCAACCCCCGCACGGGCAAGCTCATCGTCGAGGTGCCGGAGGCGTCGAACGAGCAAGTCGACAACGCGGTGTTCGCGGCGGATGAAGCGTTCGATGCGTGGTCGCGCACCACGCCGGGCGAGCGTTCGGGGATGCTGCTCAAGCTGGCGGACCTGATCGAGAAAGATGCGGAAGCCTATGCCGATCTGGAAGCGCTGAATTGCGGCAAGCCGCGCCATCTGGTGCTGAACGACGAAATCCCCGGCGTGGTCGATTGCTTCCGCTTCTTTGCGGGCGCGGTGCGCACCATGCATGGCCCGGTGGCGGGCGAGTATCTCGCGGGCTTCACCTCGATGATACGCCGCGATCCCGTCGGCGTGGTGGCGCAGGTGGCGCCGTGGAATTATCCCCTGATGATGGCTGCGTGGAAGCTCGCGCCTGCCCTCGCCGCCGGAAACACGGTGGTGCTGAAGCCGAGCGAGCAGACGCCGCTCACCGCGCTGAAACTGGCGCAGCATCTGGCGGAGATTTTCCCCGAAGGCGTGTGCAACATCATCACCGGGCGCGGCGCATCGGTGGGCGACCGGCTCATCAATGCACGGCAAGTGGCGATGATCTCGCTCACCGGCGATGTCGGCACCGGGCGCAAGGTGATCGCGGCGGCGCAGGCGACACTCAAGCGCACACATCTGGAACTGGGCGGCAAGGCACCGGTGATCGTGTTCGACGATGCCGATATCGAAGCGGTGGTCGCAGGCCTGCGCAGCTTCGGCTTCTACAATGCCGGACAGGATTGCACGGCAGCGTGCCGCGTCTATGCCGGCGAGAAGGTGTACGACAGGCTGGTGTCCGAACTTTCCAGCGCCGCATCGTCGCTGAAATTCGATCAGAAAGACGACCGCGAAAACGAACTCGGCCCGCTGATCTCCGCACGCCAGCAGGAACGTGTTGCCGGTTTTGTGGATCGCGCGAAATCCATCAAGCACATCGAAGTCACCGCAGGCGGCAAACCCGGCAAGAACGGTTTCTATTTCGAACCGACGGTGATCGCGGGCGCGACACAGGATGACGAGATCGTCCGCAAGGAAGTGTTCGGGCCGGTTGTATCCGTCACGCGTTTCAAGGATGTCGATACAGCGGTGAACTGGGCTAACGACAGTGATTACGGCCTCGCCTCTTCCGTGTGGACGAAGGACATCGCGCGCGGGATGCAGACGGCGGCGCGGCTGCGCTATGGCTGCACCTGGGTGAACTGCCACTTCATGCTCACCAACGAGATGCCGCATGGCGGCATGAAGCAGTCCGGCTACGGCAAGGATCTCAGCATGTATGCGCTGGAGGATTACACCGTGCCGCGTCACGTCATGGTCAATCTGTCGTAAGGGGCCGCGCATGAGCGACGAGAAGAAATGTCCGTTCAGCGGCGGCATCGACCGGCGCGATTTTTTGAACGGTGTCGCCGTCAGCGCAGCATCGCTGGCGTTGGCGCGGGAGGCCAAAGCGCAGGCCACGCCCGGCACGCAGGACATGCCCGGCTATTATCCGCCCGCGCAGCACAATCTGCGTGGCTCGCATCCCGGCTCCTTCGAGACGGCGCACAGTTTGCGCGACGGCACGTTCTGGGATCATGCGAAAAAGCCGGAAGACACACACCCGATCTACGACCTCGTCGTGGTCGGCGCGGGCATCAGCGGATTGTCGGCTGCGTATTTCTTCAAACAGGCCAAGCCCAACGCGAAAATCCTGATCCTCGACAATCACGACGATTTCGGCGGTCACGCCAAGCGCAACGAATACAATCTGAACGGCCGCGTGGAATTGCTGAACGGCGGCACAGAGCTGATCGACTCGCCCCGTCCCTATTCAAAGGTGGCCGCGGGGCTGCTCGCCGATCTCGGCATCGATCCGGTGAAGCTCACCAAGGAATGCGACCGCGAGGACACCTACAAAGGCCTTTTGCCCGCGATCTGGTTCGACAAGGAGACGTTCGGCGAGGACGCGCTGGTTGTCGGACAAGGGCGCGGCGGCGACGAAGGCAAGATTCCGTGGAAGACGTTTCTCGCCAAATGTCCGCTGGATGCGAAGACACAGGCCGACATTCTGCGCGTGCAGGACGGCGAGACGGATGTGATGCCTGGCCTCACTTCCGATCAGAAAAAAGACGAGCTCTCGCGCATGTCCTATCTCGTCTATCTGCGCGACCACATGAAGTGCGGGCCCAAGGCACTCGCCTTCTATCAAACGATCACACATGACGAATACGGCACCGGCATCGATGCGGAGCCGGCGCTGGATTGCTGGGGCTTCGGTTTGCCTGGCTTCAAGGGGCTGAAGCTGAAGCCCGGCTCGACCAACCGCATGGGCAACACGGCGGCGGGCTATCAGGACAATCCCGATCTGCCGACGTTCCACTTCCCCGATGGCAACGCGACGATCGCACGTTCATTGGTGCGTAAGCTCATTCCGGGCGTGCTTTCCGGTTCAACGCCGGAAGATATCGTCACCGCCCATGCGAATTACGCCGCGCTCAACAAGGCGGGCGCACCTGTCGCCATTCGCCTGAGCAGCACCGTGGTCGGTGTGAAGAACATCGGCGATCCGAAGAATTCGAAGGGCGTCGAGATCGCCTATGCGCGCGCGGGGAATGTCTATCGTGTCCATGCCGCGAACTGTATTCTCGCGGGCTGGAACATGATGATCCCCTATCTCTGCCCCGAACTGCCGGAGGCGCAGAAGGATGCGCTGCATGCGCTGGTGAAGGTGCCGCTGGTCTATACCGGCGTCGCGATCCGCAACTGGCAGAGCTGGCACAAGCTTGGCATCCGCAACATTTCCGCGCCGGGCGGATATTTCACCTCGATCCAACTCAACTGGTCGGTGGATGTCGGCGGTTACAAATCGCCGAAATCGCCGGACGACCCGATGCTGCTGTTCATGGTGAAGACTCCGGTGTCGCCGGGCCTGCCCGAGCGTGACCAGCACCGCATGGGGCGGCAGGAGCTTCTCGACACGACATTCGAAACATTTGAATCGAAAATCCGCGACCAGCTTCAGCGCATGCTGGGCGGCGGCGGGTTCGACGAGAAACGGGATATCCTGGCGATCACGGTGAACCGGTGGCCGCACGGTTACGCTTACGAATTCAACCCGCTGTTCGACGATTTCTCCATCCCGCCGGAAAAGCGCGCCAACGTCATCGGTCGCCAGCGTTTCGGGCGCATCGCCATCGCCAATTCCGACTCAGGCGCGGCGGCCTATACCGACTCCGCCATCGACCAGGCCCGCCGGGCGGTTGGCGAATTATTGGGCGGGTGATGCCTATTTAGCACTGGATTTTCAGCCGGTTGCGACAGTTCGCGAGGCAACCATTCTTGACGCTTTTGTCACGAAACCCCAACATGGGCGGGCCCTGGGGGAATTTCCATGCAAAAGATTCTGGCCGCACTTTATCTTTCCGTTGCAACCGTTTCGCTTACGTTGTCCGTGAGTACGCTGCCCGCAAAAGCGCAAAGCACCGGCGCGTCCAGCGGTGGGATTGAGGAAATCGTCGTCACGTCCGAGCGGCGCGAAGAATCGCTGAGCAAGGTGCCGCAAAGCGTCAGCGCCTTCACCAACGCGAAGATGGATCAGCTCGACGTCAAGAATTTCTCCGATCTGGTGAAGTACACGCCCGGCGTGACCTTTGACACCGAAACGAACAACATCTCGATCCGCGGCATCAATTCCAGCGCGGGCGACGCAACCACCGGCATCTATATCGACGATACGCCGATCCAGATCCGCACGCTGGGCTTCGGCTCAGACAATGCGCTTCCGGCGGTGTTCGATCTGCAGCGCGTGGAAGTTCTGCGCGGACCGCAGGGCACCCTCTTCGGCGCGGGCAGCGAAGGCGGCACGGTGCGTTATATCACGCCGCAGCCGAGCCTCACCGATTACAGCACTTACGCAAAAGCCGAACTCTCCACCACGAAGGGTGGCGCGCCATCTTATGAAGCTGGCGCCGCGTTCGGCGGTCCGATCATCGACAACGTGCTCGGTTTCCGCATCAGCGCCTGGTACCGGCGCGACGGCGGCTACATCAACCGCGTCGATTATCTGACGGGCGATACCATCGACAAGAACTCAAACCACGACGGAACCTTCTCCGCCCGTGCGGCCCTGGCGTGGCAGGCCGACCCCACGCTGCTGATCACGCCCAGCGTGTTCTACGAGCAGAAGAACGTCCACAACAACGACCAATACTGGGTAGGCCTCTCCGATCCGGGCAAGGGGCGCTATGTGACCGCCACGCCCGAATTGATGGGCGACAAGGATCGTTTCACGTTGCCGGCACTGAAGATTGACTGGACGCCGGGCGGCGTCGAAGTCGTGTCCAACACATCCTATTTCGACCGCCACCAGACGGTGCAGGATTATTCGGGCACCCTCTACAACCTCTCCTATTTCCAGAGTGCGCTTGCGGGCGGAACGCTTCCCGATTACGCGACGGACTGCACCGCGAACGTCGGCAGCCTTTGCGCGACGCCGGGATCGGGCTATCCGCTTCTGGGCGCCGACAGCATCAATCTGCCGGGCTTCGGGCACTACAGCTCGCGCAATTACGTCATCAATACGCAGAACAACTTCACGCAGGAAGTTCGCGTGCAGTCGGCCGATCCCGATGCGCGTCTGACCTGGGTGGCCGGCCTGTTCTATACGCGCCAGAGCCAGCTCAGCGTGGAGCGCATCAATGACCCGCAGCTGCCCGCGCTGACCCAATATCTGTGGGGCAAGTCGATGATGGACGTCTGGGGCGAGAATCTGCTGCCCAATGGCGACGACTACATCAACCACACCAACGGTCATGAGCGGCAGGAAGCCATCTTCGCCAACGTCACCTACGCGATAACCGACAGCGTGAAGATTCAGGCCGGCGCACGCTACGCCAAGACCCATTTCGACTTCACCAACTTCTCCGACGGCCCACAGAACTTCGGCCCCCTCACCGGCAACACCGGCAGGGAAGACGAAAAACCGTTCACGCCGATGGGCAACGTGACGTGGCAGATCAACGATGACGACATGGTCTACGCCACCGCTGCCAAGGGCTATCGCATCGGCGGCGCCAATCCGCCGGTGCCGTTCGTCGCGTGCGGGCCGGACCTTACCGCGCTGGGCATCACCAGCCTTCCGGCCGACTACGGCTCCGATACGGTGATGAGCTACGAAGCCGGCTCCAAGGACAAGTTCTTTGGCGGCCGCCTGGAAGCGTCCGGCAGCATCTATTATCTGAAATGGAAGAACATCCAGCAGGACAACTACCTGCCCGGTTGCGGCTTCAAATACACGAGCAACCTCGGCGATGCCGAAAGCAAAGGCTTTGACTTGCAGGGCGAGTGGCTTGTGACGGACGCTCTCGATCTGGACTTCAGCCTCGGTTACACCGACGCGCAGTTCACGACGAATGCGGCAACGGGCCCTGCGCCCGGCGCACCCACGCTCGCGGTGAAAGGCGACCGTCTGCCCGGCTCGCCCTGGACCTTCTCCGTCGGCGCGCAATACAACCAGCCGGTAATGGGCCACGACTCGTTCCTCAGGCTGGAATACGAATTCGCCAGTCGGGAAATCGGCATGACGCCCAATCGCGATCCCGCCAACTCGCTCTATGACGGCGGACTGGTCGGCGAGCCGGAAACCAATGTGGTGACGCTACGCGCGGGCACCACGCTGGGCGACTTCAACCTGTCGGTCTTCGCTGACAATCTGCTCAACGCCCATCCGCGGCTCAATCTGAGCCATCAGGACAGCGACACGATCCTGTACGAAGCCCAGACGCTTCGGCCGCGCACCATCGGCATCACGGCGACCTATCGCAACTAAGGCCGCCGAAAACAGAAACCCGAAGATATGTCACCGCCCGCAAAAAGCAGGCGGTGACATTTTCTTTTGGGGCCAGCATGATCGCTTGAACATTGGGGTGCCGACATGAATACCGAACTGAAAGCCGGATCACTCTCGTTCATCGAGTCGATGGTGATGGGCGTGGCTGGGTCGGCGCCCGGCTATACGATCGCCGTCACCACCGCCGTGCTGCTGGGGGTTGCAGGCACGCTGTCACCCGGGGCGCTGATCATCTTCGCGGTGCCGATGCTGGGCATCGCGGTCGCCTACAAGTCGCTGAACCGGCGGGATGTGAGCGCGGGCGCCGCCTATCAGTGGACAAGCGCTTATTTCGGAAAATTCTGGGGTTTCTTTTCGGGCTGGGCGCTCCTTGTCGCCTCCATGATCTTCATGGTGACGGGCAGCCTGCCGCTTGCAACCTCCACGCTCGATTTCATCAACCCGGCGCTCGCCAACAATGTCGTCCTGAGCGCGGCGGTGGCGAGCGTCTGGTTTCTCGTCATCGCGACGGTGCTCATCGTCGGCATCGAAGTGACGAGCCGCGTGCAGATGGTGATGACGACGATCGAGCTTCTGATCCTTGGCGCCATCATCGTGGCGTCGTTTGTCCACGCTTTCAAATTCGGATTGGTCAATCCTTTTCATCTGTCGTGGTTTGGCTTCGGCTACACGCCCGCGAGCTTCGCGACGACGGCGCTCATAGTTGTTTTCTTTTATTGGGGCTGGGATGTGACCGCGAACCTCGCGGAGGAAACGCATAACGGCCATGAGAACGCCGGTCACGGCGGCATGGTGAGCATCTTCGTGACAATCCTCTACTATCTCGGCTTCGTGTTTGCGGCGCTGTTCCTGTTCAGCATCGCGGAGGCCAAGACCTTCAATGCCAACATCATCTACAACATCGCCGTGGCCGCGGGTTTCGGGCGCACGGGCGGGCTGCTTGCCTCCTGCGCGGTGATCCTGTCCAGCGTCGCGACGCTGGAAACGACGATGCTGCAGTTTTCGCGCACGCTGTTCGCCATGGGCCGCGACGGCGCCATGCCGCGTGCGTTCGGCATCGTGGACGCGCGCACCAAGACGCCGGTGCGCGCCATGCTGGTGCTGATTGCGATGGGCTTGGCGCTGCTGTGGGGATCGAGCCTGATGCCGACGGTGGGAACGATCATCGCCGACGGCGTACAGGCCGTTGGCGTGCTGGTGGCCTATTATTTCGGACTGGCGGGCTTCGTCGCGATGGTTGTGTTCCGCAACACCTGGCGCGAATCCTGGCTCGAATGGCTGTGGCTGTGCGTCTATCCCGCGCTGAGCGGATTATCGCTGATCTTGCTCGGCCTCTATGCGGTGCTGACGTTCGACATGGTCACCAAGATCGTGGGCATCGGGGGGCTGTTCATCGGCATCCTGTTCTTCCGCCCGCGACGCTTCGTGATCAAGCGCGCCGCCGTGGCGCCTGCGGAGTAATCAGCCCAGCAACTCGCCTACCGCGCGATGTGCCTGGTCCATGGCGACATCGGTGTAGGCCGCCATGCCGGAATCCGCATTGGCGATGGCGATGTTCCCGAACTTCTTGCGCGCGATGAGATTGGGCGTGTGATCGGCGTCAAAACCGGTGTCGCACAGCGCGTTGTATTCGGGCGCATACCCATGCGGCCAACGATTCACCGCGATGCCCGCGATATCGCGCGCCGGATCGAAACCGCCGGCGGAGAGCGTGCGGCCAAGCTGCGCGCGAATCTCGCGCTCGAAGATTTCGAACGGCGTGGAGAGCAATTCATAGCGCCCGGCCTTGTGCTGCTCGCGCTCCGGCAGACCGGGCTGTGCCGGCGTGCGCGTCATATGGACGAGGATCGGCTTTGCGGGATCGCGTTCGCTCCTGTAAGCGCCGATATTGACCGGCGCGTTCAACGCGAATTGCGAATGATAGCCGCCTGGCGCATAGACGCCGCGGATAGCGAGATTCTTGAACGACATCCAGTTTTTGATCGCGACGCTCGTATAGACCAGTGGCGTCTTGATGAGGGCATGCATCGCCGTCTTCTGCGCCGCCGGAAGCTCGGTGACGATATATGGGATCATCATGTTCCAGCTGGCGAAGATGCAATGTTTCGCATTTACGCGATGCACCGCGCCACCGCCAGGTGACGCCGTATAGGCGATCTCCACGCCATCCTTCGCATTGCGCGCACGCACCACGATATTGCTGAGCCGGATGCGCACGGCGTTGCCGGGGCGATCCAGTGTGCTGTAGTCGCATTGCGCAGTGACGATATCTTCCGCCGTGTGGCCGGGCATGGAGCCGGGAACCAGCATCCGCACGAGGGCGCGGGCGATGGAGGCGTTGCCGTCCGGGAAATGGAATGTCTCCGAACCGTTGGGCGGCGTGGAATAGAAGCGCGGCGTGTAGCCCATGCGGTTGGTGCCGCCGGGCGCAAGCTTCAATCCCTGAAAGCCGGGAAAACCGACGCCCCAGCAATCCAGCGCCGACACGGCGTCGATGCCGCAACCCCACAAGCCGTCGGTGCGATGCTGGTAATAGGCGATGACGCCCGGATCGGCCTTCACCACCTTGAGCAGGTAATCCTTGTAGGAAAGCCGCCAGAGCTTGTCCTTCTTCTGATCGGAGGTGAGGCCGGCGTAGTAATCATCCGCGCCCGCCTCGATCTTCAGGATGGATTTGCGCACACCATCGCTCAGCGGCGCGGCGGCGGCGAAGGCTTTCAACGCCACCGGATCGGCATGGCCTTCGCGGGCATCGAGCGTGACGAGCGCATCTTTGCCGAAAGTTTCCTTGTCGAAGAACACGCCCTGCTTCAGGCCTTTATAGATCGTGTCGTCGTCGCATTGCTTGGAAAGTTCGGCCGGGCGAATTCCCAGCGTCTTCAACACACCGCTGGCGACGGGGCTGTAAGGCTTGGGACTGTCGATCTCCAGCGTGCCGCCGTTGAGCAGATGCATGCGACCGCCGACATGGAATTCATTGCGCTTGGCGTGGCCGCCGAAATCGTCGTGGTTCTCGATGATGAGAACCTTCGCCCTGGGGTTCTTCTGGCGGTAGAAATAGGCCGCCGACAAGCCGCTGATACCGCCGCCCACCACGACGAGATCGTAGCTCTCATTCGCCGTATCCACCTTCGGCGTCTTCGCCCAGAAATCCCCGTCGCGCAGTTCATGCGCGCCTTCGAACGATCCAGGATGGCTGCCGCGCATGCCAAGCCGCGTGGGCGGATAATAGCCCGGCGCATTCTGCGCTTCGGTTTCGGCCTGCCCAGCGGCGGCCAGTTCCGGCGCCAGCCCCGTCATCGCCACGCCGATGGCCGCGCCCTGCAGGAAATCACGCCGCGCGATTTTGCGACCCACGCCCAGTTCCTTGTCCGATTTCTTCGACACGCCAAACTCTCCCCGCTGCTGCGTGGAGTTTAGAAGGAGGCATCGGGCGATTGCCAGAGCGTCAGCGCTTGCCGAGTTCGAGGCGCAAAATGGCCGCAGCGCCGCGAAGGCCCGCATGTTCGTCCACGATCAGCGCGGTGGGGATAGCTTTCAAGTAATCGGCGAAGCGGCCCTTCTCATCGAAGCGCTTGCGGAAATCGGAGGCGAGGAAGAAATCGACTGCATCGGGAAGGATGCCGCCCGCGATCAGAACGCCGCCCCGCGCGCCCATGCCGAGCGCGACATTGCCGGCAACGGACCCCAGAATGGCGCAGAAGTGCCCGAAGACTCTTGCCTCGAAGGAATCCGGTTTCTCCCGCGCGGTTTTGGTGATGGCTTCCGGCGCAATGTCCGACGCGGCGCGGCCTTCGATTTCGCTCAACGCCGCGTAAATGTTCTGCAGTCCGGGGCCGGAAAGGATGCGCTCGTTCGACACCCGGCCATATTTCTTCATCAGGATCTGCAGCATCCGGATTTCCAGATCGTCCACCGGCGCAAAATTGGCATGACCGCCTTCGGTGACCAGCGGCAGCGTGGCGTCATTGCTGCGGATCAGCCCGCCGATGCCAAGGCCCGTGCCGGGCCCGACAATCGCCATCGTGCCTGTGCGCCGGTTCTGAAACGGCAGCGATCCGATCTGAATCAAATCCTGCGCCTGAAACTCCGGCACCGCTTCCGCCAATGTCTCGAAATCGTTGACGACACGGGCGAAGGGAATCTTCAGCTTGCTGCGCAGATCGTCTTCCGAGATCGTCCAGCAGGCATTGGTAAGATGGATCGAACCATGCTGCACCGGCCCCGCGACACCAAACACCAGTCCGGCGATGGCGCCGTCGAAATTCAATTCCTTCAGATAGGTGCGCGCCGCATCGGCAATGTCGGAGTGATCTCTGGTGGGATATTTGCGCGCGCTATCGAAAGAAACACGCTCCGCGTCCACATCGGTAAGCGCAAAGCGCACATTGGTTCCACCGATATCGGCAACCAGGCCAAGGCTCATTTCGGCTGCCCCTTGCACCAGAACGACTCTGCGCGGTCCGGGCCGTCCGATCCCGCCCAATAGGGCTCCGGTTTCATGCGCGTTTGCTTCCAGCCCGCGGCGATCCCGTCGATCCAGCGCCAGGCGGCTTCTGTCTCGTCGCCGCGCACAAACAGGGTGGGGTTGCCGCCCAGCGCATCCAGCAGAAGCTGCTCATAGGCAATGCGGCGGCGGTGAGTCTTGAACGCATCGGTAAGGCTGAGATTGAGCGACAGCGTATTCATCCGCCAGCCCTGTTCGGTAAGGCCCGGCGTCTTGTTCATCAGCGCGAGGCTCACCTGCTCTTCGGGCTGCAGGGTGATGGTGAGACGGTTGGGGATGAGATCGTTCTTGCCGTCGCCGCCGAACACCGAATGCGGCACGGCGCGAAATTGCACCACGATCTCTGTCAGCCTCTTGCCCATGCGCTTTCCGGTGCGCAGGTAGAACGGCACGCCGGACCAGCGCCAGTTCTCGATCTCCGCGCGCAGCGCCACAAAGCTTTCGGTATCGGAGGGTTTGCCGCCCGCTTCGCGCGCGTAACCGGGAACGTCGTGACCCTCTATCGCGCCGTCGGCATATTGCCCGCGCACCGTCTGCGTCAGCACATCGTGGCCCGTGATGGGCTTTAGCGAACGCAGCACTTTCACCTTCTCGTCGCGCACCGCATCGGCATCGAGCTTGGCCGGCGCTTCCAGCGCAACAAGACACAGTAGTTGTAGCACGTGGTTCTGCACCATGTCGCGCAGCGCGCCGTAATCGTCGTAGTAACCCCAGCGGCCTTCCACGCCCACGGTTTCGAACACCGTGATCTCGACATGATCGATATGCGCCTTGTTCCACAGCGGCTCGAACAGGATATTGGCGAAGCGCAGCGCAAGAAGGTTCTGCACTGTCTCCTTTCCCAGATAGTGATCGATGCGAAAAACGCGATCTTCACTGAAGGCCGACAGCAACGAGGCGTTGATGGTGCGGCAGCTTTCCAGATCGTGTCCGATGGGCTTTTCGACGATGATGCGGCTACCCGCTGTCGCGAGCCCCGCCGCCTGCAATCCCGCACAGACCGGTGTGTAAAAATCCGGCGACAGCGAAAGATAGAAGAGATGATCGCCACCGGGATGAATCTCGTCCAGCAACGCGCCCAAGGCTTCAAAGCCGGATGCCGCGCCCACGTCGACCGGCGAATAGTGCAGCCGCGCGGAGAAGCGCTTCCACGCCTTCTCGTCGATCGTCTCGCTGCGATCTGCCAGCGATTTGTGCGCCAGCGCGATGAAATCTTCATGGTTCAGCGACGAACGCGCCGCGCCGACAATGGCGAGATTCTCCGGCAACAGCCCATCGCAATCCAAATAAAAGAGCGAGGGCAGCAGCATGCGTTTCGACAGATCGCCGGTGGCGCCGAAAAGAACAAAGTTGGTGGGTTTGGTGGTCATGTTCATGTTCTGGTTGGGAAACCTGCCCCGCACTGCGCGAGGGGTCAATGTACCAAGCCGTCAGCGGCTGTGATGTTCCACACACCGCGACATAACGGGGGAAAATGGCGCCGTTGTGACGATCAGGCCATGCGGCTTGCGACCATAAGGCCGGCAAGTTCCAGCCGGTATTGCCTGCGGCCGTAATCGATCGAGACGCGCGAGAAATGCCGCAGGAAATCCAGGCCCACGAACAGCGCGGGTCTCTCGTGCAGATTCCAGCGTTCGAAGATCGGTAGATCGGCGATGGCAAGGCCCGTGGTGCTGAGGTCGAAGCCGCCCAGTTGCGCCCGCGCGATGGAGAGCGTGCGCGCCGGAAGGCTACCACCGGTGATGCCGGTCAGCATCATCGGCGCGGCGGCCAGAAATTGGGCGCCCTGCTCCGCGAGCAATTCATAGAGCCGCGAATTGCCGACGGAAACTTCCGCGCCGCTGTCGAGGAAGGCGGTGGCGCCGATGCCATTCACGCGGCAATCGGCGGTCCGAAGCTTGCCGCCGCTGCCGGCGGCGGACAGCACCGATTCATCCGGGCGCGCGTAACCGGCAAAGGGACTGAGGATAGGATCGTTCAGCTCCAGACGGTTCTGCGCGAAATCGAAGGTCACGCGATGACCGTCGATGACATCGAGGCCGAGATATCCGTCGGCATCCAGCCATGCGTGCGGCAGGACGGGGATATTGAGATCGCGCGCGACGATGCCGCCTGTCTCAAGAATTGGCAGCGAAATGGTATCTACCTGCATCTCACGCACGATACCAACGACCGAGGCTCGGCCGGATTTTGTGAGACCGAGCGTGGCGGCGACATCGTCGGCCAGCACGCTTCGCTCGGCACCGCTGTCCACGACGAAGCGGAACGGCCCCTTGCCGGCAATGGTGACCGTCACGGTGAGAAGTTTGGCGGGCTGCGCTTGCGCGGCGAGTGGGGCGGCGGCGAGAGACGCTGCTGCCGCAAGAAAACAGCGGCGGGAAAGTTTCACTGCCATCTTCGCCCCGAGGATGTCGTCGTCGGACGCTAGCACAAATGCACGCGTCTCGGACGGTGATCACGGGAAGATGAAGTTCAGGCGTCGTAGCTCAGCGCGACATCGTCGCTGGTGGGCACGGACTGGCAGGTGAGGACATAGCCTTCGGCCACTTCCTCGTCGGTGAGGCCATAATTCTTCTTCATGGTCACGGTGCCGGACAGCACCTTCGCGCGACAGGTGGAGCAGACGCCGCCCTTGCAGGCATAGGGTGCGGGCAAACCCGCTGCCTGCACGCTTTCGAGGATGTTGCCCTTCTCCGCGTTGAACGGAATCTTCGAGCGGCGGCCGTCCAGCGTCACGGTTATCTGCGTGCCTTGCGCCTTCTGCTGCAAGGCTTCATCGCGCGCGAGCTGCTCTGCGGAGATTGTGCCGGTGGTGAAGCGTTCGATGAAGATGCGCTCCGGCGCGATATTGCGCGCAACGAGCGCGGACTCCGCCGCATCCATCATCGGGCCGGGGCCGCAGATGAAGAAAGCGTCGGCGTCTTTCACCTCGACGAGCGTGGAGAAGACGTCGTCGAGCTTCGCCCGATCAAGACGGCCGTTGAAAAGTTCGATCTCCTCGGCCTCGTTTTCAAGGAAGTGATAGATCTCGAGCCGATCCAGATAGCGGTTCTTCAGGCCGGCGAGCTCTTCCAGGAACATGATCGAAGCGGAATCGCGATTGCCATAGAGCAGTGTGAAACGTGCGCGCGGATTTTCGCGCAATACGGTTTTGAGGATCGACAAAACCGGCGTGATGCCGGAACCACCCGCCAGTGCGACGTAATAGGGCTCAGCGCTGTCGGTGTGCGGCACCACGAAGCGGCCCATCGGCGGTAGCACTTCGATGGTGTGTCCGGCCTGTAGCGCACTGTTCGCCCAGCCCGAGAACCGGCCGCCGGGCGTCTGCTTCACCGCGATGCGGATTTCGTTTTCATGCGGCGCGACACAGACCGAATAGTTGCGGCGCAGATCCTCGCCGTTCATTTCGGCGCGCAGGGTGAGGTGCTGCCCTGCCTTGAAGCCGAACACCTCTTTCAACGCTTCGGGCACGTCGAAGCGGATGGACACCGCATCCGGTGTTTCGCGGCGCACCTCGGCGATTTTCAATTTGTGGAATTTTTCGTTGACGGACATCTCAGTGGCACTTGAAACGGTCGAAAGGTTCGCGGCAATCCAAACACCGGTGCAGCGATTTGCAGGGCGTGGAGCCGAAACGGCTGAGTTCTTCGGTATGCGCCGAGCCGCAGCGCGGGCATTGCACTTGGGTCTTCACCGGCGGCGCGATGCCATAGGCGCGCAGCTTTTCGCGGCCTTCGGCGCTGATCCAATCGGTGCTCCAAGGTGGCGACAGCGTGGTTTCGATCTTCAGCGCGGAAAGTCCGGCTTTGTCGAGCGCGCTGCGGATATCGGCTTC
>JANWJQ010000033.1 GCA_025451875.1 Rhizomicrobium sp.
ATCGCGCTTTCGGCGGCGGCACGCACGACGATTTCTTCATTGAAGGCCATCAAATCTTCGATGGAGCCGCCGCCGCGTCCCACGATGAGCAAATCGGGACGCGGTATCGCGCCACCAACGGCAAGTGCATTGAATCCACGAATGGCCGCCGCGACTTCGGCGGCGGCACGCTCGCCCTGCACCGCAACGGACCACAGCACCACGCGGCGCGGGAAGCGTTCGTTCAGTCGATGCATGATGTCGCGCAACACCGCGCCAGTCGGCGATGTCACCACGCCGATCACATCCGGCAGGAACGGCAACGGCTTCTTGCGCTCGGCGGCGAAGAGGCCTTCAGCGGCGAGCTTTTTCTTGCGCTCCTCCAGCATGGCCATGAGCGCGCCCGCGCCGGCCAATTCCATCTGCTCCACGATGATCTGGTAGCGGGAGGAACCCGGATAGGTCGTGATCCGCCCGGTGCAGACCACTTCCAACCCTGCCTCCGGCCGCAGCTTGATCAGCCGCGAACCCTGCTTCCAGATGATGGCGTTGAGAACGGCCTTGTCGTCCTTCAGGTCGAAATAGGTATGACCGGACGACGCCAGTTTCAGGCCGCTGATCTCGCCCCGAACCCGTACAAAGGGGAAGGAATCTTCGACGGTGCGCTTCAAGGCGCCCGCGATCTCGCTGACGCTGTATTCGGGCAAATTGGGCTTGGAGGCGGCTTCGGACATGATTCACAGATGATATAGGAACGGCGCTTGAATCCACCCCTCCCTTCCCGGAAGTTCGGCCCATGAAAGTCCTTCTCATCGGTTCCGGCGGGCGTGAGCACGCGCTGGCCTGGGCGCTGTCCGCCAGCCCGTTGCTGACCAAGTTGTATTGCGCACCGGGCAATGCCGGAATCGCGCAGGTGGCGGAATGTGTCCCCATCGCCGCCATGGATTTCGACCGACTGGTCGGCTTTGCGAAAGATAAGAAGACCGATTTCGTCGTCATCGCGCCGGACAACCCGCTGGTGGGCGGGCTGTGGGACCGGTTCGAGGCCGAAGGCATCCACGCCAGCGGGCCCAGCGGCAAAGGCGCAATCCTCGAAGGCTCCAAGGGCTTTGTGAAAGATCTCTGCCGCGAGATCGGGATTCCGACGGCCGCCTATCAACGCTTCCGCGATGCGGCGTCCGCCAAGGCGTTCGCCGACACACTGGGATTGCCCGTCGTCATCAAGGCGGATGGGCTCGCGCTCGGCAAAGGCGTGATCATCGCCGAAACGAAAGCGGATGCCGGCAAGGCCATCGACTTCATGTTCGAAGGCGGCTTCGGTGAAAGCGGCAGCGAAGTCGTCGTCGAAGAATTCATGCAGGGCGAGGAAGCGAGCTTCTTTGCGCTCAGCGATGGCGAAACCGCGATCCCGCTCGCCGGCGCGCAGGATCACAAGCGCGCTTTCGATGGTGACAAGGGGCCGAACACCGGCGGTATGGGCGCCTATTCGCCTGCTCCGGTATTGACGCCCTCGTTGCAACAAATCGCCATGGACAAGTTCATCAAGCCGACCGTTGCCGCAATGGCCGAACGCGGGCGCAGCTATCAGGGCGTGCTGTATCTGGGGCTGATGATCACGAAGGATGGACCGAAGCTGGTCGAATACAATTGCCGCTTCGGCGATCCGGAATGCCAGGTGCTGATGCCGCGGCTGAAATCAGATCTGCTCACCACCCTCATCGCCATGCGCGACGGGCAACTGCACAATCTCGACCTGCGCTGGAGCGACGAGACGGCACTGACGGTGGTCATGGCATCGAAGGGTTATCCCGGCGATTACGCCAAGGGCACGGAAATCCGAAATCTTGACGCGGCGTCCGCCGTGGAGGGCGTACAGATTTTCCATGCCGGTACGGAACGTCGCGACGGCAAACTACTCGCCATCGGTGGACGAGTGCTCAACGTCACCGCGCTCGGAAAGACCGTGGCAGAGGCGCAAATGCGCGCGTACAAGGCTGTCGATCTGATCGACTGGCCGGGCGGCTTCTGCCGCCGCGATATCGGTTGGCGCGCTTTGTCCCGTGGCTGATCAAAGGCTTGTGCGAGCGCGCCGGTCCGTCCCAAAATAGCCGAAAGATACCGGGAGCACGCCTATGGCCGACGCCGCGACAGACGATCGCCAGGAGAAGTTTTCAGGCACCAAGGAGGTGTCGGAAAGCCATCGCTTCGATGAGAAGAAGCTTGAGGCCTATCTCGCCGAGCGCATCGACGGCTTTCAGACGCCAATGGAAGTGCGCCAGTTCAAAGGCGGCCAATCCAATCCGACCTACAAACTGATCACGCCGAACCGCAATTATGTTCTGCGCCGCAAGCCGCCGGGAAAACTGCTGCCGAGCGCGCATGCCGTGGACCGCGAATACCGGATCATCGCGGCGCTGCATCCCACGGGCTTTCCCGTCGCCAAGCCGTACCTGCTCTGCGAGGACGAGAGCATCATCGGCACGATGTTTTATGTGATGGATTGCGTGGAGGGCCGCATCTATTGGGGACCGTTGCTGCCTGACCAAACGCCCAAACAGCGCGGCCAGATTTACGACGCGATGAACGAGACCTTCGCGCGATTGCATAACATGGACTGGGAGAAGCTTGGCCTTCAGGACTATGGCAAACCGGGCAACTATGTCGGCCGCCAGGTTTCGCGCTGGACGAAGCAATACAAAGCGTCGGAAACCGAACATATCCCGGAAATGGAAAAGCTGATCGAATGGCTGCCGGCACATCTGCCGACGGACGCGCGCGACAGCATCGTTCACGGCGACTACCGCCTCGACAACATGATCCTGCATCCGACCGAGCCGAAAGTGATCGCAGTGCTGGATTGGGAACTCTGCACCATCGGCGACCCGATGGCCGACTTCACCTATCATCTGATGCAATGGCAGATGCCCGGGGGCGTCTCCAGCGGCGGCAGTCTGCTCGATGCGGATTTCGCGGCTTTGGGTATCCCGGACAAGGACACTTACACGGCGGCGTACTGCAAGCGCACACATCGCGATTCCGTTCCGAATATGGACTATTACGCGGCCTATAACTTCTTCCGCCTTGCCGGCATTTTGCAGGGCATCGTGGGCCGCGTGCGCGACGGCACGGCGAACAGCGCCCACGCCGCCCAAAATGCTTCCGGCGTGCGCCCCTTGGCCGAGCGTGCTTGGGAATACGCCAAGCGTGCGGGCGCGCCGGGATAGTCAAACCGTCGCTTTGGCCAAATGTTGTTGGTTAAACTGCGCTTAATGCCAATAAAACGTCGCCGACGACTCTCGTATTTTGAAAGCGTTGCTTAACGCAGCGGGCCTATGGTTGCCGTGGGGATAATTCCCCCGGGAACAAGGCTGGATGATGCCGGAACGCAAACCCGATTCCATTGGGCGCGAGATCGCGTTCGAAGCTGAACTCGCCGCTGAGCGCGCGCAGTTCGGCCTCGCGGAGCGCGCCGCGCGTTTCGGCTATTGGCGCCAGCGTCTCACGGACGGCCACACCAGCTGGTCGCCGGGCATGTACCGCCTGCTGAATATCGACGAGAGCCAGAAGCCGGACATGGCGTGGCTTCTGTCGCAGATCAACGACGAAGACGCCGCCAACATAAGTCGCATCATTAACAATGCCATCAAGACGCGGTCGCCCTTTTTCTACCGGTCGCGCCCCAAGGACTCATCGAACCCTGCCCTGTATGTTGACACGCACGGCGAGGTCGATGTCGGCCCCGACGGAAAGGTTTTGTCCGTTGTAGGCGTCTGCCACGACGTTACAAAGCAAGTCATCGCGGAAGCGGCGCGCGCGGCGGCCGAAGACCGATACCGGCTGATGGCGGAAGAATCCTCCGACATCATCATGCTCTACGATTCCAAAGGCCGAATTCTTTTCGCATCGCACGCTCTGCAGAACATTCTGGGGCGCACCCCTGCCGAAATCGAAACGGGGCATTTCCTGGAGCTGACCCACCCCGATGACCTGCAGCAGGCGGAGCATCTGCGCACTCAATTGCGGCCGGGCGAGATTCGCGCGGCGACTTACCGGGTGCGCCACCGGGACGGGCACTATGTTTGGATGGAATCCAACGTGCGCGGTGTATTCGCAGAGGGCGCAGCCGAGCCGAAGAATATCATCAGCGTTTCGCGCGATGTGAGCGAACGCAAGGCGGATGAGCTGAAAATGAAGGCCGCGCAGGAAGAAGCAGAGGCCGCCAGCAGGGCGAAGTCAGCGTTCCTTGCCAGCATGAGTCACGAATTGCGCACGCCGCTCAATGCCATCATCGGCTTTTCGGACATCATGCGCGACGAGATGTTCGGCCCTATGGGGAACTCACGCTATAGCGAATATGCCGGGCTGATCCGCGATTCCGGGCAGATGTTGCTCGATCTGATCGCCGACATTCTCGATACCGCCAAGATCGAGGCCGGAAAAATGGAGATGAATTTCGATCGCGCCGATCTGGCGGATATTCTGGAAGACTGCGCGCGAATGTTGGCGCAACGCGCTCGGGACAGCGGCATTCAAATGGCGATGGAAGTGCCGGAAGCCGGCCTGCCGCTGATGGCCGACCGCCGCGCGCTCAAGCAGATCGTGCTCAACCTTCTCTCCAATGCGCTGAAATTCACGCAGCGCGGCGGGCACGTCTGGATCAACGCATCATGTGACGGCGAATTCGTAACGCTATCGGTGCGCGACGACGGGATCGGCATCCCGTCCGAAGCCCTGCCCCGGCTCGGCCGCGCCTTCGAGCAGGTCGCAACCGATCCGATGATCAGCAAGACCGGCACCGGTCTTGGCCTCGCGCTGGTGCGCGCCCTGTCCGAAAAGCATGGCGGCGGTATGCAGATCGACAGCATGGAGAGTGAAGGCACCACTGTTGTCGTTCGGCTCGCGCTCACGCCTCCCGTCGAACAGGCAGAAGCGGCCTGAAATGCAAATGGCGGATGGTTTCCCATCCGCCAAGCACATTCTTCAAAACAATCGACGGACTATTCCGCCGCCGCCAGCTTCGGCGGACGTTGGAAATGCTTACCGTACTCCAAACGCGCAATCGTGCGGCAGTGGACTTCATCCGGACCATCCGCAAGACGCAAGGTACGCTGGCCGGCATACATGCGCGCGAGGCCCGGATCGGTCGTCACACCCGCGCCCCCCCAGGCTTGGATCGCGTCGTCGATGATCTTCAGCGCCATGCGCGGCGCCGCGACCTTGATCTCCGCGATTTCGAGGCGGGCAACCTTGTTACCCACCTTGTCCATCATGTCCGCGGCCTTGAGCGTCAGCAGGCGGCACATGTCGATATTGATGCGGGCTTCGGCGACGCGCTGCTCCCACACCGAATGTTCGGCGATGCGCTTTCCGAAGGCGACGCGCGCGTGCAGGCGTTGCACCATCGAAGCCAGTGCACGCTCGGCGACGCCGATGGTGCGCATGCAATGATGGATGCGCCCCGGCCCGAGGCGGCCCTGCGCGATTTCGAAGCCGCGGCCTTCGCCCAGCACCATGTTCTCGACCGGCACCTTCACGTTCCTGAGCTCGACTTCGCCATGGCCGTGCGGTGCGTCGTCATAGCCGAACACCGGCAGCATGCGCTTCACGGTCACGCCTGGCGCGTCGCGCTCGACGAGAATCTGCGATTGCTGGCTGTGGCGGTCGCCATCCTGCGTGTTCTTGCCCATGACGATCATGATCTTGCAGCGCGGATCACCCACGCCCGACGACCACCACTTCGTACCGTTGACGATGTAGTGGTCGCCTTTGCGCTCGATGCTGGTTTCGATATTCGTGGCGTCCGACGACGCGACGGCGGGCTCGGTCATCAGGAATGCCGAACGGATTTCACCCGCGAGAAGCGGCTTCAGCCACTTGTCCTGTTGATAAGGCGAGCCGTAACGCTCCAGCACTTCCATGTTGCCGGTATCCGGCGCCGAGCAGTTGAACACCTCCGACGCGAAGCCGACGCGGCCCATCAGCTCGGCAAGCGGCGCATATTCGAGGTTGGTGAGGCCGGCGCCGTGCGCGCTTTCGTTCAGAAAGAAATTCCAAAGGCCCTGCTTCTTGGCCTTTTCCTTCAGCTCCTCAACAACCGGCACGACGATCCACGGATTGCCCTTCTTGCGGGCCTCGTCCATCTGCGCGCCGTAGGTAGCTTCAGCGGGATAAATGTGTGCGTCCATAAAGTCGCCGACGCGCTTCATCCATTCCCGTTGCTTGGGCGAATAGTCGAAATCCATGTTTTCCTCCGAACCGGGCCTTCCGGCCCTTCCTGTTTCCAATAGTTGTGACAGGACTTTAGCGGCGGGTTTCGGCTCCGGCTAGGCGGATCGGGGCGGCCATTTGACAGCCGCCTTCCCAAGCGGCAAGCAGCGGCGATGCTGCTTTGGTTCGGGATATTCCTGCTCGCGGCGGGACTTGCCAGTTTTGCCGTGGACCGGCAGGCCGCGCATTTCTTCCACGACCGCATCCATGTTCGCCTGCACCGGCGCATTGCGCGCACGACGGATTGGGCCAAGGGCGCCTATTGGCTGGCGCTGTCTGCAACCGTCTTCGTGGTGTCACAAGCGGGAATTTGGCTTTGGGGCGCCACGCCGTTGCTGCATCTGTGGGCCGACACATCCCTCGCCTATCTGACGAGCCTGGCGATCGGGAGCGCCGCCCTGCACAGCATGAAGACCTTGCTGGGCCGTCGCCGCCCGAAAGACGAATTGGAACTGGAGCTATTTGGTTTCCGGCCCTTTCATTTCGACTTGCAGTACGACTCCTTTCCCTCGGGCCATGCGCTCACAATCTTTTGCGTTGCTGTGATCGCAAGCGCTGTGATGCCGTTGCTGGCGCCGCTATGGTTCACAATTGCGCTTTATCTTGCGCTGACCCGCGCGTTCCTGAACGCACATTTTCTTAGCGACGTTTTTATCGGATCGGCGATAGGACTTCTCACCGCGCGAGAGACCGTGTTGTATCTGTTTCCCAACCTCCTTCAGCCTTGGTTCTGAGATATGTATGAATTGCTTACCGATCCACGCACTTGGGAAAGTCTTGCGGCACTAACCCTTCTCGAGATCGTCCTCGGTGTCGACAACATCCTCTTCCTGTCGATCGTTTCCGGCCAGCTTCCCAAAGTGCAGCAGCCACGCGCGCGCGGACTGGGCCTCGCGATTGCACTCATCATGCGCATCCTGCTGCTGACGGGCATCGCGTGGGTGATGTCGCTCTCCGAACCGTTCGTAACGATCCTGAACGAGGACATTTCCTGGCGCGACGTGATCCTCGGCGGTGGCGGACTGTTCCTGATCTATAAAGGCACGACAGAAATCCATCTGTTGATGGCCGGCGAGGAAGAATTCGAGCACAAACTGGTGCGTTCCTTTATGGCCGTCATCATCCAGATTGGATTGTTCGATCTGGTTTTCTCCCTGGACTCGGTGATCACCGCCGTGGGTATGGCCGAGCACCTCTCCGTCATGATCGCGGCCATCGTGCTGGCAATGATCGTGATGTTCGCAGCCTCTGGTCCTGTCTCGAAGTTCATCGAGGAAAATCCCAGCGTAAAGATGCTGGGACTGAGTTTCCTGCTGCTGATCGGCATCGCGCTTCTGGCGGATGCCGCACATTTCCACATTCCGCGTGGCTATCTCTACTTCGCGGTCGCCTTCTCCGCTTTGGTCGAGGCATTCAACCAGTTCGCGTCGCGAAACAAGAAAAAAAAGAAGAACCGCTAACGCTACGAGATGCTGCGAACGCGTTCTAAGGTCTATCCAACTCGTCGGTAATATAGGCCGGCGCGCCGGGCAGCGACGCGGGCGGCATGATGTCGTTCGCCGAACGATGCGCTTCCTGACGGCGTTCGATCTCATCGCGCAGAGCGCGCTGCTTCTTTTCATCGATAGGATAGCCTAGCGTCAGAAGCAGACTGATAATGCCGAGAATGATCGGGATCGCGACATAGACGATGCGCAGATTCATCGGAAGGCCGGGGGAGAAATGCGCCGCTTTTGGATTGAAGCCAATCAGCGATAGCGCAAAGAAGGTGACGAACACCGAAAGGCCAATGCCGAATTTGCTGGTGAGAGAGAGGAAGGAGTACATCAGCCCTGCCCGCTCCACGTTGTTTTCCGCGGAATCCGCGTCCGCCACGTCTGCCATCATCGAGCGAACGAGAAACGCCGGCGCACCGTAATTGGCGCCTGTGAGCGCAAGAACGACCGTGGCCGCCCAGACATTGCCTGCCGGAATGACAAACAGCAGCGGCGCCATGATGAATCCATAGATATACGCCGCGATGAGCGCGCGATGCTTGCCGATGCGACGCGACAACATCATCCAGAGCGGAATAGCCAGAACGCCCGTCACGAAATAGACGAGCAATATGGTGTTCGCGGCCTGCGGCACGGCGAGCGCGACGCCGGCGAAATAGAAGAACGTCGCCCCGCGCGCGCCCTGGTTCAGGGATTCGACGAAATCGATCCCCATCACCTTCACCATTGCCCGGTTCTTGATAAGGAATCTGAGGGTCGCCAGCAACGGCGCGTGCGTATTGAGTTTCACCTCCGGCTCGGGAACAAACAGCACGCAGATAAAAACGCCCGCCAGCAACGTCACGATGGAGAATATCGCCATCGCCATGATCTGCGTAGAATGCTGCGGCACGCCGTCATGTTCGAGAATGGCCGGGATTACCAGCACGCCCATCATGCCCGCGACGGTGAAAGCCTGCGACCAGCCATAGATTCGGCTGCGCTCATGATAATCGGCGCTGAGTTCGGAGCCCCACGACAAATGCGGGATGATGCACGTCGACCAGCCCAAATACATCACAAACAGGCTGGCGCCGAGATGAACGGCGCTGACCGGACCACCAGGCACGAACACCATCCATATTCCAATGGCGAGCAGCGGGGCGCCCAGAGCGAGCATCGGGCGGCGGCGTCCGAAACGCGTTCGCAAGCGGTCACTCACATAACCTGCAACAGGATCGATGATGACATCGAGCGAACGCATCAGCGTGAAGACGGAGCCCGTCACCACTAAGCTCAACCCCACCTCTTTCGAGGCGTAGAACTGCGGGAGATGCACCACGAGCGGCATGCCAACTGCTGCCAGCGCAAAGCTGGGCAGCACATAGGAGATCAGCCGGAAAAGGCTGACACGGTCGGAGTGCGCGTCCTTTACACGATCGGGCTTCAGCACAATCAAGCCGCACGAAAGCGTTGGACGAGCGGGCGCTCTTTCTCGATAAAGCCTTTGAACGAAGGTCGCTCATGCAGACGCTGGCCATAAGCGGCCAGCTTGGGCCAGCGCTTGGCATCGACCGTTTCGCCGGCATGCGCGAAATTGACGAGCATCGTGCCGACGGTGACATCCGCGATGCTGAAGGCATCGCCGACGAGATATTGGCGATCGCCGATTTCCTTCTCGAGATAGTCAAATAGCGGCGGCAGCTTGTCTGACATCGTCGCTGCGCAAATCGTCTCGTCCGGCTGCTGCTTCATCATTTTTTTGACGACGCGCTGGAAAAAAAGCCCCGGCCCGATTGTCGCTGCGAGGATCGAATCCGCATATTCCTCATACCAAAGAGCGCGCGCACGCAGGAACGGGTCTTTGGGATAAAGCGGCGGGTTGGGAAATTTGTGCTCGATGTAATCGCAGATCACGGACGAGTCCGAGAGCGTGTTCGGCTCCGGCTGGTCGGTGTCGCGCAGCACCGGTATGCGCTTGAGGGGGCTGATCTCCAGGAATTCTGGCGGCGGGGCGAAGGGATTGACCTGCTCGACTTTGAAGTCCACGCCCTTCTCGGTCATCACCACGCAGACCTTGCGCACAAAAGGCGACAGCGAACCGCCATAGACTATCAATGTCATGCGATATCTCCCTTGAAACGCCGTGTCTTTTTGCCGGCTGCTGACAGCTTGTCAGACTTTACAAGGGCGGATCAAGCGGGTGCTTCAACTTTCAGCTTGTGGCTGCGTTCAGGGGGCATGTTGTCATACATGTCGGCAATCAGATCGCTCTTGAGCGTGCGGTGCCGAGGATTGTCCCAAAGATTTTCCCACTGCCGCGGATCAGCGTCCATGTTGTAAAGCTCGCCTTCCGTGCCGTCATATTTGACGTTCGTCGTAATCCCGGCGAATTGCGGCCAGCTCTCCTCAAGCCCGTTCGGCTTTCCCGGAGTCGATGGCTCGTACTTCGTAAGCACAAAGCCGTCACGATAAATTGAGCGGAAGTGGAAGCCATAGCCGGGAAACTGGCTGTCCCATTCGCAGAACGCGCGCTGACGCGAACCATCTTCCGATACAGGCAAAGGCTTGCCCTGCATCCACTCCGGTTGCGCAACACCAGCGATGGCCGCACAAGTGGCGGCGATATCCACCTGCTCCACCGGCTGATTGACGGCAGCCGGCTTCACCTTTGCATTCGGCGCCGGCCGCCAGATGAATGGCAGACGCATCAACGCATCCACATGCCATGGGCCTTTATAGACGAAGCCGAAATCACCCTGCAGCTCGCCATGATCGGTGGTGAAGATCACGTCCGTGTCGTCGTTCCAGCCGCGCGCCTTGATCTCCCCCATCACCTTGCCGATCGCTTCATCGATCAGCTCGTTCATGACGTGAACCTTGGCGTTGATCTCGCGAATGTTGTCGTCGGTCAGCTGTTGCGGCGTGAAGTTCATCGGGCCGCCTTCGATGTTGGCGAACTTGCCCTCATAATAAGCGAGCCAATGCGCCGGCTTCTGCGCCAGCACTTTGCGGATCGCATCTGGCGAGCCGGGGTGACCATCCGGCAAGGGCAGATCGCGCCAATCACAACGCGCGTTCTCCGAATTCGGCGGATCCCAGGGATGATGCGGATCGGGAAAGCTCAACCAAAGGAACCAGTCGTCGTCGCCGTCGAGATTCTTGAGCCAATCGACAGCGAGTCCCGCGAGCCAATCAGTATGATAAGCCTCGCGCGGCATGGCGTTGTTGCTCGTCTCCGGCGCGTTGGTATCACCGCCGCCGGCAGCGTTCAGAAGCGGCGGCGCCGAATTGAAATATTCCGGAAAATTCTTCTGCACCCAGCGGCCGTAATGACCCACGGGCTGGCCACGAAAATTGGCGACATGCATCGCATGGATGGCGTAGTCGAAACCGCGCCAAGGACCAAAATCGCCGGTCATCTGGCGGCGGTTCTCTTCCCATTTCCCGGTGGTGTCGAAAGCCGGCTCAAAATGCGCCTTGCCGACAAGCGCCGTCTTATAGCCCGCCTTCTCTTTCAAGAACTGCGCAACGCTGGGCGCTGTTTCTGGCAATGCGACACCGTTCGAGAACACGCCATGCGTGCGGACATATTGCCCGGTCAGCATCGTGGAGCGGGCCGGCATGCAAACCGTGTTCTGATTGTAAGCGCGGGTGTAATTGATGCCCGCCTTCGCCAGCGCGTCGATATTCGGCGTGCGACAGAATTTATTGCCGTTCACGCCCAGTGAATCGAAACGTTGCTGGTCTGTCGTGATAAAAAGGATTTTCCGGCCCAACTCAGCCTCCCAGCGGTTTGAGACAGCCGGCGCGATCGAGAACGGCGGCGGCCTTCTTTTTCGATTCGGGATCGAGTTTGGAAAACGCCCAACGCAATTCGGCGAGGCATTTCACCTGATATCGGAAAGCGCCTTGCGTGTAGGTATGCCCCAACAGGTTGGCAGTAAAAGTTTCTCCCTTCCTGGACACTGCCTCAGCATTGGCAAGCAGGAATGGGAAATAAATTTCGCCCGCAAGCTTCAGCAGGCCCGTCACCGCGTCGGGAAGCGGTGCATCAGGATCACGCCATTCGCCTTCGAGGCCAGATGCATCATCCAGATTGGCGAGCCAGCGGAACGTGAAAGGATAGTCCACCCGCATCAGATCCTGCGGCGTTGGATCGACGGCGAGTTGCGACAATTGTCCAAGCCAGCCGAAATCGGCAAGCGAAGGCCGCGATCCGAACAGAAAAAGCTCTTCGGTGACATGCGCTTCAAACAGCGCCATGATCCGCCGCGCACTCTCTTCGATGACCGGCGCGTTTTCCGGCGTGCAACCGACGATCGGCATGCGCCCCACCTGACGATCGCGAAACGCCTTCGCGGCTTTCAGGATTGTCTCGCGCCCCTTTCCCTTCAGCCGATCGAAGGCGAGCCATTCGCTCATCTGCTTTTGGTCGCGCTCGCGAAACCAGCGATAGTGGAACATCGCCTTCGTGCCCCACTCGTCCGCAAAATCTTCGAGCAGATAGGCCAGGAATGCGTGCGCAGGGTCAACGGGGACGATGGAGCGCTCTTTAATGCGGCGCTCCAGTTCGAAGATCATCGGCGTGGAATCGTTGTGCCAGCTGCCGTCCGGAAACTGGATGACCGGAATAACCGGTGCCTTCACATGCTTGAAAATGTTCTCGCCGCCATCAGCCTGCTTCCACACATAAGGAATCTGGCGATAGCGCAGGATCCCGCGCATCTTCATCGAATAGGGCGAGCCGAGCCCCCCGTAGATGGTGTAGACACTCATGCCGCCACCCCCGCGCCACAACACAGCAGAACCGTTCGCTCAAGCCCGGCTTCGCGATGATAGTGCGCGGCGAGATAATCCGGATCCTGCGTCATGTTGAGGAATGCGTCGCGTGACGGATAGCGCACGCAGACAACATCGTCCCAATCGTTGGAACCGGCTTCGCCGATCATCACGAATTTCTGCGGGCCACCCCACACCACGCTGCCGCCGCGCATCATCACATGCTGCATCGCGACCATGCCATAGCGCTGATAAGCGTCGCGGCCGCTGAGACTCTCCTTCGCTTCGGCGCGGTCCGCTTCGTAAGCGGCCTTCTTTCGGTATTTGAGAAGATTGACCATGACCATCGGGCCGGTTGGCCCATCGGTCGCCATTGTCTGAATCTGCTGCGGCGTGGGGACGACGGACATTTTCATTCCTCCATCGGGCGCATTGACTACTGGCGCGCCTCCGTTCTAATCTGAATAGCAATTCAGATTTAACACCGAGTCATGGCCAAGGCAAGTACCGCGAAGAAAAAGGCGTCCGAGCGCTGGTCCCTGCCCGCCACGCAGGAGCGCAGCCGCGCCACGCGCGAGAAGCTGCTGGACGCGGCGGAAACCGTGTTCGCCGCCAAGGGCTATAATGGCGCCAAGATCTCCGACATCGCGGAAGAAGCCGGCTGTTCGGTAGGCTCTGTCTATTTCCGCTTCAAGGATAAAGACGCCCTCTTCTTCGCCATCGCCGAATCCTTCATCGAGGATGCGCGCAATGGGGTTGGAAAACTGTTCGCCGCCGAAGGTGTCGCGCCCGAGATTGTCGTCCGGACGTTCGTTACAGCGACGGCGGCAAATTTCCGCAAACATCGCGGTCTTTTCCGCGCCATCGTGGAACGCGGCTTCGATCACCCGCTCGCAATGAAAACCATTTTCGGCTTTCGCGAAGAACTGGCAGCGGCACTGGAGAAGGCGCTGCATGGCCGCTCTGAGCCCGGGATCCATATCCGTGTGATGACACAGATGGTCTACGGCTTTCTCATCACGGGCATCCTGAACAAGGACGCACCGACCCAGATCAGCGATGCGCAGGCCATCGGCGGATTGGCGGATGCCTGCATCGCCTATCTGAATACCGGAGACAAGCGATGACACTCAGCATCGATCTCTTCTGGTCGTTCCGCAGCCCCTACTCCTACCTCGCCACACCGCGGCTGGTGGAGATGCGGCGCGACTATGATCTCAACATCAACGTCCGCCCCGTGTATCCGCTGGCGGTGCGCTCGGGCGAATTCTTCGGGCAGGTGAATCCGATGTGGATTCCTTATCTGATGCGCGACACTTATCGCCTCTCGCAGATGCTGGGCCTGCCTTATCGCTGGCCGCGGCCCGATCCGGTGGTCGTCGATACCGCGACGCGCGCCGCAACACCGAATCAGCCTTACATTCATCGCCTGACGCGGCTTGGCTGCGCAGCGGCGGAGACACCGCACGGCCTCGACTTCCTAAATGAGGTCAGCCGCGTGATCTGGTCAGGGCAAATCGACGGCTGGAACGAAGGCGATCATCTGGCGAAAGCCGCAGAACGTGCCGGTCTCGACCTCCCCGCGCTCGATGCGAAAATCACCGCCGATCCCGATAAATACGAAGCCATCATCATGGCGAACCAGAAAGCCCACGCCGATAGCGGCCATTGGGGCGTGCCGACAATGGCATTCCAGGGCGAGCCCTTCTTCGGACAGGATCGTCTCGACGTTCTTCTATGGCGCCTCAAGCAGAACGGTCTTCAACCCCGCGCGAAAG
>JANWJQ010000034.1 GCA_025451875.1 Rhizomicrobium sp.
CGGGATTCTCCATCGCCCCTATCTAAGCGCGCGGCGCGGAAAAGAAAGTCTCGAAAAGTTTACAAAAGCGCGGTCGTGCTGCGCCTGCGAATGTTGCGCGCGAGACACGCGCCTCGCAAATGAAAGCTATGCGAAGCGCGCGCGTTGACTTCGGTTAATGGCAGGCGTACCCACGTCGCGTGTTGCGGAGCATGGGGCTTCGCGACGATTCGAGCGAGCAGAATGAACAGTCGTTGCATCATGAAGGTTTCGACGGCCGCACCGTCCGGGCTTCCGGGCGGCGATCGCGCCGTACATGCTCGCGAGGTGAACGCGCGTTAGGTCATCCTGACATTCGTTCGAGTTCCACCCTCCCGAGCCTGGCTCCGGAGGGTTTTTTATATCTGACGTTTCCCCTCAGGTCAGGTTCGGGCAATGAATGAAGAAGTGCCCGTATCATGTCTGATATTGCAGAAGAAATAGACCTCTCCCACGCCGGCGCCCGTGTCAGCGGGCATGGCCTCGACGCGTGGTTCCTGGAAGCGCGCGAGATGCTGAAGCTCGCGTGGCCGCTGGTCATCACCCAGCTCGCGCAGATGGCGATCATGACGACGGACGTCGTGATGCTCGGCCGTCTGGGCAAAACCGCGCTCGCCTCGGCCGCGCTCGGCAACACGGTGTTCTTTTTCACCTGGCTGATCGGCTGCGGTCCCGTCGCCGCGGTGTCGCCGATGATCGCGCACATCCTGGGCGAAAATCCGAAGAACCGCGCCGGCGTGCGGTCGGCCACGCGCATGGGCTTCTGGTCGGTGCTGATCCTGTCGGTCCCGCTGGTGGGCTTCCTGCTGATGGCGCGTCACACACTGCTCTTCCTCGACCAGACGGAGGAGCTGGCGACGAATGCCGGCGTGTTCGTCACCGCGCTGTGCCTCGGCTTGCCCTTCTCTTTGGGCTACCAGGTGTTGCGTAACTTCTCGACCGCACTGTCGAAGCCGAATGCGTCGCTGTGGGTGATGGGGTTCGCCATCTTCTTCAACGCGGCGGGCGACTACGCATTGATCTTCGGGCATTTCGGGTTTCCGAAGCTCGGGCTGATGGGATCCGGCATCGCGAGCGCATGTTCTTATGCATTCAGCTTCTTCGCGATGGTCGTCGTCGTGCAGTTGATGCCTGCGCTGAACAAGTACCGCATCTTCCGCCGCTTCCATCGCCCACATTGGGAGAAGCTGGTGGAAGTGTTCCGGCTCGGCATGCCGATCGGCATGACCATGATCTTCGAAGCCATGCTGTTCAATTCGGCGACGTTGATCATGGGCACGTTCGGAACCGCCGCGGTGGCGGCGCATCAGATCGCGCTCAATGTGCCGTCGATCACCTTCATGGTGCCGCTCGGCATCGGCATGGCGGCGACGGTACGCGTTGGTCTGGCTGCCGGCGCGCGCGACGGCGAAGCAGTTCGCCGCGCCGGTTGGCTGGCAATCGGCATGGCCGCGGCCTTCATGACCGTCACCGGGGTCGTGCTGTGGCTGTTTCCCGACAAGATCGCGGGGGCTTATTTCGCGGCCGCCACGGCCAATGCCGACGTGATTTCACTGGCCGTGGTCTTCCTGCATGTCGCCGCGATCTTCCAGATCGTCGATGGGGTGCAGGTGACCGGGGCGCTGTCGCTCCGGGGCCTGAAAGACGCCCGGGCGCCCATGTGGATCGCTGGCGCGAGCTACTGGCTTGCCGGCTTTCCCATGTGCCTGCTCTTCGCCTTTGGGTTCCATCTCAAGGGATTGGGGATCTGGATCGGGCTGGCTTGCGGGCTTTTGGTCGCCGCCGCCGCCATGTGCTGGCGGTTCTGGCACCTCAGCCGGAGCCGGTGATTTGGACGGCAAAAGCAGGAGCCGGTGCCTCGCGTGGCCCGGCCCTGCCCTGCCAAACCCCTATGGACGGGGCGGAAACCCTGCTAGGATAGGAGTCTGCTTCGGGTTTTATCCGTTGGGAGGCGGTTCCGATGCGCACCAAGATTTTGGCAAGTGCGATGTTGATGAGCGTGGCGGCGTTTTGTTCGCCGGCATTCGCTGATGACACCGTACTGGGTCCGAACGATGAAGTTGTCCCGGTTGTCGCTCCCGGCGACCAGATCGGCGTGGCCTGCGGACCACTGCAGATCGCGCAACAGGACAGCGATGTGCGCGTGGTGTTGACCGTCTCGGCAATGCCCGGCGACAAAAATCCTGGCTACGGCAAGGTGCTTGCGACCGAGCAGAAGGTTGCGGCTGGTGCCGTGCGCGTGACGGTGCCGGACCTGCCCGATATCTCGGACCACACTTACGATCTCAAGGTCTATGTGATGGGGACGGCGGGCGCGCAAACCTGTGACGCAGGTCATGTGAAGGTCGCGCAGCAGCGTCTTTCACAGAAGCCCGGCAGCCAGCACTCCTAAAGCCACGGCGGCAATCCATATCGCCACGCGCACATGACGCGTGCGTTGCGCCTGTGCGTCCGCGATCTGGCGCACGGTATCGGGATGCAGCCGCATGCCGCCATCGGCAAGCATCGTTGAGACGATCTCGGCATTGCGCAGCAATTGCGGAAGATCGCGCGCCAGACGGCCGAGCGCGTTGACGCCGTCGCCCACTTCGCGGAGCCGAGCCTCGGGCCCGACCTGCTCCAGCATCCACGTCTCGACCACGGGCCGCGAGGCTTCCCAGATATCGAAATCCGGATCGAGCGAACGCGCCACGCCTTCGACGACAACCATCGTCTTCTGCAGCATGATGAGCTGCGGCTGCGCCTGCATGTCGAAGCGGTAGGTCGTGTCGAACAATTGCGCGAGCAACTTCGCCATCGAAACATCGCGCGCCGTGCGGCCGAAGATCGGCTCGCCGATGGCGCGCAGCGCCTGCGCGAAGGTTTCTATGGGATGCGCACGCGGTACAAAGCCGGCATCGTAATGCACCTGCGCCACGCGCATGTAATCGCGCGCGAGGAAGCCGCCCAGCGTCTCGGCGAGAAAGCGCCGCATCGCCGGATCGAGACGGCCCATGATGCCGAAATCGACGGCGACCAGCTTGCCGTCGCCATCCACGAACAGGTTTCCCGGATGCAGATCGGCGTGGAAGAATCCATCGCGCAGCGCTTGAGTAAGGAAACTTTGCACCACCACGGTCGCGATGCGTTTGGGATCGTGACCGGCGGCTTCGACTTCGGCGGGATCGCGGATCGGCGTGCCGTCGATCCATTCGCTGGTGAGGACGTGCCCCGCCGTGCGGCTCCAGTCGACGGCGGGCACGCGGAAATCGCGATCGTTCTTCGTGTTCTCCGCCAGTTCGGACGCCGCAGCGCCTTCCATGCGCAGATCCAGTTCCAGCGCCACCGACGCCGCCAGCGTATCGACCACCGCACGCAACTGCAGCCGCCGCGCCTCGGCGGAAAAACGTTCCGCCTGCCGCGCGGCAAACGCAAAGGCGGAAAGGTCTTTGGAGAATTCCTGCAGGATGCCCGGCCGCAGCACTTTCACCGCGACCTTCTTCGGCGTCCCGTCGGCCGTCTCCCCGATATGCACCTGCGCGATGGAAGCTGCGGCCACGGGCTCGCTGAAGGACGAGAAAATCTCCGTGACCGGTTTCAACAACGACGCTTCGATCTGCTTCTTCGCATCTTCCGTCGGGAACGGCGGAAGGCGGTCCTGCAAGGTTTCCAATGCGCGCGCGATGTCCGGGCCGATCAGATCAGGGCGCGTCGCCAGCACCTGCCCCAGCTTGATGTAAGCAGGTCCCAGGCTTTCCAACGCTGCCGCCAGCCGCACACCCGGCGGTGCAATCTTGTCCTCACGCTCGCGTGTGCCGAGCAGACGCCGCGCCATACGCAGCGAGAGCGGCAAACCGTCCAGATACTCGCGGGGGATCAGCGCATCATGTCGCGCCAGAACGCGTGCGGCGTGATGCAACCGCCAGAAATCGGACCACGCGCCCATTTAGATTTTCCAAGCCGAATGCATGGCCGCGATGCCGCCGGAGAGATTTCGTACTTTCACTTGGCCGAGTCCTGCCTTCTCGATCATTTTCTTGAACTTCGCCTGTGGCGGAAATCGTCGGATGCTTTCGGCGAGATAGCGATAACTCTCGGCATCCTGCGCTACCCATTCGCCGATCTTCGGGATCACGGCGAACGAGAAGCGCTCATAGATCTCATCCAGCACCGGTGCTTCCACTTTGGAAAATTCCAAGCACAAGAACCGCCCGCCCGGCTTCAGCACCCGAAGCGCTTCGGTCAACGCCTTGTCGATATGCGTCACGTTCCGGATGCCGAACGCGATGGTGAAGCTGTCGAAGGAATTGTCGGGAAAGGGAAGCGCCTCAGCACTGCCACACACCCATTCCAGCGCGTGCTCGTCCTTCTCTTCCGCACGGCGTACGCCCTCGTTCAGCATGTCCTGATTGATGTCGCAGACGGTGACTTTCGCTTCGCCACCGCGGCTGCGCGCCATCTCCGCGATGCGGAAGGCGATGTCACCAGTGCCGCCCGCCACATCCACCGAGCGCCAGCCCGGCTGTGGGTTCAGCCATTCGACCATCGCATCCTTCCAGATGCGGTGGATGCCGCCGGACATCAGGTCGTTCATAAGGTCGTAGCGCTTGGCGACCGACGAAAACACCTCGCGGACGAGGGTTTCCTTCTCGTCCTCCGGCACGTCGCGATAGCCGAAGCTGGCAGTGGATTTGGTGTCGGCGTTCATCGTAGGAAGCATAATGCCTGAGTTACCCGAAGTCGAAACCGTGATGACCGGCCTCAAGCCCGCGCTGGAGGGCCACCGTTTCACGCATGTGGAGACGCGGCGCAAGGACCTTCGCATCCCTTTCCCGAAGGATTTCGCCAAACGGCTTAACGGCCGCAAGGTTCTCAAGCTGTGGCGGCGGGCCAAGTACATCATGGCCGATCTGGACGACGGCGAAACGCTGGTCATCCATCTGGGCATGAGCGGACGGATGGCGGTGTTCGCGAAGAACAAAAGCCGGAAGCTCGGCCAGTTCCACTACGACCCCGTGCCCGACGAACACGAAAAGCACGATCACGTCGTCTTCGACACCGACGCGCCCGCCCGCGTGACCTTCAACGATCACCGCCGCTTCGGGCTGATGACGCTGATCGACAGCGACAAGATCGAAAGCCACAAACTGTTCAGGGATGTCGGCGTCGAGCCGCTGTCGAAAGACTTCGACGCGGCGTTTTTAAAGGACGCCCTCAAGGGCAAGAAGACGCCGATCAAGTCCGCCCTGCTCGACCAGCGACTGATCGCGGGGCTGGGCAATATCTATGTGTGCGAGGCGCTGTGGCGCGCGAAGATCTCGCCCAAGCGCCGCGCCGCCCGCGTGAAGCCCGGCGAGATCGCGGTGCTGGTCAAAGCGATCAAGGATGTTTTGCAGGAAGCTGTGAAAGCTGGCGGCTCGTCCCTGCGCGATCACAAGCAGGTGCATGGCGAGC
>JANWJQ010000035.1 GCA_025451875.1 Rhizomicrobium sp.
CATGCCGCTCGAAAAAGTGCGCAAGGTTCTGAAGATCGCCAAGGAGCCGATCTCTCTCGAAACGCCCATCGGCGACGAGGAAGATTCGCATCTGGGCGATTTCATCGAGGACAAGAACGCGATCCTGCCGATCGATGCCGCCATCCAGGCCAATCTGCGCGAGACGACCACGCGCGTTCTGGCCACGCTCACCCCGCGCGAAGAGCGCGTGCTGCGCATGCGCTTCGGCATCGGCATGAACACCGACCACACGCTGGAAGAAGTCGGCCAGCAGTTCTCGGTGACGCGCGAACGTATTCGTCAGATCGAGGCCAAGGCGCTCCGCAAGCTCAAGCACCCGTCGCGCAGCCGCAAATTGCGGTCGTTCCTCGACAACTGATCTTAAAAAAATCGACCCTCCCCTTGAGGGAGGGCCGAAGATTTAATAATCACCTCCCCCTTGAGGGGAGGTCGGAGACCCCGGACTTGTTACAGGGGATCCGGGTGGGGGTAACCTCACGGAACAACAAAAAGGACTGAAGTTTCTCGCATGCGTGGTTCCAATCCCGACAAATTCGCAGACCGCCAGAGCGACGCCCAAAAGGCGCGCCAGGCACAGTTGGAAAAAGTCCGCGCCAAGATGGCGGAAGTCGCCGCGAAGAAGCCGCAGCTCGATGCCGAGCGCGCGAAGATCGCCGCCGAGCGCGCCAAGCGCGAGGAAGAGCGCAAGATCGAGAAGGAAGCGCGCGCCAAGCGCGAAGCCGAGGAACGCGAAGCTGCCCGCATCGCTGCGGAAGCCAACGCCAAGTTCGAAGCCGAAGCCAAGGAACGTGAGAAGGTCGAGCGCCTGAAGGCCCACGCCCAGCTTCTCGCCGACCAGAAAGCCGCGCGTGACGCGCGGTACGCGGCCCGCAAGAAGCGGCAGAAATAATCGTTGCGCCAAAGGCGTAATGTGCATGCGGCGCGTGATGCGCGCCGTCTCTTCAAACGCCAGCAGGAAAGGGCGCGCCATGGCAGCCCCCGCAAAAGTTTCGATGAACGCCGGCCCGGTTTCGGCGCCGCGGAACACGTTCAAATATCCGTCGGAAGAAGAATTCCTGGTGCGCCGCCTTGGCGCCGCCGTCCTGGCGATGTGGTCCTCCCTGCCGCCCGATCTGCAGGACAGCATCCTGGCGAAAGGCCTCGTGGTCTGGGACCGCGAACGCGACGTCCCCAAGCTCGCGCAGAAACTGGAGAGCTTCGTGAAACGTTATCCGGGGCGGTTGGCCTAGCGCGGGATTACCCCGGCGTCTGACGCGAAGGGGAGACGCGCTATTCTCGATTCTATCGTCTCCGCCATAGCGGTGTTCATCGCCGCTACAATCTCCACGCTCGGTTATCCCGGCATTGTCGGGTTGATGACGCTGGAATCGTCGCTGCTTCCTGTTCCGTCCGAGATCGTGATGCCGTTTGCGGGGTATCTGGCCTCGCAGGGGCGCTTTCATCTGGTCTTGGCGGCGCTCGCGGGCGCGGTCGGCTGCAATATCGGCTCGACGATCATCTATTACATCGGCGCCATCGGCGGGCGCGCGCTGATCGCCCGATATGGCCGCTATGTCTTTCTCACCCAGGCGAAGGTCGATCGCGTCGAGCGTTATTTCCGGCGCTGGGGCGGCATCACCATCTTCGTCGCGCGCATGATGCCGCTTCTGCCGGTCGTGGTGTCGCTGCCCGCGGGCTTCGCGCGCATGCCGATGTGGAAATTCCAGCTCTACACCTTCGCCGGTTGCTTTCTGTGGTGCCTGGCGCTCGCGACGCTCGGTTATGAATTCGGGCTCGCCTGGCAATCGCAGCCCTGGGTGAAGGCGGCGATTCACTGGTTCGACATCGCGCTCGCCGCCGCGCTTGTTCTTTTCCTCGCCTGGATCGTGTGGCGCTGGCGCACGCGCTGAAAATATTTTTGCCCTGCAGGTGCAAAATTTTTTACGGCGGAGTTTTTCGCGCGCGCAAAAATCCGGCGAAAGAAAAGCGGATTCAGGCGCTTAGAACAATTTCCTGAGTTCAGGATAATTAGCTTGACACCGTGACGGTGGTCCCGTACAAAACTTCCAACTCTCGAACTGCGCCCAAACCGTAGCCGTCGCTGAAAAGCGGCGGTTTTTCTGTTTTTCCTCCCCCGTTTACGGGGGAGGGGGACGCAAGCTCACCCCCTCCGCTTCGCATCGCTTGCTCAGCACCTCCCCGTAAACGGGGAGGAAAAGGAAACTGCAAAATGCACAAACAACTCTAACGCAGCCCTCGCCCTGACCGGGCCTTGATGCCGAACACGGAAATCAGACGCGCTTAATCCGCCTTGAGAGCCATACGAGACTCAGAGCCGCGCAGAAATTTTCGCAACTAAGCGTCAAAACACGGTCGCGCCCTCATAAAGCTCGAAGCTGTGGCGTCAAAGGTGGAGGGATTATTTCGCGGCGAGTTTCGCCGCCAGTTTTAGGTCGCGAACGAAGGCGTGATATTCACGCGCTTTAGACTCTTCGTCCGGAATCCGCAGCAGATAGGACGGATGCACGGTGACGATCCCGCGCCGCCCGTCCGCCCATGTCAGTTCATGGCCGCGATTCTTGCCGATGGGCATGGCCTTTCCCATCAGCGATTGCGCCGCCGTCGCCCCCAGCGCCACGACCACATCCGGTTCGATGGCGTCCAACTCGCGCGACACCCACTGGTGGCAAATTTTGATCTCCACCGCATTGGGTTTGGAATGGATGCGGCGCTTGCCGCGCGGCGCGAATTTGAAATGCTTCACCGCATTGGTGATGTAGGCTTTCGTCCGCTCGATATCGGCGTCATCCAATGCACGGTTCAGAATCTGCCCGGCGGGCCCCACAAAGGGTTTGCCCGCCAGATCTTCCTGATCGCCCGGCTGTTCGCCGACGAGCACGATCCGCGCCCGCGCCGGACCCTCGCCGAACACGGTCTGCGTGGCGTGCTTGTAGAGCGGGCAGGCGGTGCATTTTTCCGCTTCGGCGCGGATCTGGCTGAGCGAGGTCATCGGTCTCACAACGCGCGGAACGCGGAAATGCTGCCTGTTCAGTGCGTGTCGGCGGGAAGGGCGGCGGATGGTGCCTGCGGCGCCTCGGCGATCGTCACTTTCTCGATCACCACCGGCGTCACCGGCGCCGCGTTCGCGAACGGCCCCACGCCGCCGAGCGCGACCGCCGCGATCTTGTCCGCCACATCCATGCCGCTCGTGACCTGGCCGAACACGGCAAAGCCGGTGGTGTCGCCGGTGTCGCCGGCTTCGTGATTGAGCGAAGCGGAATTGTCGGAAAGATTGATGAAGAACTCCGCCGTTGCGCTGGCCGGCATATCGCCATGCGCCATCGCCAGCGTGCCGCGAACATTGGAAAGCCCATTGTTCGCTTCCAGCGGGATCGGCGCATGGGTGCGCCGCGGCTTTCCGTCCGCCTCATAACTTCCCATCTGCAGCACGAAGCCTGGAACGACGCGATAGATCACCGTGCCGTCGAAATGCTTCTCTTTCGCATAGCGGATGAAGTTCGCCACCGTGAGCGGCGCATGCACCGGATCGAGCGCCACCGTGATCGCGCCAAGCGAGGTTTCGATGGTTGCCTGCGGGCCGGCCGCTATTTGCGGCGCGGTCTGTGCCAAGGCGCCGGAAACAAAAAACGCCGCGACCGCGACCGCCAGTGAGAGGCACCGCATAGAATACCTCAATGTGTCGCGCGCATGATGAAATAGAGAATGCCGCCCGCCACCGCCAGGAACAGCACAACCCACAGGCTGCCGCCGGCCAGTTCGCCGAGAGACCGCGCAAAGCCTTCTGTCTGCTCGGGCGCCTCGCGCAGGGTCTTCGGCGGCAGGTCGTCTTCGTCCATGGTCCGGATTCCCGATCGGTGCGGCGCATGCTAGGCAGGCATTATGCTGCCCCAGCCCGGAACATTCTACCGCCTGATCTGGCTCATGCCCGCAAGCTTCGCCGCCCATATCGCGGAGGAATGGCTGGGCGGCTTTGCCGGCTGGGTCACCCATGTCGTCGGCGGCGCGATGAGCGATCAGGCCTTTATCGAGAACAATGCCTTCTTCATGGCGGTGATGCTGGTGCTCACCTTCTTCGCGGCCTTCTCACGCACAAGATGGACCGCCTTCGTCCTGATTTCCTGGGCGAGCGCCAATCTGTTCTGGGACGCGCTGTTTCATCTCTTCGCGACTGTGTGGTGGGCGCGCTATTCGCCCGGCGTCATCACCGCGACGCTTTTTTATCTGCCGATCTCTTTCATTGTCGGCCGCTCGGTTCTGAAAGACGGCGTGCTGACGCGCACCGATTTCATCGGCGCTTCGGCGACCGGGGCTGCCCTGATGGCCTTCGTCATCTGGGCCGGCCTTTATCACTTCGCAATCTGAGAACGGCCGTTCAGCGCATGGCGTAGTTAAAGCTGATGCTGATGCGTTTCCCGGGCGCGTTGTTCGGCAGAACCTCGTGGCGCAGAAAGCTTTCCCAGAGGAGCAGGGTGCCGACCTTCGGCGAGATGCGCGCAAAGGTCTGGTTTTCGCGCCGCGCTTTTTCCTTGCGCGGCGGCGCGGCCATCATCATGGCAAGGCGCGGGTCTTCGAAGCGGATATCGGCGGCGCCTTTCGGCACCTCGACATAGTAAGTGCCGCTGATGACCGAATGCGGATGGATGTGCGCGGCATGAATGCCGCCGCGGTCCATCACATTGATCCAGAGCGAATCCAGTGCGAGCGCGCGGCCATCCAGCGCGAAGTCGAGTGTTTTGCCGAAGCCGCGCACGTGCTTGTCGATCTGCTTCACCAGTTCACCGAAGACGCTGGCGCGCTGCACCAGATCGTCGAGCGAGGCATAGGAGGTGTAACCCTTGTAACCATGCGCTTTCGCCCAACGCTGCCCGACTTTGTCTTCGGCGGCGATGGCGAGGCAGGTCTTGGCGAGCGCCGCGTTCAGCCCACGCGCGGCGATCTGCGCACGGTAAAGCGCGGTCACGAACAATGTCTCGATGTTACGGGAATCGGCCATGGAGCGAGATTCTATGCGCTTTGCGTCTGCCGGTCATGCGGCACCACGCATATTCTCGACAAGCCGGGCGCCATCTCCTACACCCGCTGCAACCGCTATTTTCGAGTTTTCCCGTGAACAAGTCTGCTTCCGCCATCGCCCAGCACGGCACCACCTTCTCGGTGCTCTTCGCCATCAGCTTCTGCCATCTGTTGAACGACATGATGCAGTCGCTCATCCCGTCGATCTATCCTTCACTCAAGACGATGTTTCACCTGTCCTTCGCGCAGGTCGGGTTGATCACGCTGGTCTTCCAGTGCACCGCGTCGCTGTTGCAGCCGGTCGTGGGCCTTGTGTCCGACAAACGCCCGATGCCGTTCTCGCTGCCGGTCGGCGCGGCGTTCACGCTTGTCGGCATCGCGGGGCTCGGTCTGGCGCAAAGCTACGCGATGGTTCTTCTTGCCGCCGCCATCGTCGGCGTCGGCTCGTCGGTCTTTCATCCGGAATCGGCGCGGGTCGCGCGCATGGCATCGGGCGGACGGCACGGCCTTGCGCAATCGCTGTTCCAGGTCGGCGGCAACACAGGCTCGGCGCTGGGTCCGATCCTCGCGGCCGCCGTGGTGATGACCTATGGCCACAAATCGATCACCTGGAGCGCCCTCTTCGCGCTGATCTCCATCGTGGTGCTCTTTTATGTGGGGCGCTGGTACAAGGATCATGGCATCGCGCGCATGAAAGCGGCGCAGAAAACGCTCGTCGAGACGGGCTTGTCGCAGCGCCGCGTCATGGTTTCGATATTCATTCTCCTGATGCTGATCTTCTCGAAATATTTCTATCTGGCCAGCATCACCAGCTATTACACCTTCTATCTGATCCACCATTTCGGCGTGTCGGTGCAGGCCGCGCAGTTTCATCTCTTCGTGTTTCTGGGCGCCGTCGCTGTCGGCACCTTTGCCGGCGGTCCCATCGGCGACCGCATCGGCCGCAAGCTGGTGATCTGGGTGTCGATCCTCGGCATCCTGCCATTCACACTGATGCTGCCTTATGCCGATCTGTTTTGGACATCCGCGCTCTCGGTGATCATCGGCCTGCTGCTGGCATCGGCCTTTCCCGCCATCGTCGTGTTCGCGCAGGAACTCATGCCCGGCCGCATCGGCATGGTGTCGGGCATGTTCTATGGATTTTCGTTCGGGATGGGCGGTATCGGGGCTGCGGTGATCGGTTTGTTCGCCGATCATTGGGGTATCGAATACACCTACAGTGTGTGCTCGTTCCTGCCCGCGATCGGATTGCTTACCGCGCTGCTGCCGAATGTGGAGAAGGGCGGCAAGACGGTTTCCGTCTCGCCACCAATCGATGACAATTCGCTGACTTAACCCGCGAACGCTGCCGACAGCACCAGCAGAATTCCAACGGTGGACAGAAGCCACACGATGGTGCGCAGCATCGGCACGCCCGCCGCATAGAGCGGCAGGTAGATCACGCGCATCCAGAAATAGAGCTGCGCGCCCCATTCGGTGCGGGCGTTGTGCCGGTCGAGAATGGTGATGATCAGGACCGCCACCGCGAAGACCGGAAAGGTCTCGCGGAAATTGTTGAAGGCGCGGTCCAGCCGTCCGGCGAGCTTGCCCTGAAGCGGCGGAGTATTGTCACGCGCGCCGGTATTCCACGCCGCGCCGCGCTCCCGCGTCGCGAAATGTACGCCCAAGAACAGATGCACGAAGCCCAGCACCGCGGCCAGCGCGAGCATCGTCAGTTCCACACTCATGCCGCCGAGTTTCAGATTGGCCAGCGGCACCGCCGCCAGCGCATTGAGAAATCCGTCCATTATGCCCCCCAAGAATGAAAACTAGTGCGCGTCTTCTCCGAAACGATAGCGCAATTCGACGCCGAACATGCGCGGCTCGCCATAGATCGAAGCGGTGGTGCCGGTCAGATGCTCCAGCGCATTCGCCGCCACTTTGTAGTTCTCGTTTGTGACATTGTTCACGAACACGCCCGCATCGAAGGATGAGCCGAACACGCCGTCCCAGTCGAAGCGCAGATTGAGCAGATTATAGCTTTTCTGAAAAGCATCCGGCTCTTCGTCCGCGAGATCGGTGAACCACACCTTGCTCTGTGTGTACCATTGCGCGCTCACATACATCGCGCCCCAGGCGGGATCGAAAGGCAGATGGAAGCGTCCGTTGATGCCGAACTTGTTCTTGGGCGTATAAGCGAACGGATTGCCGGAATGATCCGCCGTGCCGACGAAAGCGCCGTTGAAGATCGCCGTCGGCAGCACGAAGCTGTCATAGCTCGCATCGGTGTAGGAATAGAATGGACTGATCTCGATGTTCTCGTTCGGGATGAAGGTTGCCGAAAGTTCGACGCCTTTGACCGTGGCTTTCGCGGCATTAAGCGTCGTCGCGCCCACGCGCGTCACCGGCGGCCCCGGCGGCACAAAGTCGGTGATCGATATCAGATCGTTTTTCTGGATGTCCTGATACCAGCCATAATAAGCGTCCGCATTCGTGCGGCCCGGAACGCCCAGAATCGTCCAGTTGTTCTTGATGCCCAGTTCCACATCGGTGAGATATTCCGGCTTGAACTCTTCAAGCCCGGTGCCCACCGCGCCACTGTTGAAGCCGCCGCTCTTATAGCCGCGGCGATAGGTGGCGTAGAGCATGGTGTCATCCGTCGCCTGATAGTTCGCGGCGAGAGTCCATGTCGGCGCACGGAAACTTTTCTTCAAAGTTGGCTGTCCGTAAGGCGGCGCCTCCGGCACCGGATAGGGACAGGAGAGTCCCATCGCCGGAATGATGCAGACGGCCGAGGAGGCGACCTTGTGATCCCAGGTATAGCGGCCACCCGCATCGAAGCTGAGACCGTTCAGCCAGGCCGACGCGTCGAAATGCGCTTGTGCGTAAACCGCGTTGGATGTGCCGCCATTGGCGAGCCGGTCGATCTCGGTGCTGGAGAGTGGCGGGAAGGCAAAACCGCCGCCGAACACGTCGCGCTCCACTTCGGCATAACCCGCCGGATGGTCAAGCTCATGGTAGAAGCCCACGATCCAGTTGAAGGTGTTGCTCTCATTCTCGCCGGTGACCTGGAATTCTTCCGTCACCTGGAAGGAGTTGGATTCCCATGTGCGCGGATTGGGGATGTCGAGAATGGGAAGGAACGAGCCGTCATAGTCGAAAGACGGCTGCTCCCGGTCGCGCCGGTAACCGAAAATGTTTTTCAAATGCACATGAGCCGCGACGTCCCACGTCGCGATATCGGTGATGCCCCAAGAATCGCGCTTGTAGAAAAGCGGAATGCCGGACGTCGTTTTGCGCGTGCCCAGAGCCTGCTGATTGGCGAGCGCGTCCTGCAGCGTGGGGTAGAAGGCGTTGATCGCCGCCGTTCCATCCGCTACGGCGTTCGGATCGCCTGCGAGCTGGAATTCGCCGATAGCGAACGCCGCGAGCTGCGATTCCGGCGCGATCGCCGTCAGTTCCGCGCCGGTGCCGTGATTATGATCGCGCAGCCAGTCGAAGACCGCATAGTTCTCGAACCCGCTGAATGGCCGCCATGTCACGCCGACGCGGAAGGCCTGATAATTCACATTGTCGAGGTCTTGTCCGGTCGTAACCTCCCGGGTGAATCCATCACGATGGGCCACGTCGCCGGCAAGGCGGATCGCCAGCGTGTCGCCGGCCGGAATATTGATCGCGCTCTGCAATTCGCGATCGCCGTGATCGCCGATCGTCGCATCGAGATAGCCGCCAAACTGATCGTCGGGCCGCTTGGGCTCGAACAGGATTGCGCCGCCCGTGGTGTTACGGCCAAACAGCGTTCCCTGCGGTCCGTTCAGCACCTGCACATTGTCGAGATCGTAAAGGCTGCCACGGCCGCTCGCATTGAACGGTACATCTGCGAAATAGGTCTGCACGCCGGGATCGGCACCTCCGAAAGGTTCGGTCTGGCCGCGAATGGTGAAGATGTCCGTGTCGCGCGATCCGAGATTTCCCGACACGGTGAGCGACGGCGCAAGGTTCTGCAGGTCGATCGCCGACTTCGTGCCGGTGTCTCGCAGTTCGCCGCCGGAAATCGGTGTGATCGCGACGGGCACTTTTTCCTGGTCTTCTGCGCGCCGCCGCGCGGTGACCGTCACCGTTTCGATTCCGATCGAATCCACGGCCTGTGTCTGATCTTGCGCGTGAGCGGAACTACAAACCGGCCCGATGCCCCCGAGCGTGAGGGCAGCCAGCAAAATTTCCTTTCGCATATCCCGTTCCCCTGCAGGGTCGAGCGATGCCTTGCCGGTCGAGGTCCGGCGCTTTCCCGCTCGCCTCTTACGCAGTATAGCCAAGTCCGGGCCGCAGTCGAAGTCACCACGTCCTTGCATTAACTGTAAGAAATTGTGTGACCCATCGGCCCGCATGCTATGCGCATATTCGGTTTCAGGAACTTCATATGACGACGCTGACGCAAAAGGCCGAACGGATTTACAGCCGGCACGAGAACATCGTGGACAGCGTGATCCACGTGACCGGCATGTTGTTTGCCGTGAACGCGGCGGCATGGCTGCTTCTGCATGTGGGTGTTTCCGCGGAGGCCAGCGTCACGGTCTATTGCCTCGGCCTGCTGGGAATGATCTTCGCGTCCGGCATCTACAACATGGTGCCGGAAACCGCGCGGCCCAAGCAGCTTCTGCGCCGTATCGACCACGCCGCCATCTTCATCATGATCGCCGGCACCTACACGCCCTTCGCCGTCAATCGCGTAGGCGCGCCTTATGGAACGGCGGTGCTGGTTGCGATTTGGGTCTGTGCGAGCATCGGCGTCGCGCTCAAAGTTCTGTTTCCACGCCGCTTCGAAACCGCAGCGATCGCGCTTTATCTCGGCATGGGCTGGATGGTCGTGGCCGTGCTCAAGCCGCTTGCGGCTTCCGTCGCTGCAGTTGATTTCTGGCTTCTGATCGGTGGTGGTCTTGTCTATTCGGCGGGCGTTGCGTTCTACGTGATTGAGCGCATTCCGTTTCACAAGGCGATCTGGCACGCCTTCGTGCTGGTCGCTGTCGTTCTGCATTTCAGCGCGGTGGCGATGGAATTCGCCACTTGATCGAAGCTATCATTTTCGACTGCGACGGCGTCTTGGTGGACAGCGAAGTGCTGGCACTGGAAGTCGAGCTCGCCGCCGCCGCGACGGTGGGGCTCACCTACAATCTCGACGACTACAAGGCCCGCTTCATGGGAATGCCAACGCAGGCCTTCTTCGATCTTATCGCCGAGGATTGCCGTGCGCAGACGGGCCGCGATCTGCCCGAGGGCTTTCAGGATCGCTGCTACGGCGATTATCGCGCGGCGCTGCACCGCCTGAAGGAAGTGGAAGGTGCGCTGCGTGCGGTATCGGCGCTCAGCTATCGCAAGGCCGTCGCCAGCTCCAGCAACACTGACGCACTGGAGGAAAAGCTTCGCCGCACCGATCTGTGGGACCGCTTCGCGCCACATGTCTATTCAACTGATCTGGTGGCCTCGGGAAAGCCCGCCCCCGACATCTTCCTCTATGCGGCCCGCAAACTGGGCACCGCGCCGCGCGATTGCCTGGTGTTCGAGGACAGCGTCAACGGCGTGCGCGCCGCCCGCGCGGCGAATATGCGGGTTTGGGGCTTTTCGGGCGGCGGCCATATGGACAAGGCGTCGTCTGACAGATTGATGAACGCTGGCGCCGAACGGATCGTCGAACATTGGGATCACGTCGCCGACATCATTGCGTCAGCGGGAAGCTCTGCGTAACCTTTTTCTGCCAGTGTCGGCCCGTCGAAGGAGTTGGGATGCGCAAAGTTCTTTGTCTGGGCGTCGTGGCGCTTGCCGGCTTCGGTCTTTCCGGTTGCGTGGTCGCGGAAGTTGGCGGCGCGGTTGTGGGCGCCGGCGTGACCGTGGCATCGACGGCGGTGCATGTCACCGGCGATGTCGTGAGCGGCGCGGCGGATATCGCGACCGGTCAGTCGGACGATAAGAAAAAAGACGACAAGAAGTCGGACGACAACAACTAGAACGAATCCTTGCGCTTCCGCGTCTCCGCGAACACCGCGACATTGTCGGCATCTTCCATTCCCAGCGTCGCGCGGATTTCCCTGGAGTCCGGCCGCAGGAACGGGTTGGTCCTTTTCTCGAGCCCCATCGTGGAAGGGATCGTCGCTTCGCCTTTCGCGCGCGCGGCTTCAACGTTTTTCATCCGCGCCTGAAGATCGGAATTCTTTGGCTCCAGCGTAAGCGCGAAGCGGCCATTGCTGAGCGTGTATTCGTGCCCGCAATAGATTTTTGTGGCGTCGGGCAGAAGCATCAGCTTGGAGAGGCTGTCCCACATCATTTGCGGCGTGCCTTCGAACAGCCGCCCGCATCCCATCGCGAAGAGCGTGTCGCCTGTGAACACACAATCGTCGAACACGAAGGCGATATGCGATGAAGTGTGCGCCGGAATCTCAAGCACCTTCACGCTGCGCGATCCGAACCGCCACGGCTCCGCCTCGCTGACGCCGGTATCGATCCCTGGAATGCGCCCTCGATCCTTGCCCGGTCCCACCACCTCGGCGCCGAATTCTTCCTTGAGCGCGAGATTGCCGCCGCAATGATCCAGATGGTGATGGGTGTTGAGGATATGGGTGAGTTTCAGTCCCCGCGCCGCCAGCGCCTTTTTCACCGGTCCCGGCTCGGACGGATCGACCACGGCGCAAAGGCCTGAGCCGTCGGTGACCAGATAGGCATAGTTGTCCTGCAGGCAGGGAACGAGGGTGACGCTGATTTCGGCCATTTATGGGTTCCTTTTTGGAAGTCAGCCTAGCAACCCGCAGCTCCGCATTGAACCCGTCGCGGTGCCGGTTTAGGCACGTTCACGATGAATTACGATTCGGCCGGCCTTTCGGAATTTTACGCCTCGCCCGTGGGGCAGGTTGCGCGTCGCGTGATCCAGCGCCGTTTGCGCGAGGTGTGGCCGGACACGGACGGCACGCGTCTTCTGGGATACGGTTTTGCGATTCCTTATATGCGCAGCCTTGCCGCGGATGCGGAAGTGGCGGCTGCGTTGGTGCCGGAGCAGCTGGGTGCGGTGGCGTGGCCGGCGGATTCCTGCCTCAGCGTCGTGGCGCAGGAAGATGCATTGCCGTTTCCCGATGCGATGTTCGACCGCGTGTTGGTGATCCACGGTCTTGAGAGTGCGGAATCGCTTCGTCCGCTGTTGCGCCAGCTCTGGCGGGTTCTCGCGCCCTCGGGAAAGCTTTTGCTCGTCGCGCCCAATCGCACCAGTTTGTGGGCACAGGTTGAAAGCTCGCCGTTCGCGCATGGCCGCCCCTTCAATCGCGCACAGCTCGCAGATCTTCTGCGCGATACCCTTTACGCACCCGAACGTTGGGAGAGCGCGCTGCTGATGCCGCCGCTCCAGTCGCGCCGTCTTCTGGGGCGCGGTGTCAGCTGGGAGAAGATCGGCCGCCGCATCTGGCCGGCGCTGGCCGGTGTTCACATCGTCGAAGCGACGAAGTCCATGTATGCACTTACGCCGCCCATTCCGGCGAAGCAGGAGCAGCGCCTGTTCGCTTCGGCGCGCGGCTGATCTGTCTCGATTTGTAACTCACGCATCCGTGAGGCGCATGACGAGCCGGTCATATACGACATGGCTGCGACACTAGTTTCTCTGCGACGCGCGTTCTGCATACCGGCCATTCCGTCAATTCATCTTTGCATGCAATCTTCCGATTTCCGCGATTTTGCGCATGAACATGAGATTGCATGAATGCGCGCGACGCATGGACGCTACGCATTGTCTTTTTCCAAACACAAAGCCTCCCTATCTGCTCAGGGTCGGTATCGAAGAGCCGGCATCCACATCAGGAGGGAGTCCAATGCGTAACGTGTATCTTGCAGCGATCGGGTTGAGCGCAATGCTGACGATGGGAACATCGGCGGCGAGTGCGCAGGATTCCGCGTCGACCTGCGTTTCCCTCGCGTCTCAGGTGAGAACCGCGCTGTCATCCAACCAGCAATCGGCCAATTACGACGCGGCCGTGAAGGAAAGCCATTACGGCCGGGATTTCTGCGCGAACGCACAGCCCAAAATGGGTTCGGCGCACTACACGCAGGCTTTGAAGCTTCTGGGCGTTTCGTAAGAAACGTTCAGGATGAACCCGCGCGGTCGGCTATTGGCCCCCAAGCAGTGCCGCCGCGCTGGTTCATCAAAAATATGGCGCCTTCGGCCATAAGATTGGGCCCGAACGCGTCGGCCTGAATAAGCTTGGTGCCATTGGCGTTGAGCGCCAGCGCCTTTTCGATCGTCGCGCCCGATTGCGTCGCCATCTGCGTGAAGTCGCGGATCGTGCACAAATGGATGTTGGGCGTATCGTACCAGGCATAATCCAGCGCGCGCGTGCGCGGCATGCGGCCGTTGAAGAGCAGCGACAGCCGTACCTTCCAATGCCCGAAATTGGGGAACGAGACGATCGTGCGCCGCCCGATGCGCAGCAGATCTTCCAGCACCTTGGCCGGCGCGCGCGTCGCCTGGATGGTCTGGCTGAGGATCACCACGTCGAAAGCCTGTGACGGATAATCGGCCAGATCGGTATCCGCATCGCCCTGCAGAACCGATAATCCGCGCGCCACGCAATGATTGACGTTCTGCTGCGACAGTTCGATGCCGCGCGCGTCCACATTGCGCGTCTGCTTCAGATGTTCGAGCAATGCGCCGTCCCCGCAGCCCACATCCAGCACGCGGCTGTTGGGTTCGATCATCTCGGCGATGGCGGCAAGGTCCGGACGCAGGCTCATGCGATGCCGTTCGCGTTTGCTGCGGCGTTCAGGAAGCCGCGCACCGTCTGCAGCATTTCCGGCTCATCGAGCAGGAAGGCATCATGGCCCTTGTCGCTTTCGATCTCCACGAAGCTGACATTCGCGGCGGTTGCGTTGAGGGCATGGGCGATGCGCTTGTTCTCCGGTGTCGGAAACAGCCAGTCGCTGGTGAAGGAGATCAGGCAGAAGCGCGCCTTGGTATCGCGGAAGGCATCGGCGAGAACGCCGTTATAGTCGCTGGCGAGGTCGAAATAATCCATCGCGCGGGTGATATAGAGATAGGAATTGGCGTCGAAGCGATCGACGAAGGTCATGCCCTGATGGTGCAGATAGGACTCCACCTGGAAGTCCGCGCCGAAGCCGAAGGAGATCTGATCGCGGTCCTGCAATTGGCGCCCGAACTTCCGTTGCAGCGCGGCTTCCGAAAGATAGGTGATATGCGCGGCCATGCGCGCCACGGCGAGGCCCTTGCCGGGTTGTGCAGTGTCATAAGCGCCGCCCTTCCAATCGGGATCGGCCATGATCGCCTGACGGCCGACTTCGTGGAACGCGATGTTCTGCGCGGAGTGGCGCGCGGCGGTGGCGATGGGCATCGCATTCACGACGCGCGCCGGATAAGACGCCGCCCATTGCAGCACCTGCATGCCGCCCATCGATCCGCCGGTGACGCAGAGAAGTTTCTCGATGCCGAGCGCATCGATCAGCATCGCTTGCGCGCGGACCATGTCGCGGATGGTGACGACGGGAAAATCCAGGCCATAGGATTTTCCGGTGGCCGGATTGATCGAAGCCGGGCCTGTGGAACCCATGCAGCCGCCGATGACATTGGTGCAGATGACAAAGAAGCGATCGGTGTCGATCGGCTTGCCGGGCCCGATCATGATGTCCCACCAACCAGGCTTGCCGGTGAGCGGATGGCGGCTGGCGGCGAATTGATCGCCCGTCAGGGCATGGCAGATAAGAATGGCATTGCTCTTGGCCGCGTTCAGCGTGCCATATGTCATATAGGCAATGGTGAAGGGCGAAAGCGTGCGCCCGCAATCCAGCGCCAGCGGCGTGCTGAATGTGATCGCTTTTCCTGGGTCCGCTTCGGGTTCGGAGACGGGACGCAGGAAAGTGGGATTTGCGGTCTGGGCCAAGGCGCCTTTTCCAACCAATCCGGATCGGTCCGGGCGGGTTTGCTAGGGCTGGGGGCCGCACCTGTCAACGATGGCGGCTTTTCTCTTGCCCCGGCCCGCCGATGCCACTAGCCATTCCGGCCTTGTGCCAGCGTGCGGTGAGAGAAGAACCCGTCATGAAACCGAAGCCAAAGCCCACCATCCTCGACATCGCGCCTTATGTCGGTGGCCGGGCGCATGCGCCGGGTGCGAGCCGCGTGTTCAAGCTCTCCTCCAATGAGTCGGCGCTGGGCGCCAGCCCGCTGGGCGTTGAAGCCTATCGCGAAGCCGCCGGGGGATTGGACATCTATCCCGAAGGCAGCGCCAAGATCTTGCGCGATGCCATCGGCGAGACCTACGGCCTCAATCCGGATCGCATTGTTTGCGGCAATGGTTCCGACGAGCTGCTGACCCTGCTGGCGCATGGCTATCTGCATGCCGGCGACGAAGTGATCTTCAGCGAGCACGCGTTCCTGGTGTATCGCATCGCCACGCTTTCCAACGGCGCGGTGCCGGTGGTGGTGCCGGAGCCGAAATTGCGCGTCGATGTCGATGCGATGTTGAAAGCCGTCACGCCGAAAACGCGCCTGGTCTATCTCGCCAACCCGAACAACCCGACCGGTTCCTATCTCACCAGCGAGGAAGTGCGCCGCCTGCATGCGGGGCTGCGGCCGGACATCCTGCTCGTTATCGATGCGGCCTATGCCGAATATGTCCGCAAGAACGATTACGACACCGGCGTGGAGCTGGTGTCGCAATTCCACAATGTGGTGATGACGCGGACGTTCTCGAAAATCTACGGTCTTGCGGGTCTGCGCATCGGCTGGGCCTTCTGTCCGCCGGACGTCGTGGATGTGCTGAACCGTATTCGCGGCCCCTTCAACGTGTCCGTACCGGCGCAGCGCGCTGCGGCGGCGGCACTGAAAGACCGCGCGCATATCGAGAAGGCCGTCGCCCATAATGACAAGTGGAAGACGTGGCTGATCGAGCATATCCGCAAGCTCGGCCTGCGCGTGGATGACAGCGTCGGCAATTTCGTGCTCATCCATTTCGCCAATGAAGCGACGATGAAAAAGGCGGATGCGTTCCTCACCGCGCGCGGCATCATCCTGCGCCCCGTCGGCGCTTACGGCCTGCACAATTGCCTGCGCCTGACCATCGGCACCGAAGAAGCCAATCACGAGACGCTCAAGATGCTGAGCGATTTTGTGACGTCATGAGCACTGCGCCGCATTTCGATCGCGTTGCGCTGGTGGGTGTCGGCCTCATCGGCTCGTCCATGGCCCATGGCATGCGCCGCGCGAGACTTGCCGGACATATCGCCGGCTATGCACACACGCCGGAGATCGTGGAGCGTGCGAAGAAGGCCGGCATCGTCGATTCCATGCATGACGATCTTGCGTCCTGCGTGAAGGACGCCGATCTCGTCGTGCTGGCTGCGCCCGTCGGCGCGTTCGCGGATATCGCAAAGGTTATCGCCCCGCATCTGAAGCCGGGCGCGATCGTCAGCGACACGGGTTCGGTCAAAGGTGTCATGTTCCGCGATGTTGCGCCGCTTTTGCCCAAGGGCGTGCATCTGATCCCGGCCCATCCCATTGCCGGTACGGAGCAATCGGGTCCCGAAGCGGGTTTTGCGGAATTGTTCGACGGGCGCTGGTGCATTCTGACGCCCGCCGCGGATGCCGATCCGGCTGCCGTCGAAAAGCTCAAATCTTTCTGGGAAAAGCTGGGCAGCCAGGTGGAAGTGATGGACGCGAAGCATCATGATCTGGTGCTCGCCATCACCAGTCATTTGCCGCATCTGATCGCGTACAACATCGTCGGCACCGCCAATCATCTGGAGCAGGTGACCAATGGCGAAGTGATCAAATACTCTGCCGGCGGCTTCCGCGATTTCACGCGTATCGCAGCGTCCGATCCCACCATGTGGCGCGATGTCTTCCTCAACAACCGCGAAGCGGTTCTGGAGATGCTGGGGCGTTTCTCGGAAGACCTGACGGATCTGCAGCGCGCGATCCGTTATGGTGATGGCGATTTCCTGTTCGATCTGTTCACCCGCACCCGCGCCATCCGCCGTTCGATCGTCAATGCCGGCCAGGATTCCGCCGCGCCGAACTTCGGCCGCAACAAGGACAAGTCTTAGTAGAGCGGCGAGAGCAGGTCGGCAGGAACAGAGCCGACAGACATCACGCCGTCCTTGAAGCCGAGCGTGGCCGTCAGCGGGCCGCTGCCCTGCATGTTTCCGGCGAGGGCGAGGAAGCTTGCGGCCAATCCGTCATGACCGCCTTTCAACCAGCCGCGCTGTTGCGCCTGTTGCACAAGCGGCTGCCAGTCATCGATGCGCAACCGCAGCGTGCCCATGGGCCGATGCAGTTCATCGGCGGTCAACGCGCCTTTGCCAGCGATGTCGAGCTTTCCCCAATTCACCGCGATGCTGTTCACCAGCATGCCGCCATGGCGGGTGCGCCAGCTCTCCATCGCCGCGCGCCAATCCGTGTGGCCAGCGAGCACGCCGTCGAAACTTGTGCCGGGCGACAGCATCGCATCCAGCTTGAACGATTTGATGTCCGGTCCGAAGGCCGGGTCCAGATCCGGCGCGATATGCACGTCATCCGCGGAGACATAGAGATCGAGCCCGTCGATCTTCGGATTCTTGCGTAGATGAAACTGCATCTGCGCCGCCGCGACATCCGGCGAAGCCGCATCCATCAGTTCCAGATCGAAGCGCGACAATTCACCGCCTGACGCGATGGCGCTGGCGCGCAGCAGGCCTGGCAGGAAGCGATAGGTGCGCAGCCCTCCGGATTCGCGGTGCCAGGTGATCATCTGCTGCCCTGCCGCTTCGAAGATGTATTGTGTGCGGCCGTAGGTCAGCGAATGGAAGGCGAAGTGTTCGGCGGTCCACACCACTGGCCCATGCGCGCCCGGAAGCTCAACGCGCAATCCTTCCAGTTGGGTGTCGATGCGGAAAGGAAATCCGCTCATCGTTTTGTGGGTGAAGCCAATTTTTATCCCCGGCGCGATCTCGTGGCCGTTGATCGCGTCCAATTTGTGCGAAACCGCGCCGGACAGGACGAACCAATATCCGATGACGCCCAGCATCAGGATTGCGAACAGGCCGACCGGCCCGTAGAGAAAAAAACGATGAGAATAGTTCATGGGAACCGCGCCGCCCTGGACGGGCGTGCTCTAGCAGAGCCTAGCCGCAACGCGAATAGCCGCAGGAGACGCAGGTGTCGCAGCCTTCCACCTTCACAAGGCCGGGTTGGCCGCAGCGCGGGCAATAGCGCGCCGGAGCACCCTCGGCATTCACCGCGACGGCCTGGACATCGTCATGCGCCGGATGCTCACGCGCCGCCATGAAGCCGGTGGCCACAAGATGCCGCTCGATCACTTCGCCGATGGCCGCGAGGATCGACGGCACATAATGCGCGTTCATCCATTGGCCGCCGCGCGGATCGAACACCGCTTTCAACTCGTCCACCACGAAGGAGACATCGCCGCCGCGCCGGAACACCGCCGAGATCATGCGCGTCAGCGCCACGGTCCAGGCGTAATGCTCCATATTCTTGGAGTTGATGAAAATCTCGAACGGCCGCCGCCGCCCGTCTTTCTCGATGTCGTTGATGGTGATGTAGAAGGCGTGGTCGAGATCCGCCCATTTGATCTTGTAGGTCTGCCCGATCAGCACCTCCGGCCGGTCCAGCGGCTGGGTCATGTAAACGACGCCGCCTTCCTCGCGCATGCGGGGCGCAACCGGCAATGCCAACGGCAGATCGGGCTCGTTGTTCTCTACGGAAGGCGTCGGCCCAGGCGTGAGTGTCAACACGGAGCCGCGCGCTTCGCTGGGGCGATAGGTCGTGCAGCCCTTGCAGCCCATCTCATAGGCTTTCAGGTACACGTCTTTGAACGCTTCGAAGGAGATATCGACCGGCACATTGATCGTCTTGGAAATCGAGCTGTCGATATATTTCTGCGCCGCCGCCTGAACCGCCAGATGATCCTGCGGCGACAATTCCTGCGCATTGACGAAATAATCCGGCAGCGCCGTGTCCTCGCCGAACAGCGCGCGGAATTTGCGATAGGCATAATCGCTGACATCTTCCTCGATGCGCGTTCCGTCCGCCTTCAGAATCTTGCGGGTATAGGTGTAGGCGAATACCGGCTCGATGCCGCTCGATACGTTCCCTGCGAACAGCGAGATCGTGCCGGTCGGTGCGATGGAGGTGAGCAGCCCGTTACGGATGCCATGTGCCGCGATTTGCACGCGGATATCCTCCGGCAGCGCCATGATATGCGGGCGCTTGAGGAATTCATGCGCATCGAACAGCGGGAACGCGCCTTTCTCCTTCGCCAGCTCGGCGGAAGCGCGATAAGCTGCGTGGCTCAGCACTTTCAGCCAGCGCTCGATCAGCACGATGCTTTCCGTCGAGCCATAACGCGTGCGGCAGAAGATCAGCGCATCGGCAAGGCCCGTGACGCCGAGCCCGATGCGGCGCTTGGCCTTGGCTTCCGCCTGCTGCTCGGGAAGCGGAAAACGCGAAACGTCGATGATGTCGTCGAGAAAGCGGATCGCCGTCGTCGTCAGCCGCGCCAGCTCGTCTTCATCCAGCGTGGCGTCAGCGCCGAATGGGTTCTTCACCAGCTGCGCCAGATTGATCGAACCCAGCAGGCACGCGCCATAAGGCGGCAAAGGCTGCTCTCCGCACGGGTTCGTGGCATGAATGGTTTCGCAATAGCCCAGATTGTTCTGCGCATTGATGCGGTCGATGAAGATCACACCCGGCTCGGCATAGTCATAGGTCGCACGGGTGATGCGGTCCCACAACTCGCGTGCACGCAGCGTGCGATAAACCTTGCCGCCGAACTTCAGATCCCAGTCGCCGTCTCGTTTCACCGCGTCCATGAACGCATCGCTGACGAGCACCGACAGGTTGAACATGGTGAGCCGCCCGCTTTCGCGCTTGGCGTCGATGAAGTCCTCGATGTCGGGATGATCGCAGGCCAATGTCGCCATCATCGCGCCGCGCCGCGAACCGGCGGACATGATGGTGCGGCACATCGCGTCCCACACTTCCATGAAGGAGACGGGGCCGGACGCATCCGCGCCCACGCCTTTCACCAGCGCGCCTTTGGGGCGAAGCGTCGAGAAGTCGTAACCGATGCCGCCGCCCTGCTGCAGCGTCAGCGCCGCTTCGCGCAGCCCTGAGAAGATTCCGTCCATCGAATCCGGAATCGCGCCCATGACGAAACAGTTGAACAGCGTGACCGAACGATCCGCGCCGGCGCCGGCAAGAATGCGTCCGGCGGGAAGAAATTTGTGGCCCGCCAGCGCACCGGCGAATCGCAATGCTGCGCTACGCTGATTGTCCGGCGCTTCGGCGCGGGCGGCGGCGAGCGCGACGCGCGCCCAGGTGGATGCGATATCGCCGTCCACGGGCGTGCCGTCCGGCTGCTTCAGCCGGTACTTCATGTCCCAGATCTGTCGGGAAATATCGCCCATGCGCCTCTGTCCGAACCGCTTCCTGAGCGGTCAAAAGAAATAACGCCTCAATGCGCGAAAGTCAATGTATGTTCGCGATCTGTTCTTAACTATTCGGATCAGGAAAGTCCTTTGGAAGCAAGGATTTGGCGACCTTCGATCAGAAGTTTTTCGGTGGTGCTTTCGATACGGTTTTGCAGCGTTTCCATGAACGCCGCACGCTTCAGGCCGGGCGGAATGGGTGGTAGGAATTCCACCACCACCTTGCCTGGCTTTTTCAGAAAGCCCACCGGCCCCGTCCAGAAAAGGCCGGAGTTCAGCGCCACCGGCACGCAATCGACGCCCAGCTGGGTGTAAAGCGCAGCGACGCCCGGCTTGTAGTCCGGGGGCGTTCCCGGCGCTTTGCGCGTGCCTTCGGGGAAGATGAAAATCGGGCGCCGTTCCGCGAGCGCAGCCTTGGCTTCGGCCACCATCTGTTTCAGCGCGCTCGCCTTGCCTTCGCGGTCGATGGCGATGACGTCGGCCTTCCACAGATACCAGCCATAGAACGGGATGTTGAGCAGCGAGCGCTTCACCACTGCGCAGGCATCGTCGAGCAGCAGATAGAGTATGACCGTATCCCACATGCTCATATGCTTGGCCGCGATCAGCACGCCGCCTTTGGGAACCGGCCCGAGCACGTCGTAGTCGAGGCCTGCGATCCATTTGAGGCCGAACAGCACCGCGCGGCTCCAGGTCTTGGAGAGAACTTCCGTCGCACGTCTCGGCAGCAGCAGAACCCATACGCCGCCGACCGCAATCACCACGGAGGCGAGCGCGAACCAGAGAAAGAAAAGGCAGGAGCGCAGAAACACCATCGGGCTGTTATGCGCGAAAATGCGTGATGACAAAGCTCGCCAGATATTTGGCGTATTCGCTGTGCAACAGATGCAGCGCATGCGGATCCTGCCACCATCCATCCAGGTCCAGCCCTTGCGGATCGACGGGATAGGCGATGAGCCGCACGCCTGGCATGTCGGCGGAGAATTCGTTGAGGCTGCGGCGCATGTGATAATTCGCCGTCACCACGATGATGCTGTTGTAACCGTGATGGCGCACCCAGGCCGTCGCTTCATCGGCATTGCCATGCGTGCTGGTGGCGCGGAAGCCCAGATCGGCGCAGCAATCGAAACGCCGTCCGGCATGCGCCAGCGCTTTCAACTGCGCCTTGGTCGTGCCGGGATTGACGCCGCTGATGAGAAGCCGCCGCGCGGCATCGTTTTCCAGAAGCTTGTCGGCGGCATCGAGGCGCGCATCGCCGCCGGTCAGCGCCACGATGCCATCGGCATGCGGAAGCAGGGCCGGCGGGCGCGGCAGTGTCACCGCGAACAGGATGAAACCCAGCGTGTAAATGACCAGAAGGCCCACGCCCAGCTTCACCAGCCAGTTTCCGGAATTTTCCATGCCCGTCCCGTCGCTCCCCGAGGCGCAGATTGGACCATGCGAGCGCCCAAGAAAACATTGACGTCCGCGTGAAATGCCTCAGTAGATTTCGCGCAATGCCGCCAGAACCGAAAGCCGTGCAGTAGCCCATGCGATGATCGCCGAGACCAGCGGCACCGCCAAAAGCCATGCCAATTCCCGTGGGTTAAGCCCCAATGGCGGCAGAAATGGGACTGGCTCGACGCCCGCGAATTCCAGCCCGCCCGCGGCAAGAAAGGCGATACCCGCAAGCCCCGATCCCACCGCGGATGCCGCCAGGGTCGAGAGCAGATAGTGCCATTCGAAGGCGCGCGCGATGAAGCCGGAATGTGCGCCCATCTGGTGCAGCAGCGCGACGATGTCGTGGTGCGCTTCAAGGCCCGCGCGCGTGGCGAAGGACACCGCCGCCGCCGTCGCCACCGCGATCAGGGCGAGAATCGCATAAGCCGCATAGATGATCGTGTTGGCGAGATTTTGCAGCCGCGATATCCAGCGCGTGTGATCGTCCACATTCGAATCCGGCGCGACCGTTTTCAATCGCGCGGTGAGTTCGGCGAAATCGACATGCGCGCCCGGTTGGATCGTCGCATCGATCAGGCGCGGCAGCGGCAGGTCTTTCACCAGCGCATCCGCGCCAAGCCACGGCTCGACAAGTTTCGTCGCATCCGCTTCGGACATCGGCGTGACGGTCAGGATACCCGGCGTGCCACGCAGGATCTGGATCGCGGCATCGGTTTCGCTGTCCATGTTGAGCGCGGCCGTCGGATGATCCGGCTGCAACACCTGCACGGTGAGACGCCCGGCCAATCCTTCGCGCCAGCTTTCCGCTTGCCGGTCGGCCAGCAGCGACGCGCCCAGCGCCAGTGCCGCAAGGAACGCCATCACGCCGATCACCACGTCGAGCGGTGCTGCGCCTTTTTCACGCGGCAGGATACGGCCGCGCACGCGCTGCCTGCTCTCACTCATCCGCGCCTCAATTCGACAAGGCGGCCATCGACCAGCCGCATTTCGCGCGAGCGCGAACGCTCGATCAACCCGCGGTCATGGGTGGCGATAAGCACAGTGGTGCCGAGCCTGTTAAGTTCGCCGAAGAGACGGATGAGCCGCTGTGCAATTTCCGGATCGACATTGCCCGTGGGTTCGTCGGCCAGAAGCAGGTCCGGCTGTCCGACAACGGCGCGCGCGATGGCGACGCGTTGCTGTTCGCCGCCCGACAAGGTTGGCGGTTTCGCATGTGTGCGATCGCCGAGGCCCACCCAGTTCAGAAGCTCTTCCACATCATGGGTGTAGTCATCCGGTTTGCGGCCCGAGAGGCGCAGCGGCAGCGCCACATTGTCGAAGGCCGACAGATGGGCGAGCAGGCGGAAATCCTGGAACACCACGCCGATGCGGCGGCGAAGCGCCGGAAAGGCGGAGCGGCGAGCCGTGGCCAGATCGGTGCCGAACAGGGTGATGAGCCCCCGGCTGGGGGGCTCGGCCAGATAGAGGAGTTTCAGCAGGGTGGATTTGCCCGCACCTGACGGGCCGGTGAGGAATGTGAAGGTGCCCGGTTCGAGCTGGAAGGTGACGTCGCGCAGCACTTCCGGCCCCGGCCCGTAGCGCATGCCGACATTTTCGAAGCGGATCATGGGGCGGGACCATAAAGGCGGGAATCACCGCTTACCATCGCTTGCCGGGGCGTCTTCGTTAAACCTATTTTTCGGGTGAATGGTTATAAGCACCTCATGATTCTGGTCTGCCCCAGCTGCGCCGCCCGTTACGAAGTCGACGGGACGAAATTCCCCGCCGAGGGGCGCAAGGTCCGCTGCAAAAAATGCGGCCATGTTTGGCATCAGCAGCCCGAGGCCGACCGGGCCGAAATCGAAGCCGCCATCTTCAATCCGCAGCCCGAGCCCGAACCGGTGCTGGCGCGCGCACCGGAGCCTGAGCCGGAAGCTGAGCCGGAGCCGAGCTGGCGCGCACCGCCCGTCGACGACGAAACGGACGTGGCGGCCGACGAAGACTTCGAATTGGACGAACCTTCTATTGCCCGTTCCGCCAGGCGGGGCGGCGCTGACGCGTTGGTGGTGCTGGGATGGGCCGCGCTGGTCGCGGTCATTCTGGTGATCGGCTGGTCGGCGGCGAATTACCGCTCGCAGATCGTCGGCATCTGGCCGCAATCGGCATCGCTGTTCTCGCGGCTCGGCATGGCGGTGAACACACGCGGATTGGATTTCGCCGATGTGCGTCACATGAACCAGACCGAAGACGGCCAGCCGGTTCTTGTCATCACCGGCAAGGTGGTGAACGTCACCGGTAAGCGGCTCGATGTGCCGCCGCTGCGCGTCACGTTGAGCGACGAGAACAAGCACGGGATTTACGATTGGACCTTCACGCCGTCGAGCGCGGCGCTGTCGCCGGGCCAGTCGGTCGCGTTCCGCACGCGCCTGTCCAATCCGCCATCGGCGACGCGTCACGTCGAGCTGCGCTTCGCGGACGGCGCGGAGTGACGGCGCACAAAATTCTGCACAACGAAGACGAGATTCGCACGCGCCTGGACGCGGTCGCGCGTCAGATCGTGCAGGCGCCGCTGAAACCCGACTTTGCCGTCGCGATCCTGGCCGGCGCTTTCGTCTTCGCCGCCGATCTCCTGCGCGCGCTGGCGAAGGAAGGACTTTCGTTGCCCATCGAATTTCTGTGGCTGCGGTCTTATGCCGAGAAACGGACCGGCGGAGAAATCGCGGTGCTGGTCGGCCCCACCGAACGGATTCACGGCAAGACCGTTCTGCTCATCGACGGCGTGCTCGACGGCGGACATACGCTGGTCAAGGCGCGCGAGCTGTTGCTGAATGCCGAAGCAGCGGCCGTGCTCACAGTCGTCGCCGTCGATAAGCTGCGTGCCGATGCAGTGGCGAAAGCCGATCACGCGCTGTTCGCAAGCACGCACGGATTTCTGGTCGGCTATGGCATGGACGATGCGGGCGCCGATCGCGGCCTGCCTTATATCGGCGTTGTCGACTAAAATTCTTTCAGCAGCCTATCCAGATAATCCAGCTCTTCCTTCGAGCGTCCCATCTCACCCGCGCGTTTGCGCAGTTCCTGCAAAATCGCACGCGCGCGGGCCAGCGAATCCTTATCCGGCACCTTGCCGCCATTGACGCTGCCCTGCGCGCCGCTTTCGCGGCCCATCGGATCTTCATTGCCGTTCTGGCCGCCGGGCTTCATGCCTTGCCCGTTCTGCTCCTGCGTCAGTGCCTGTGCGAGCGCGGCCGTACCTTTGCGCATCGCATCGAGCGCCTGCTGTTCGGACTTTCCGGCATTGTCGAAATCCTTTCCGCCAAGCTGTCCCTGCGCCTGGCCCATGTCCTTGCCGGCTTCGTCGAAATTCTTTCCCGCGGGCGAGCCTTTGCCGCCGAGGCCTTTGAACAGCTTGTTCAGATCATCGCGCAGTTTGCCCTGCTGGTCGGAAAGACCCTTCGCGCCGCCATCTTTCGGATCGCCGGCGTCCTGGCCTTCGCGATAGGTTTTATCCATGAGTTGCCGCTGGCGGCCCATGAGATCGGACAGGCCCTGAATGGCATCCGACAGCGCCTTGTCGCCTTGTCCGCCGCTTCCGCTGCCGCCCGACATCTGCATGTTTTCGAGCAGGCTTTGCAGCATCGCCAGCATCTTCGCCGCCGCGTCGCGCGATCCGCTTTGCGCCAGCTGCTGGATGAGCTTCATCATCTTTTCGATGTCGTCGGGCGTGATGACTTTCGTGCCGGCCGGTGGCGGACCATTGGACGCCTGCGCATTCTTCGCCATCGCCTGCAGGTAACGCGCGAGCGCCTGCTGATAGCGCTGCATCAAGGCATCGATCACGCTTTGCGGCGCACCTTGCTCCATCGCCTGCGCCAGCGCTTCGGCGGTGCGGCGCAGTTCGGCGGCCGCGTTGGCTGCGCCATTGCCTTCCAGCGACATGGCAGTCTGCCAGAGCAGATCCTGCACCCGCGCGATGTCTTCGCCTTTATGCGCTTCGTGCAGCATCCAATAGGTCGAGCGCAGGATGAGATAGAGCCTGGTCTGGTCCTGATAGAATTTGTCCGGCGCGATGGTGAGCGCGTTCAAGGTCGCCAGCGTCACCGGCTTGGCATGGGCTTTCCCGGCGGCGAGATTCTGCCGCTGCTCGATCAGCGCGCGCGCAAGCGGATTGGTGAACACGCGCGCCGGCAGGGTGAAGCGCATGGGCTTGCTTTGCGCCGTCTGGCCCGCGCCGTCCCTGGCTTCCAGCGTGATGGTGACGTCGAGGCCCGCCAGAGGATTTTCGGTGAGATCGCGATAGACCGTTTGTTTCACCGTCTTGGCGGAGGCATCGATCGGCAGGTCGATCGCCAGAACGCGATTGCCTTTCAGCGGCTTGATCAACGCGCGCACGGACACGATGCCGTAATCATCCGTGGCCGAGAAGGCGATCTTCACCGCATCATGTTCGGTCTTCGATGGCGGCGCGGAGAAGGTGATACGCGGTACTTGGTCCGGAATGATCTGCGTGCGCCAGTTGCCGAGCGCCCGTCCGCCCGCGCGCACATAGATATTCTCATCAGCGTGCAGGATCGTGTTGGCGGCATATTCATCATTGTCGGCGGTGATCTTCGGGCGATGGCCGCTTGCCGGAGTGAGCACGATGTCCGGCGACACGCGCGAACGATGCACGCGCACGACAAGCTCGGAATTTACCGGCACGCGGATCACACCGGAATTCTGCGCGCCCGGTTTCAGATAGATCGGCGGCAGGCCGGTATAGGCCGGCGGATTGATCCAGGCATCGACCGCCGCGGACGCCGCGTCCGATCCGGTGTCCGGCGAGAACGCAAAGGCCAAACGGTTTTTCCAGTCCGCGCCCGCGACAATCACGCCGCCGATCAGCGCCAGCAGGATAAAGAACCGGATCGCATAAGGATCGCGTTTGGCCAGTTGCGGTGACGGCAGGGAGACACGCAGCTTGCCGATGCGCGAGAGCATCGCGCGGATATGCGCGCGCCACAGCGCCTCGGCATAGGCGTCTCCAATGCCCGCAGCCATGACATCGTGATGCTCGGTGATGGGCCGGTGTTCGAGCGTGGAATCGCGTTCGACGCGCCGGGCACCTTCGTGCCAGCTGGGCGCATGGAAGTTCTGGAAGTTCAGATAGAGCGTGTAACCGGCCGCGCCGAGCGCGCCGAGCAGCAGCAAGGTGTGAACCCACCACGGCATGAAGAGAAAGAGGTTGAGCAGGCCCGCTGCGACGAACGCGCCCGCGATGCCGCTGGCGGGCCACAACGCAGGCCACACCCGTTCCCACAGGATGGTGAGCCGCGCCCGGCGGATGAACGCCTCGGCGTGCCGCGCCTCGCGCCTAAGGCGCGAGCCATCCGGGGATGCGATCAAGTCCGATAAGTTCGTCATCGCTCATTCTGGGGCGCACGACCGCCCATTCCTTGCCCCGAACCAGCACCTCGGCCGCGGGCGGCCTGGCATTGTAAGCGGAAGCCATCACGGCGCCATAGGCGCCGGCGGTCAGAATGGCCACCAGATCGCCGTCTTTCATTTCCGGTAAACGCCGGTCGCGCCCGAAAAGGTCGGAGGATTCGCAGACCGGTCCCACGACATCGTAAAGAGAACTGCCCGTGCCCTCGCGCACCGACACGATTTCGTGATGGGCGTCATACATCGCCGGGCGGATGAGGTCGTTCATGCCCGCATCGAGGATGAGGAATTTTCGCGCCTCACCCTCTTTCACATAGGTCACGCGCGATACCAGCACGCCCGCATTGGCCGCGATCAGGCGGCCCGGCTCCAGGATGAGTTCGCAGCCCAGTCCCGCAATCGCATGCGACACCGCCGCGCCATAGAGTTCGGGCGCGGGTGGCGCGGGATCGGTGGGCGCGTAAGGCACGCCCAAGCCGCCGCCCAGATCGATGCGGCTGATCCTGTGTCCATCGCCGCGCAATGTTTTCACCAGATCGGCCACGCGCGCAAAGGCCGCTTCGAAAGGCGACAGCTCGGTGATCTGGCTGCCGATATGCATATCGACGCCGACGATCTGGAGTGCTGGCAAGGATGCGGCAAGCTGGTAAGCCTCGCGCGCGCGGCTCCACGGAATGCCGAATTTGTTTTCCGATGTGCCGGTGGTGATCTTGGCGTGTGTCTTCGCGTCGACATCCGGATTGACGCGGATGGTGACCGGCGCGCGCTTGCCCAGCGAGGCGGCGACATCGTTCAGTGCAACGAGTTCCGGCTCGCTTTCCACGTTGAACTGATGGATGCCCGCTTCGAGCCCGAGCTTCATCTCCGCGCGCGTCTTGCCGACGCCGGAGAAGACGATCTTGTTCGCGGGGATTCCCGCCTTCAACGCTTTCTTGAGTTCGCCGCCGGACACGACATCCGCGCCCGCACCGAGCTGGCCCAGCGTTTTGAGCACCGCGAGATTGCCATTCGCCTTCACCGAGAAGGCGATCAACGTGTCTTTCGGGAAGGCTTCGGCGAAGACGCGATAGTGCCGCTCCAGCGTGGCCGAGGAATAGCAATAGAACGGCGTGCCGACTTCCGCCGCCAATTGGGTCAGGTCGACGTCTTCGGCGAACAGCCGCCCGTCACGGTAGTGGAAATGGTTCATTGGCCGATGGGTTGCGGCGGGCGGGAGGGATCCTTCTGGCCCTTGGGGTTTTCTTTTCCGTTGGGCAGAATCAAATTGCTCTTGGTGCCGCAGGCCGGAATGGCAATCGCCAAACCGATGACGAGGAGAATGCGAAGGATCATTTCAGTCTCTCCTGCCAGAAGGAAATCTGCTCGCGCACGCGCAACGGCGCGGTGCCGCCAAAACTGGTGCGCGAGTTTAGCGAAGCTTCCAGCGAAAGCACCGTGACAATTTCGGATGTGATGCCCGGTTCTACTTTCTGCATATCGGCCAGCGGCAGTTTTTCCAGCGTGACGCCCTTTTCCTCGGCGCGTTTAACGATGCTGCCCGCGATATGATGCGCCTCGCGGAAGGGCTTGTTGAGTTTGCTGACCAGCCAGTCGGCCAGATCGGTGGCCGTGGGATAGCCTGCTTCCGCCGCGGCACGCATCTTCGCCGGATTGGCTTTCAGGTCGGCCGCCATGCCCGCCATTGCCGCGAGCGACAGATCGAGCGCATCGGCGGCGGAGAACAGGGCTTCCTTGTCCTCCTGCAGATCCTTCGCATAGGCGAGGGCGAGGCCCTTCATCACCGTTGTGAGCGTGACGAAGCTGCCAAGCACGCGGCCTGTCTTCGCGCGCACAAGTTCCGCCGCGTCGGGGTTGCGCTTCTGCGGCATGATCGAAGAGCCGGTGGTGAAGGCGTCGCTCAATGTGATGAAACCAAAAGCCGGCGTCATCCAGATCACGATCTCTTCAGCGAGGCGTGACAGATGCACGGACGCGATGCTCGCCGCGGAAAGATATTCCAGCGCGAAGTCGCGGCTCGCCACCGCATCCAGCGAATTGCGCGCCGGGTGATCGAAGCCCAAAGCTTTCGCCGTCTTGTCGCGATCGATCTTGAACGGTGTGCCCGCGAGCGCGGCGGCGCCCAGCGGCGATTCGTTCATCCGTTTGGCCGCATCGGTGAAACGTCCACGATCACGCGCGAACATCTCCACATAGGCGAGACAGTGATGCGCGAAGCTCACCGGCTGTGCGGGCTGCATATGGGTGAAGCCCGGCATGATGGTGTCGGTATGCGCTGCGGCCTGCTTCAGAAGCGCGCGCTGAAGCGCCAGCAACCCTGCATCGGCGCGCGTGCAAGCCTCGCGCACCCACAACCTAAAATCCGTCGCCACCTGGTCGTTGCGCGAGCGTGCGGTATGCAAACGTCCCGCCGCGGGACCGATAATGTCCGCGAGACGGGATTCGATGTTCAGATGAATGTCTTCGAGTTCACGTTTGAAGATGAATGAACTATCCGCGATCTCGCCTTCGATCTGGTCGAGGCCTTTGAGAATTGATGCCGCGTCGGCTTGCGTGATGATGCCCTGATCGGCCAGCATGCGGGCATGGGTGCGCGAACCGGCCAGGTCTTGCGCGGCCAGCCTTTTGTCGAAATCGACGGAGGCGTTGATCTCCGCCATGATCTGGGCGGGACCTTCGCCGAACCGTCCGCCCCACATCTTGTTGGTGCCCATGACCGAATACCTGAAGCGTCCTGTTGTGCTCGCGGCCCTTGCCGTCGTCGTGATTGCCGTGGCCGCCGTTCTATATGTGAACCGCGAGGGCGTCCACGCGGACCATCCGCCCACGGTGCTTTCCGCGCTTACGCCCGTTGCCAAGCCCGAAGCGGCCCCTGCCGTCGCGTTCACCGATGCCGCAGGCAAGCCGCATATGATGAGCGAGTTCAAAGGCAAATATGTGTTGCTCAATCTTTGGGCGACATGGTGCGGCCCCTGCGTGAAGGAATTGCCCGCACTGGCGAAGCTGAAGAGCGAAGTGCCGGCGGGATTCACCGTGGTGGCGGTCAATGTGGGACGCAGCACCGAAGCGGAGACCAAGGGCTTTCTCGCCGCGCATAGCGCCAATGCGCTCACGGCCTATACCGACCGCAACCTGGCGATGATGCGCACCTTCCATGTCTATGGGCTGCCGGTATCGCTGCTGATCGATCCCAAGGGCAATGTCGTGGCGCGCGCCGATGGTCCCGCGCCGTGGGATGCACCCGAAGCGGTGGATTACTTCAAGGCGCTGGCGCGCGAGCGGTCATAATCCGCCCACATCGCAGAGCAATCGACGACCTGCTTTGTCTGCATCGCCCGGTCGATGGCCATGACGGTGAGGCCCGCCTCCAGCGAGTCATAAGGCGTCACGGGAAATTCCGCGCGGCGCTCGAAGGTCGCGAGCAGATCGCGCGCCATCGCCTGATCGGCGCCATTGTGATTGTCGTCGGTGCGCTCGTTCCATTCCATGCGTTCCGGCTTGCCGGTGGCGAAGCTCCCTCGGAACATCAGCTTGTTGCGCACCAGATCGGCCAGCAGCGTGCCGTCCGTCCCCGCGATGTACCAGCGCCGCTCCTGCAAGCTCACATGGGTGTTGGAGTGGAAGGATAGCTGCGCGCCGTTGGCATATTCCACCAGCGCGGTTTGATGGTCCGTCACGTCCATGTCGGAATGAAAGGCATCGTTCGCCGCACCCCAGCCCGCATCGCGCAGCGCATAGGCCGCCGCGCCATTGTCATAGGCCGCGCGCACATTCTTGCGGCCGGGATGAAAGATTTTGCGGCTGCCGAAACTGGCGACACGCGCGGCGCGCGCGCCCATCAGCCGGCCAAAGATATCGAAATCGTGGCAAACCTTGTCGAGGAAATAGGAGCCGCCCCATTCCTGCTTGCGCCGCCAGTTGCGCGCCAGATAGCCGCCATG
>JANWJQ010000036.1 GCA_025451875.1 Rhizomicrobium sp.
TCAACATTCAGGTGCTCGACGACGATCTTCTTAACGCGTTCCGCAGTATCGCTCATTGCTCTCAAAAGCCTCTCGTTGTTGTCAGACACCGCGCTTTGGTTGGGGGCGCGCGGCGCAATCCCTCGCTATCCGCTGGAAGCGGGGCCGGGAGATTGGCGCGTTTGGTAACACAAAGCCCCCGGAACCGCTATAAGCGGGTTAAGTATTTGTATTTCTTATTAAATCATCGCCATTCCGCCGTTGATCTGCAGCGTTTCTCCGGTCACATAGGCCGCTTCCTCGGAGGCGAGATAGGCCACGGCGGCGGCGATTTCGGCAGGCGTGCCCATGCGGCCGGCGGGGATTTTGCCGAACACGGCTTCCTTCTGGGCGTCGGTCAGCGCGTCCGTCATCGGGGTAGCGATGAAACCTGGCGCGACACAGTTAACGGTGATGTTGCGGCTGGCGACTTCCGCGGCGAGCGACTTGCTCATACCGACAAGGCCCGCCTTTGCGGCGGCGTAATTGCCCTGCCCGCCATTGCCGGTTTCGCCAACGACGGAGGTGATGGAGATGATGCGGCCCCAGCGCTTCTTCATCATGCCGCGCAGCACGGCGCGGGAGAGACGGAATGCGGCGGTGAGATTCACGGCGATCACCTGATCCCACTCTTCGTCCTTCATGCGCATGAAGAGATTGTCGCGTGTGATACCGGCATTGTTGACGAGAATATCGATCGGCGCACCGGCTGCGGTTTCAGCCGCCTTCACCAGACCTTCGACCGATTCCTTGTCGCTGAGATTGCAGACGGCCGTGAAGGCGCGGCTGCCGAGTTCGGCCCTGAGCGATTCGAGCGCTTCGGCGCGCGTGCCGGAGAGAACCACCGTCGCGCCTTGCTTGTGCAGCACCTTGGCGATTTCACCGCCGATGCCGCCCGTGGCCCCGGTGACCAGCGCCGTCTTGCCTGTGAGATCGAACATGTTTCTCCCCTCCGTTCGCTTTGCGAACACCTCCCCCCTAAACGGGGGAGGAAAGGTCTTTCATAACGTTTTCGCGAAGGCTTCGATATCCGCCGCGCTGTCGAGCGTGACGTTCGCGAGTTCCTTGTCGATGCGCTTGACCATGCCGGTCAGAACTTTCGCGCCGCCTGCTTCCACGGTGATGGTGACGCCATATTCACGGAAGGCCAGCACACTTTCCCGCCAACGCACGCGGCCGGTGATCTGTTCCGCCAGCAGGCGGCGAATGACGTCCGGCTCTCGAACTTCGAAGGCCGTGACGTTGGCCACAACCGGAACGGCGAGCGGCCGGATGGTCACTTGCGCCAGCACTTCGGCCATCTTGTCCGCTGCGGGCTGCATCAGCGGGGAATGAAACGGCGCAGAGACGTTCAGCGCCATCGCGCGCTTGATGCCCATGGTCTTGGCGATCTCGGGCGCCTTGTCGATGGCGGCTTTCGTTCCGGAAATCACGACCTGCCCCGGCGCGTTGTCATTGGCGACAACACAGGTGCCGTTCGTGACCAAGGCACATTCTCTGGCAAGGCCTTCGGCCTGATCAATTTCCGCGCCGAGCAGCGCGCACATGCCGCCCTCGCCGACAGGAACGGCTGCCTGCATCGCCTGACCGCGCGCTTTGAGAAGCCGCGCCGCGTCGGCAAGCGTGAACGCGCCAACGGCGCAGAGCGCCGTGTATTCACCCAGCGAATGACCGGCGACGAGGCGCGCATGTTTGGCGAAATCGAGACCGGATTCCCTTTGCAGAACGCGGACAACCGCCATGCTGGCGGCCATGATCGCGGGCTGCGCGTTTTCGGTGAGAACCAGATCGCTTTCCGGCCCTTCCCACATGATCGTGGAGAGTTTTTGCGACAGCGCGTCGTCCACTTCCTGGAAGACTTCGCGCGCGGGTGCGAACGCTTCGGCGAGCGCCTTACCCATGCCGACGGCCTGACTGCCCTGCCCCGGAAAGATGAATGCGCGTGTCATTTGCGGCCCGATTTGAAGCTGGGCAGACAAATCAATTGGGGCAGTGGGTGTCAAGCTTCCTGCCCGACTGGCGGTCGCATCGCGCGCCCTCGGCGATACGCTTTTGTTCTGCTTTGTAAATCTTGTCGAAGAACGCGGCCCGCTCCGCGCCGTTGTCGCCATGGCTGATGTTCGACACATCGCATTTCAGCGTTCCTGAAACGAAAGCCAGCGTGGCTTTCTCGAGCGTGTCGTCGTGACGGGTCGGCGGCGGCGAATAGATGCCGACGGAATAGATCGTTGCCACCGGCTCGGGTTTGTCGCTGGACTTCTCGTTGATGCCGCGGAAATCGAGCATGCGGTGCCTGCCGTCGAAGCCATCGATCGCGAGCGGATACATGGCGAGCTTGTACTGGCGGCGGATGCGTTCCTCATTGAACGCCGTGAAGCCGCGGCCAGTGATGAATTTCTCGATCGCGCTTTCCGACGCCGGATAGGACGCGCCGTGGCAGGTGAAGTTGAACGCGAAATCGGGCGCGAGCTTCTGCTCCCGGCCGCATCCCGCAAGAACGAGCAGGCCCGCACAGGTCAAAAGCGACACGAGGCGCGGCGCGCGCGAAATCAAATCGGTGATTTTGGGCATCTCAGCTCGGCGGATTGATGCGTTTCATCGCATCGGCAAGCAAATCTTCAATCTTCGACTCGCGGTCCATGGCATCCTGCAGGTTCATGGTTGGAGGCGGGATCGCAGACGATGCGTCACGCGCGTCGCGCACGGGATTGCTGCCGCTGTTCGATGCAAGCGGCAGGAACGCGCTTCCCTGATTCTGCTGCGCGGATTGCTGACCGCCGCTCAGCTGCGCTTGCTGCGCATTGGAAATGCCGTTGGAGGTCAGGGCTTGCTGGCGCGCATCGTTGCGGCTTGCACTCGCAGCCTGCACACCGGTCACCAATATATAAACGTTCGCATCGGCTTCGCGGGCCGCTTCCATCAGAACGAGGAACGCGAGCGTGCTGACGTCCGATCCCGATGCGCCGAACTTACGGGCGGCGTTGCGTGGCATCTCTTCGGAGATGAACAGGCCCGTCGCTTCCTGCCCCGCTTCGGTCTTGATCCAGGCTTTCGCATCCGGCGTCTGCTGGGCGAGCAACTGCTTCTCAAGCTCGACCGCACCTTTCGGATAGACCGGTGTCGCATCCGCCGACGAACTGAATGCCGCCGCCATCAGCAGAGCAAGACAGAAAGAAGACAAAACGCGCATGGCCATCCTTTCGAAAGCTCGTGTCTTATACCACTGCCGCAGGCTTCGGGGCGGGAATAGATCGCGAGATGCCCATTATCACAATCGCCGTCATGACCAGCCCCATCGACAGGAACCCCATCGCCGTCGCGTAGCTTCCCGTCGCCTGCTTTAGATATCCCACCACCGTAGGCCCAAGGAAGCCGCCGAGATTGGCGACGCAATTTACCAAAGCAATGGCCCCCGCCGCCGCGGTTCCGCCGAGGAACGATTGCGGCAATGTCCACAGCACAACCAGTGCGGCGTAAACGCCCATCGTGGCGACCGTGAGCGCAACCACGGTCCAAACGCTGGCGCCGAGGAACGCCGCGATCAACAAGCTCGCCGCCGCGATCAGCGCGGGCTGAACGATGTGACGAATGCGTTCGCCCCGTGCATCGCTGACACGCGCCCACACGATCATTGCAATCATGGTCGCCACATATGGCACTGCCACGACAAAGCCGGTCTGCAGATCGTCAAAACCCAGTGCCTTCACCATCTGCGGCAGCCACAGGCCGATGCCGTAGACGGTGAGGATGATGCCGAAATCCGCCAGCGCCAGCATCCAGATGCGCAGATCGACGAGCCCGGCGCGCAAATTGCGATGCGGAAGATCGTCGCGCGCGAGCGCGACCGCGATGATGTCCTTTTCGCCGGCGCTCAACCATTTCGCATCGGCGGGCCTGCTGGGCAGATAGATCAGCGTGACGAAGGCAAGGATGCAAGACGGCAAGCCTTCGAGCAGGAACAGCCACTGCCAGCTCTTCAGCCCGCCAAAGCCACCCGCCCAATGCAGGATGGCTCCGGAGATCGGCGCGCCAATAATGTTTGCAACCATGATCGCCGACAGGAACAGCGCATTGAACTGGCCGCGCGACGAAGCGGGGAACCAGTAGGTGAGATAAAGGATCATGCCCGGGAAAAACCCGGCTTCGCAGGCGCCAAGCAGGAAGCGCAGGATGAAGAAGCTGACCGGCCCGGTCACGAAGGCCGTCGCCATGGAAACGACGCCCCAAGTCAGCATGATGCGGAAGATCCAGAGCCGCGCGCCGAATTTCTCCATCGCGACGTTCGATGGCACCTCGAAAAAGAAATAGCCGATGAAGAACATGCCTGCGCCGAGGCCATAGGCTTCGGCGTTCAGCCCGATATCCGCATTCATGGAGAGCGCGGCGAAACCGACATTCACGCGGTCGAGGAAATTGGCGACGTAGAGTAATCCCATGAAAGGGATCAGCCGCCACGCACATTTGGAGAAGACGGCCGCTTCGCGCATCGCAATTTTCAGTGTAGGCGAACGGGACCGCGGAGCTGACGCAGCTGCGCCACGAACCAGCTTCCATCCTCTGGCTCGCCAGAGGCAGCATAGGCCGCGGGCAATTCCAGCCAGTGGGTCTGCGGCGAATGATGATGCGCGCCGTGGAAATTCTGGTTGAGGATCATCCAGCGGAACGGGCGCGGGAACGTCGTGTTGCGCGCATCGCGGCCGGAGTCGAGCGGCATCGCATAATGCGGAGCGTTATCGAGAATCGACTGTACACACCAGCGCGCGACGATGCCGAGCGCGAACACCGGCCAATGTGCGCCCCACATCCAGATGGCGAAGGCGAACAGCACGACGCTGCACAGCAGATCGATGCGAATGGCGCGGCGCTTCTGCGGGTTGGTGAAGGTGCGGAACGCCGCGTTGCGGAACCATTCCATCTCCGGGCTCTGGTCCATCAGTTTCACGACCGCTGGCGTCGTGGATGTCGGCAGCAGCAGCGGCAGCGGTGCGAGCACATAGAGGATCACGTTGCCGATCAGGAGCTGGAAGTAGTATTGAACGGCCTTGCTGAAATAGGCTTGGCCTTCATGCCAGGATTCCGGGCGGTCGTAGTCATGGCGATTGAAACCGTGATGGGCGAGATGACCGAAGCGCATCGTCTCCCAGGGATAACCGGTGGCGATGCCGAGCAGGCGCCCGACGCGGCGATTCCAATCTTCGCTGGCGAAGAGGTTACCGTGCATCGTCTCGTGCATCAGGCCGTAATGCAGCGGCAGCGTCGCGGCCATCACCACGATAAACAAGGCGTCAGTGCCGAAAGTCTGCGGAACAAGCGCGGGGAACAGGCCGAACGCGAACACAGCGATCACTGTCACCAGCGCCAACAACACCGCATCTACGAAACGAATCTTCACGCCACCCTCTGTCGCCGCCCAAGCCACTTTATGAGACGGGATAGCTACAGTTTTCGCAACGGGATCGCCACGATTTTCGGCCGGCGCGTCGGAAAACCCGGCTATTCTGCCTTACCGAAGAGATTTTCCAGCGAAAATCCCATGCCCGTAGGCGGTGTGCGGCGAAAGATGCCGTTGGCCCGGAGACACGGCTCGCCATCGGCGGTTGCGATGCCCTGCGCAAAAACCAGTTTGCCGGTGATCTTCACGGGCTCCGCGCGGCCTTCGACCCATGCACCGAGCTTGGCGGGCGCAAGGTAGTCGCACGTCAATTGAACGGTGGGAATGAAGCCGAGATCCTGTCCACTCTGGAACCGCGTGGCCAAGGGCAGAAGCATATCGGCGTATGTCGCCATCATGCCACCGTGCGCGACCTGCCCCGGATTGCAGTGGCGCATCTCGACACGAAAGCCGAGCAACAGACGCTCGCCATCCCACTTGCCGTAAAGCGGGCCGCATTGCTCGATGAAGCCCATCGCAAAATTGAGCGGGCGAAAACCTTCGGGAACGGACATGAAACTCTCGGATAGCATTCGCGCAAAGCTCTAGCGGTGCATCGCTGCACCGACAAGCAGAACACATCGCTTCCGCAGCGTCAGCCCATGCGCTTCTGCATCAGCGCGAGCGCCTCACGCGTTTCATCCCACAACATGCGAACAAGATCGGCGGCCGGCATTTCGCGGATCGCGTTCACGCCCTGCCCAGCCCAGAGCGACAACGCATCCGGCGACCCGGCGCTCGCCGATGCACGGCGCAACTCGCCGGTCAGCGCGTTCTGGACGGGATAAGCAGGAATGTCTTTTTCGGTTGGACGGAAGTCGCGCATGAAACGGTTCTCGATGCCGCGCGCATAGCGGCCCGAATAGACGCGCGTGAGGCGTGTTGCATCGTCCGGCGCGTTCTTCAAAGCGTCGCGCCACGGTTGCGAGATGATCGATTCCGGCGTGAGCAGGAACGCCGTCCCCATTTGCACCGCATCCGCACCGAGCAGCAATGCGGCGGCAATGCCCGCGCCATCCATGATTCCGCCCGCCGCGATCACCGGCAGATCGGTGACGGCGCGTATCGCAGGCACCAGCGCAAAGGTACCGACTGCCCGATCATTGCCATCGGAAAGAAACGCGCCGTGATGGCCACCGGCTTCGTAGCCTTGCGCGATGATGGCATCGACACCCGCCCCCGCCCATGCGCGCGCCTCGCGGACGTCGGTGGCGGTGCCCATCACGTAGGTGCCGCGTTTCTGGAACGCGGCGATGTCTTCGCGTGAAATGAGATCGAAAGTGAATGAAACGGTGGGCGGCGCGGCTTCGATCAGGACATCGAGCTGCGAGCGGAAATCTTCAGACCAACGGTTCGGGCGAAACTCTTCCGGCAGACCGAATTCCTTGCGCCATTTTGCGAGACGATGGACCGCCCGCTCCACGGTTTCAGAATCCGGATCGGCTTTCGGGACGACGAGCAGGTTTGCGCCGAACGGCTTGCCCTGTTTCTTGAGCTCGCTGATCTCTTCCGCGATGACGGCTGGCGCGAGCGCACCCGCGGCCAGCGTTCCCATCGCACCGGTGCCACTGACCGCCGCGACGATGCGCGAATCCGTGGCGCCCAGCATCGGGGCCTGGATGATCGGAATGGAGAGACCGAACCTCTCCGTGAAGGCGTTGGTGAACGGCATGGCGCTGTTTTACTGCAACTCGCCTTCCATTTCGATCAGCAAAGTCACGTCGTCGCCCACCATGCTGGACCAGATCGCGTGGGTCAGGCCGAAATCGGCACGATGGATTGTCGCCGTGCCGTCGAAGCCGATACGGTAAGGCTGGAACGGGATCGGCGGATTGCGTGCGCCCTTGAATGTCACGTTCAGCGTCACCGGCTTGGTGACGCCCGCAAGCGTGAGATCGCCGGTGACGGTGCCGGTGTTGTCGCCGGTGCGTGAAATGCCTGTCGCCCTGAACGACGCGGTCGGGAATTTGTCGGCCTTGAAGAAATCGACCAGATCCTTGTCGAGTTCGGACACATGCGTGTCGATCGCGGTCATATCGACATCGGCGGAGAGCGCGCTGGATTCCGGCGCTGCGGGATCGAACACAAGCTGACCGCTCACCTTGCTGAAACGTCCGAAGAAATTACTGAGGCCCATATGCTGAATCTCGAAGATGATCTGCGTGTGGCTTGGATCGATCTTGTAAGTTCCTTTCTTCGCATCGACCGGACCGAAGGCCGAGACCGCGCCGGCGATTATCACAATCATCGCCGCGTAAATCAGTTTCGCGAAGTTCGAGCGCATACGGCAATTCTCCTTCAGGCCTGAAGAACGTTAGCACGCATGGCGTGAAAGGCTTTCGATTTACGCCGGACGCGACGCTGTTCTCATTCAAATACCGGAACGAGAAAACTTCTTTCGTAAGCGGAGAAGCATTTCGTCTCGTTGAATCTTGCTGTTGCCGTCTTGCAGCCTTCGTCCTCAGCAACGTCCCGCTTGTACCGCTCATAGGATTCGACATCGGGAAAGCTGAACAGCGCGACGCCGATATGCGGCGGTCCCTCCCGGCCGATACCGGGAAAACTGAAGCTGGCATCCGGCAACACATCGCCCTTTTCGCCGGGAACGAAGTAACCGTGATGCGTACCGCCATATTTGCGGATGAGCCCGATCCAGGGCCGCGCATATTCCTTGAATGCATCCAACTTCCCCGGCTCGATCTCGTAGCGGATGAAGCATGTGAACATTGTTCCCTCCGGGTGGTCCCCGCGCAGAGAAAGCCTGTCTCGCCCCCCACGCCAAGGTGCTTGCGCCTGCGACAGGGGCTCACGTCCCCTTGACGCTTTCGGGCCACAGGCTTATCTCCCGGCCAGCCTGTTAGCACTCGCCTTATGGGAGTGCTGCTGTGCTGATCCAAGTAATTGGAAAACCTAGGTTTTATTCAGGAGACTCCCCTCATGAAATTCCGTCCGCTCGGCGACCGCGTGGTCGTCCGCCGCGTCAAAGAAGACCAGAAGACCGCTGGTGGCATCATCATCCCGGACACCGTCCAGGAGAAGCCGCAGGAAGGCGAAGTCATCTCGGTGGGCCCCGGCGCCCTCGACGACAACGGCAAGCGCGTCGTTCCCGAAGTGAAGGCCGGCGACTTCGTTCTGTTCGGCAAATGGTCGGGCACCGAAGTGAAGGTCGATGGCGAAGAACTCCTCATCATGAAGGAGTCCGACATCATGGGCATTCTCGAAGGCCGCAAGGCTTCGAAGAA
>JANWJQ010000037.1 GCA_025451875.1 Rhizomicrobium sp.
GCGCGGCCGGTGACGACGAACTGCTCCCACAGCGGCGACGGCGCGGAGCCTTTCTGGCGGATGATCTCCACCTGATCGCCGTTGCGCAGCGGCGTGTGCAGCGGCACATGCACGCCGTTCACTTTCACGCCGACGGTCTGGTTGCCCAGATCGGTGTGCACCTGATAGGCGAAATCGATGGGCGTCGCGCCGCGCGGCAGCGAAATCAGGTCGCCCTTCGGCGTGAAACAGAAAACCTGATCCTGATACATGTTGAGCTGGGAGTTTTCGAGGAACTCCTCGGCGCTGTCGCCGCGCTCCAGCAGATCGACCATGTCGCGCAGCCAGGCGAGCGCCGCGTCCGTCGCTTCGCCTTCGATATGTTCGCGATAGCGCCAATGCGCCGCCACGCCGCGCTCGGCAATCTCGTGCATCTCCTGCGTGCGGATCTGCACCTCGACGCGCTGTTGCTCCGGCCCGATCACGGTGGTGTGGATGGAGCGATAGCCGTTCGTCTTGGGATTGGAGATGAAATCCTTGAAGCGCTCCGGGATCATGCGCCAGGTCTGGTGCATGACGCCCAGCGCGCGGTAGCAATCCTCCGGCGATTTCACGATCACGCGGAAGCCGAAGATGTCGGAAAGCTGCTCGAAATTGAGCTGCTTGTCCTTCAGCTTGCGCCAGATGGAGTAAGGCCGTTTGGCGCGGCCATAGACCCACGCTTCGATGCCATGTTCGGCCAGGGCGCGCTTGATCGCATCCGCGATGCGGCCGACGCGCGTGCCGCTGGACGCATCCAGCCGCGCCAGGCGCGTCAGGATCGAATTGCGCGCTTCGGGATTGAGTTCGGCGAAGGCCAGGTCTTCCAGCTCCTCGCGCATGTTCTGCATGCCGATGCGGCCAGCCAGCGGCGCGTAGATATCGAGCGTTTCCTGCGCGATGCGCCGCCGCTTGTCCGGCTTCTCGATGTGGTTGAGCGTGCGCATGTTGTGCAGCCGGTCGGCCAGCTTCACCAAGAGCACGCGGATGTCGTTGGACATCGCCAGCATCAGCTTGCGGAAATTCTCCGCCTGCTTGGTGCGCTCGCTGAACAATTCGAGCTGCGACAGCTTCGTCACGCCATCGACAAGGTTCGCGATCTCATCGCCGAAATTCCTCGTCACGTCCTCGATGGTGACGTACGTGTCTTCCACCGTGTCGTGCAGCAGCGCCGTCACGATGGTCGGCACGTCGAGCTTGAGTTCGGTGAGGATCGCCGCCACTTCGAGCGGGTGGGTGAAATACGGATCGCCCGACGCGCGGAACTGTTTTCCGTGCGCCGTCATCGCATAGACGTAAGCCTTGTTGAGCAGCGCCTCGTCCGCTTCCGGGTCATAGGCTTTCACCCGGTCCACAAGTTCGGTCTGCCGCATCAGCTTGCGGCTGGCCTTCGGCTTGGGGGTCGGGGGATGGAAAACGGTCGCCACGGCGGGAATGGCGGGCGGGCGGACGGACCCTGCAGGCGCGCGTTCGGCATCCGGCAGAGAGTGAATCTCACCCTGCGCCGCAGCTTTTGTTTCGCCGGGCCGCGTCGGAACGCTCATTGTTCCGACAATATAGAGCAATTTTCGGGGTTTGGCGCGATTCGCTGAGAACAAAAATAAAGGGCGGCCACATGGGCCGCCCTTCGAAATTCCCACTCCGGGATGCGATTACTCCTCGTAATCGCCTTCCGGTTCCGGCTGCGGCTCGGCGCGGCGCTGGGCTTCGGAGGTGAGTGCGCGAAGCAGCTCTTCTTCCGTGACCTGGCGGGCCTGCACGTCCTCGCGCACATCCTCTTCGGAGGGCTGCGCTTCCGGCTCGTCCACTTCGGCGTGCTTCTGGAGGGACTTGATGTATTCCTCCTTGGCTTCGTCCGGCTTGATTTCGCGGGCCGCGATTTCGCGCAGCGCGACGACGGGGTTTTTATCCCGGTCGCGATCGACCAAAGTCTCCGCACCACCCGACAGCTGGCGGGCGCGGAAACCCGCGACCAGCACCAGATCGAACCGGTTCGGGATCTTGTCGACGCAGTCTTCAACGGTAACGCGAGCCATCCAGCGATCCTTTATACTTATTCTTCAAGGACTTAGTCGCGAAGCAGGCGCGGAATCCGAGAAGGCGGCGGACATTATATAAAGCCGCCGGGTTTCGCAACTGCGGGATCGGTCAGCCTAAGCCGCCGGGGTATCGGCCGATTTCGCGGCGACATGGTCCTTATGGGCCGCGATCAGCGGCTGGGCGCGCAGCCAGGTGGTGAAAGCGCGCGCGAACAGCATCGCGGCGGAGAGGATGATGCCGGCATCCGTCCACCCCATGATCGAAGCCGGTCCGCTATGCGGCGCGTGGGGGATGGGAGAATCCGGAATATAGCCCGCCGCACTGAACGGCGAACCGTTCACATCCGGCAGAATGAATTTCAGGCCGAACTTCGCGGCGAACAGCGCGAGCACCACGATGGTTCCTATCGGTGTTGCCTTGCTGGTGATGACGCCCGTGTCGTAGTCGATGGCGAATTCCTGATGGTGCGCGGAGAGGAATCCGATGACCAGACCCACGGCAATCGCTCCCAGATCGACCGGTATCCAGAGCAGCCACGGCGTCGGCAGCGGCGCCGACCACAAGGTCAGCACCGTGGCGACGATGACGAACGCCGGAAAATAGAAGATCCGGTTCGTCTTCACCTTGCGCGGCTTGTTGTTCATCAGCCGCCGCGCCACGAAGATGACGACGATCAGCGGCAGGATATAGGGCGACAGTTCTTTCATCACGGCCGGATTCACGGGTATGCCCTCGCCTCTTAGCACAAAGTTCCGATTGGGTGTTCGGACGCAGCGGTTGAATGGTTAAAGAATGTCCATCAGACTTCCGATGCAGCGAAGCGGTGATCTGGATGCGCCTTGGCGAACTCTTTTTCCTGTCTGGAGCGGCGCTCGTTCTGGCATCCGGCGCGCAGGCATCCGGCGGATGGCACACCTATCGCGACGCGCGAATGGGTTTTTCGATTTCCTATCCGGATGGCTGGCAAGTGGACCGGCGACACATCTATTCCGCGCTGGGGCCCGGCAAGGAAATTCACGGCGTCGCATTCCATATCAAGCCGGGTATCGCGGCCGGCACGAACCTCTCGGATGATTCCTATCTCGCGGTCGAGGTCTTGCCGAACGTGCAGCCCTGCGCCGCCGAACCCTTCCTGGATGACGCGATCGACAAGCCGCGGATCAAATCCAACAACAACGGCATTCAATGGTCGGTGCTGGATGGCGCGGATCAGGGTGCGGGAAACATCTACGAAGAGACCGTGCAGGCCGCCATCGGATCGCAGCCTTGCATCGCCACGCGCGCCTTCGTGCATTCCACGAATATCGGCAATTACGATCCGGGGACGGTCAAGGCGTTCAGCCGCGGAAAATTGAACGCGACCATCGACAAGATGCGGCACAGCTTTCGCCTGTTGCCGCGCTAATCGGCGGGCACAACGGCACCGCGATCGGCCTGCGGAATCTCCGCGAGAAGTTCCGCAACCGATTTGCGCGACACCGGATGGCGCCACGCCGGCGCAACATCGCGCAGGGGAACAAGAACGAAGGCCCGCCCGGCAAGGCGCGGATGCGGCAGCACCGGCGGCCCGGTTTCGACACGTCCATCATAATCCAGAATGTCCAGATCCAGCGTGCGCGGCGCATTCTGTGTGCTGCGTGCGCGGCCAAATGCGGTTTCGGTTTCGTGAAGCCGCGCGATCAAATCTTTTGGCGAAAGTTCCGTCGCGACACGCGCGACGGCGTTCACAAATTCGGGATCGCGCGGATCGGGCCATGCGGGCGTGCGGTAGAATCGCGAAACTTCGACGGGCGTAACGCCGTTATCGCCAAGATGTGCAAGCGCCGCGCGTAACGTGTCGTGCGGATTTCCCGCATGCGAAGAAAGGTTGGAACCCAACGCGATCAAAATCATAAAATCATTTGCCGTTTTTCACTTGCGCTCAACGGATGATGGCCTAGAACAAGTGCAGCCGTCGGGGGATTACCGAAAGGGCGGTTTGTTTTTGAGTGCTGCGTAATTTGAAAGGACATAGCATGTTGTTCTACCCCCAGGAAAAGCTCGCTTTGTTTATCGATGGCGCCAACCTCTACGGCGCCGCCAAAGGCCTCCAGTTCGATATCGACTATAAGCGCCTGCTCGAATTGTTCGCGCGCAAGGGCATTCTCGTCCGCGCGTTTTACTATACCGCGGTTGCCGAGAATGAAGAATTCTCGCCGCTGCGCCCGCTGGTCGATTGGCTGGACTACAACGGATTTTCCGTCGTCACCAAGCCGCTCAAGGAATTCACCGACGCGCAGGGCCGCCGCCGCGTGAAAGGCAACATGGACATCGAACTTGCCATCGACGTGATGGAAATGGCCGATCAGGTCGATCATATCGTGATCTTCTCCGGCGATGGCGATTTCCGCCGGCTTGTCGAAGCGGCGCAACGCAAGGGCCGCCGCGTCAGCGTGGTGTCCACCATCCGCTCGCAGCCGCCCATGGTGTCGGACGATCTGCGCCGCCAGGCCGACAATTTCATCGAGCTGGAAGAATTGAAGCCCATGATCGCGCGCGAAGGCGGCCCGCGTTCGGCCAATGCACGCGAGCACGAAAACCACCATCCGGCTTACGCGCAGAGTGCATGAGCAACCCCGAGCCGCCGCGCAATTGCCCTTTGTGTCCGCGGCTCGCGCACTTCCGCGCGGCGAACCGCGAGCGGTTTCCGGATTATTTCAACGATCCGGTGCCGACCTTTTCGGCGCCGGCGGCGAGCGTCCGCCTGCTGATCGTGGGCCTCGCGCCGGGACTGCACGGCGCGAACAAGACCGGTCGCCCTTTCACGGGCGACTGGGCGGGTGATCTGCTCTACGCGACATTGCAGAAGCATGGCCTGGCGCGTGGCGAATACGATGAGCACGCGGATGACGGTCTGGAGCTTGTCGATTGCGCCATCGCCAATGCCGTGCGCTGCGTGCCGCCGGAAAACAAGCCGATACCGGAAGAGATCAAGACCTGCCGCCAATTCCTCAGCGCCCAGATCGAAGCGTTCCCGCATCTGCGCGCCATCTTCGCGCTCGGCAAGATCGCGCATGACAGCGTTTGCAAGGCGTTGGGCGCGAAATTGAGCGTGCACCCGTTCATTCACGGAAAGCGCTACCACATCGGCAAGATTTCGCTGGTGTCGAGCTATCACTGCTCGCGTTACAACACGAACACCCGCGTCCTCACGCCGGAAATGTTCGATGCGGCCGTGAAGGAAGCCAAGATCGCGGCGATGCCGCAAATCTGATGGACGCGCGCAAGCAGATCGTCCGGGATGCCTACGACAAGATCGCGGAACGCTATCTGAAATGGTCGGCGCCGTCGCAGGTCCGCACGCACTATCTCGATAAATTCCGTACCTTGCTGCAAGACGGCGCCGACGTTTTGGAGCTGGGTTGCGGCGCGGGAATACCCGTCACGCGGACGCTGACGCAGAGAGCACATGTGACGGCCGTGGACATCTCCCCGGCGCAGGCCGCGCTCGCGCTAAAAAATGCTCCCGCCGCCCTCATCGTTTGTGCCGACATGATGGCACTGGAATTTCCGCCCGATAGCTTCGACGCGGTTTGCGCCTTCTACGCGATCACGCATCTACCGCGCGAGGAGCACGGCGAAATGTTTCGCCGCATCGCGAAGTGGCTGAAGCCGGGCGGAACTTTTCTCGCAAGTCTTGGCGTCTTCGAAACGGATGGCCGCACCGAAGACTGGCATGGCGCGCCAAACTATTTCAGTCATCCCACAGCGGACGAAAGCCTGCGCCTACTGGAATCCGCGGGCCTTGTCGTCGCCGAACAGGAAATCGCGCGGCAGGATCTGAAGGGCGAAGAAGACCTGCCCTTCCTCTGGGTCGTTGCGCGCAAAACTGCGCGGTAGCGTCAACGCCGGAACAGCGACGCCGGATGACGGCTGAGCGCCTTGCGGTCTTCGTCGGGGGCGAAGTGCTTTATCCGCTCGATCGGCGTTTTGCGCGTCAGATGTTTTTGCCTTTCCGGCACCGTGTCGCGCCGGCCGAAAGACCGGCCATCCATGCGCGCGCGTTCCTGCTCGTACCAGGCGAGATCGTCGTGAAAATGCTTCACCTCGCGGCTGTAGCCATAGGGGATCAGCCTGTCGGGCGCAGGCGCTGTTTCTTTTTGGAACAGGAAGTTGGGCATCGGCAGGCTTTCCGGGGCTGTCTGGGAAAAGCCTCGCAAGCGCCATGCCTGCGGTCTCAGCTATAGCGCTGCTCTTTCCACGGATCGCCTTCGTTGTGGTAGCCGCGGGTTTCCCAGAAACCGGGCTTGTCTTCTTCGTGGAAGACGATGCGCGTCACCCACTTCGCGCTCTTCCAGAAATACCATTTGGGCATGACGATCCGCACAGGCCC
>JANWJQ010000038.1 GCA_025451875.1 Rhizomicrobium sp.
CGCGCCACCCTGCGCCCAGTGGTCCCGATGTCGGCACGATCGCGACATGGGCCGGCTTCGCGCTCGCCGGTTTGGTGATCGCCATTGGCGTCGCCGCAATCCTTGTCGATGACGTGCCGTTTGAGGAGCGCGATATCCGCAATATGCGCCACCGCCTGCGCGATCGCGCGTCGCACGCATCGTCCGATGCGCTGGATTCTTTAGGCCGTCAGTTCGCCGAACTGCGCAACGACGTGCAGCAGCGGATCGCCCACCTGCGCTGAACGCGCTCAGTGCCGCCTGAAATATTGAACCTGCTTTTCGTGCTTCTCGGCCGCCGCCTTCGTCTTGAAGGTGCCGAGATTGCGGCGCTTTCCGGTCTTGGGATTTTTCTTGCGCGAATAGAGGCGGTAGCCGCCTGACGGCAATTTGCGGATCATATTGTCCTCCCGGGTTCTTCGCGTAGAACCGCTGAGAAGGCGTTGCGGTTTCAGTCCACCACGATGCGCGGCGCGTAACGGTGCAGCATGGTGCCGTGATCGGCCAGCCAGCGCTGCGCGCGCTTTACTTCCGCACCCAGAAGATTGACCAGCTGCCAGAAGCGCGGGCTGTGGTTCATCTCCTTCATATGCGCGACTTCATGCGCCACCACATAATCGAGCACGAAATCCGGCGCGAGGATCAGGCGCCAGGAAAAGGACAGGCCGCGCTGCGCCGAACAGGAGCCCCAGCGGCTGGCGGTATCGCGCACCGTGATGCGGCGCGGCTTGATGCCGAGCTTGTCGGAATAGAAAGCGGTGCGCGCATCGAGCGTCTTGCGTGCCTCGCGCTTCAGAAAATCGGCGATGCGGCGTGGCATGTGCTCGGGTCGGCCGGATACGAGAATGACGGGCTCGCCATCTTCCTCATCCACCCAGACAGGCGCACGCCCCTTCTCGCCTTCGACAATGTGATGAACCTCGCCGCGAAACGGAACGCGCGCGCCGACGGCGAGCAGCACAGGCTTGGGCACCCGCGCCAGACGTTTGCGGATCCAATCGGTTTCCGAACGGGCGAAGGCCAATGCGCCTTCCAAGGCGCGGCGCGACGGCGCCACCACGGTCACTTCGCCGGTCGAAGGATGTACCTTCACGATGAGCCGGCGCGCGCGCGGATTGAGGCGCAACGTCACAGGCACGAAATCGCCGTCGATCCGCAGCAGTTCGCGGCCCGCCAGCTGTCGCTTCACGTTTTTGCGTGGCTGCCCCAACAAACGCATGGGCTTTCCTTTGTCTCACTGTTGCGCTTTGCTTCACGACACACAAAGAGCGCATTCAATTATGACGAGCAGTTCTCACTCTCATCTGGCCCGCTTTCATCTGGCATTTCCGGTTCGCGATCTCGCCGAAGCGCGCGCGTTCTACGGAGACTTGCTTGGATGCCGCGAAGGCCGGTCTTCGGACGAATGGGTCGACTTCGACTTTTTCGGTCACCAGATCGTCGCGCATTTAAGCCCGGATGAGGTCGAGCACAAAGCACATAATGTTGTTGACGGCGAGGATGTGCCTGTGCGCCATTTTGGAATCATCCTCGACATGAACGAATGGAAAAAACTTGCGGACAAATTGTCCGCACGGAACATTCGTTTCATCATCGAACCCGGTGTTCGTTTCGAAGGTTTGCCGGGCGAGCAAGCAACATTCTTCTTCAAAGACCCGAGTGGCAACGCGTTGGAATTCAAAGCCTTCGCCGATGAACGGATGATCTTCGCCAAATGACGCGGCCCAATTCGACACAAATCGCCTTGATGCTCGGCCTTGTCTCGCTGGTGCTGATCCTGGGCGCGCTCGGCTTTCAATATATCGGCGGCTATCCGCCCTGCGAGATGTGCATGTGGCAACGCTATCCGCATTTCGGTGCGATCGTTGTGGGATTGGGCGGCGGACTTCTGCTGCAAGCGGGCGTGCTGCCGCGAAGCCTTGCGCGCCCTGTGGCATTCCTCACCGCGCTGCTTGTGGCGATCACCGGCGCAATCGGCATCTACCATGCCGGCGTGGAATGGCAGATGTGGGCAGGCCCCAGCGCCTGCACCGGAAGCGCTTTCGCCGTCACCGGCAAGCTCGATCTCAATGCGCATGTCGTGAGCTGCGACCACGCGGCGTGGCGTCTCTTCGGCGTTTCGATGGCCGGATACAACGCGCTTATCTCGCTGGGTTTCGCCATCGCCGGATTTGCGCTGCTGGCGCGGACGGGAAAAACGGCATGAGCCCGCGCAGAAAACGCCCCGCAATGCCCGGCGTGTTAAATACCGCCGACACCGAATCCATGATCCGCGTTGATCATGCCGGCGAATATGGCGCGGTCCGGATCTATGAAGGCCAGCTTGCGGTCTTCGGAAACCGCAAATCCGAAACCGCCGCGGCGATCCGCAAGATGGCGGAGCAGGAACAGGAACATCTCGCCGCCTTCGACAAACTCATCAACGAACGCCGCGTGCGTCCGACAGCGTTGGAGCCGGTGTGGCGCGTGGCCGGTTTCGCGCTGGGCGCGGCCACCGCGCTGATGGGCGAGAAAGCCGCGATGGCCTGCACCGCAGCGGTCGAGGAGGTCATCGACGAACATTATGCGCAGCAGATCGCGCGGCTGGATGGCGACAGGCCGTTGCAGCAGGCGGTCGAGAAATTCCGCGCCGATGAAGTGGCGCACAAGAACGAAGCGCTGGAATTGGGCGCGGAAGAAGCCCCCGCCTACAAGCTTCTCAGCGAAACCATCAAGGCGGGTTGCCGCCTCGCGATCAAACTCTCCGAGCGGTTATGAACGACGAACAGGAACGCCATGCGCGGCTGCACGCCGCCGCCCATCCGCGCCGCGCGACCATGGACGATGCACGCACTATCGCACGCCTGTTCGCCGCTGCGTTCGCCACAGATCCGGTGATGGACTGGATCGCGCGGCCCGGCCCCAAGCGCGCGGCGGGTCTTGAGCGCTTTTTCTATTGGCTGCTGCAGCGGCGCGCGATTCCGTTCGGCCATGTGTGGATGGCGCAGGACGCGAGCGTGGCCGCTGCGTGGCTTCCGCCCGATGCGCCCGCCAGTCCCGGCGGCTTTTTCGATCAGTTGAAGCTGATCCCGATGTTCGTGCGGCTTTGCGGATTTCCGCGTCTTGGCCGTGGGTCCGCGATGGGCGATGCGATGGAGAAGAACCATCCGCATGAGCCGCATTTTTATCTGGCCTTCATCGCCGTCGCTCCCCGCTTTCAGGGCATGGGGCTCGGCGGCGCGCTGCTCGATGTGACGATCCGGAAAGCCGATGAAGCCGGTGGGCCCGCTTATCTGGAAAATTCCAACCCGAAGAATGCGAAGCTCTACGAACGCGCGGGCTTCGTTGCGCGCAAAAACATTTCGCCGCCGGGTGCACCGCCGCTGATCGCGATGTGGCGTGAGACGAAGAGCGCCTAGGCTTCCAGCTCGCTATCCCAATAAAGATAGTCGGCCCAGCTATCGTGCAGATAATTGGGCGGGAAGCGGCGGCCATTGTTGCGCAGCTCATTGACCGAAGGCCGATGCGGCGGAATGCGCGGGAACATGCCGATGTGATGGGTGAGCCTTCCGCCCTTCATCAGATTGCAGGGCGCACAGGCCGTCACGACATTTTCCCACGTCGTCTTGCCGCCGCGCGAACGCGGGATGACATGATCGAAGGTGAGATCGTCCTCGTCGCCGCAATATTGGCATTCAAAGCGATCGCGCAGGAACACATTGAATCGCGTGAAGGCCGGATTGCGCGCGGGCTTCACATAGCTTTTGAGCGAGACGACGGATGGCAGCTTCATTTCGAAGCTGGGCGAATGCACCGCGCGGTCATATTCGGCGAGGATGTTCACGCGATCGAGGAAAACCGCCTTGATCGCGTCCTGCCAGGACCAGAGCGACAGCGGAAAGTAACTCAGCGGCCGATGATCGGCGTTGAGGACGAGGGCCGGGCAGGCTTCCGGGCTGCGGCCGGCGGCTAACACGGTTGGCTCCTTGTGAAGACAGCACCTCCTAATGGCGGGAACTGTACGGGCAAAAAGCACACTCTGCCAACCAGCCCCAAGCCACGGAGGATGTTACGTGATTCGCCGTGACGGCAAAGCGACAGTCAGGCAACAGGGCAGGAAATTTGTACTTCCTTGCGTTGCAGCTGGCCGCGGAAAGCACGGGCGAGGAATTCGCCGCCCAATGTCAGCCCGATCTCGTCGATGGAATGACCGACGCCGGGCGAGATATGCCATTGCACCGCCGCGCCCGCGCCACCCAGCGTTGCGGCGGATGCAAACAGCGCACCCACGGGGATCATCGGATCCGCGTCGCCATGGATGAGAAGCACCGGCGGTGCATCGGCCCCGGCTTCCGGCTTCTGGTCCGCCAACATGCCAGAATAGCCGACGATGGCGGCAGGCTTCACCCCGCGCTTCAAACCCACATGCAGCGACATCATCGTGCCCTGGCTGAAACCAACCAAAGCGAGCTTGTCACCCGTGAGGTTGAGGCGCGTAAGCTCGGCCTCCAGAAAATTCTCCAGCACCGCCGACGCGCCCCGAACGCCGCGCGCCATTTCCGCCGGATCGATGCGCGAGATCGGAAACCACTGATAGCCCATGCCCGCGCTGCACGGCTCGGACGCATTGGGCGCAACGAAGGCGACCGTCGGCAACAGACGTTGCCACATCGGCGCAAGGCCGATGAGATCGTTTCCATCCGCGCCATAGCCATGACACAGCACGACAAGATGCGTGGCCTCGCCGCGCGCGGGCGGCAATCTGGGTCCGGAAAGCTGATGCAGAGCCATGCGCTATTTCACCTGCGGCAGCGGACGAAAGCCATAGGCGATTTCCCAGATCTCCGCGCCATCGATGTCGAAGCTCTTTCGCGAATCTGGAACCACCGCGCCGCCCGGCAGCTTCTCGTAGAAGCGGCGGCCGCGTGCGTTTGCCTCCATGACCCAGACGATCATGTCGTTCAGGCCTTGTGCGGCAAGATCCCGGACGACGGTCTTCATCATCTCAGTACCAAGACCTTTGCCCATCGCCTCGGGCAGGAAATAAGCAGCATAGAGTTCGCCGGAATAGCCGAAGGAAGGTTCGCGCGCGGGACCATAGACTTCAAAGCCGATGATCTTTCCCTTCTCATACGCGACCAGCAGATGCGCGCCGGGGACTTTGCCGGCAGCCGCCTCGCGCCATCGCTCGACGGTTTTCTCCGGATGCATGTCATCAAGATAGGACTGCGGGACGATTCCGCGATAAGTGTTCCGCCAGGACGTGGAATGGACATGCGCGATGCCCGGCGCGTCTTCGGTTCGTGCGTATCGGATGGTTACGCCGTCCATTATTTCTTTTTCTTCTTCGCTTTTGCCTTGGCGGCGCGTTCGGCCTTCGCGCGCGCCTCGGCTTCGCGCTTTTCCTTGCGGATGCCATCTTCATGCGTCCACAACAGGCGCGCGACGACGGTGCGCCAGGGCCGCCAGTTCTTCGACAGCTTCTCCATCTGCTTTTCATTCGGGCGCTTTCGCAGTTTCAGCACGCGCGTGATCGACGCCTGCAGGCCGACATCGGCCACCGGCCAGATATCGGCGCGGCCGAGCGAGCCCATCAGGTAGATGTCCGCCGTCCACGGTCCGATGCCTTTAACGGCGGTGAGATGCGCGCGTGCATCGTCATCATGCATGGTGCGGATGCGCTTCAGATCGAGCGAGCCGTCGAGGATCGCGCTCGCAATGCTCTTCATGTGTTTCTGCTTTGGCGCGGACAGGCCGCAGGCACGCAATACCTCGGCAGGCGTCGCCAGCAAATTCTCCGGCGTGAAGGGCGAAACTTTTTCCTTCACGCGCCCGAAGATGGTGTCGGCGGCAGCGATGGAAAGCTGCTGGCTCACCACGATGTCCACCAGCGCCTCAAAGCCATGCTTGCGGCGCGGCTTGAACTGCGGCCGTCCCGTGCGCGCGACGACGGGATGAAAGCGCTTGTCCGCTGCGATCAGGGCATCGACGGCCTGTTCGAGATGGACGGCGGAGGAAATACGGTGCGGTTTCGGCATTTTCAGAGGCGTGTACACTCTCTCCATGATTGTCACGCGCTTCGCACCGAGTCCAACCGGCTATCTGCATCTGGGCCATGCATTCGCCGCCATCACCGCCGCGCAGGCGGGGAAACGCTTTCTGGTGCGCATCGAGGACATCGACACGACGCGCTGCCGCCCGCAATTCGAGGCGGCGATCTTCGAGGATCTGGCGTGGTTTGGCCTGGATTGGGAAAGGCCGGTGCTGCGCCAGTCCGAGCGCTTCGATGCCTATCGCGCGGCGCTCGCCAAATTACAGGAGCAGGCGCTTCTCTATCCCTGCTTCTGCACCCGTGCGGAGATTGCCGCCGAAATCGCGCGGGCTTCAGAGGCGCCGCATGGCCCGGAAGGGCCGGTCTATCCGGGCACCTGCCGTCATCTGAGCACGGAGCAGCGCCAAGCCCGCATCACGTCCGGAGCGCCCTATGCGTTGCGGCTGGATTCGCAAAAGGCCGCGTTCATTGCCGGTGCGCTGACGTTCGAGGAACAGGGCGTGGGACCGAAGGACGAGCATGGCGTCATCACCGTCGATCCGCTGCTGTTCGGCGATGTCGTGTTAGCGCGGAAGGAGACGTCTGCGTCCTACCATCTGTCGGTTGCCGTGGATGACGCTTTCCAAGGTGTGACGCTTGTGACGCGCGGCAACGATCTTTTCTCCGCCACACATATCCAGCGCGTGCTGCAGACGCTTCTCGGCCTGCCTGCGCCGGCCTATGCGCACCACAAGCTTATTCTCGATGAAAACGGAAAGAAATTTTCCAAGCGCGATTCCGCCGTCACGCTGCGCGATCTTCGCGCCAACGGCGTCACGCCCGATCAGATCAAAGCGCGTCTATTCGGCTGACTACCAGTCGTTGAGGCCCTGGAAGCGCGCGAAGCCTGCGGCATGCGCCCAGCGATTCCACTCGCCGCGCAGACGCACCGTTTCGCTGGGGCTGCGATCGCCTTCGCCCAATCCGAGAATTTGCAGATCGGAGCATCCGGCAAAAGGCCGTCCCTCCGGCGCCGGCAAATGCGCGCCATCACGGCCAAGCCGGGCGTATTCGGAATCCTCGATTCCATCGGACGCCAGAATGATCGTGGTCGGCACGCCCGAACAGCCGATGGAGTTCGACACATTGTCCATGAAGGCGAGGATGTTGGTGTGACCCTGCGCCTGCCATTTGCCCTGGCGCACCAATGTCGGCGTGCCGGAGATCAGCTTCTCGACATCGGCGGCGACGACTTCCGGACGATTGCGTATGGAGATCTGCACGTCGTAGTGAAAATTGTTCGAACCCGCGTCGTAATTGCCGAAGGTGCGCACATGCACTTCAGAGGCAAAGCCGAGCCCACGAATTTCATCGCCGACGCGGTCCGCGACCTTCGCCGCAAAGTCCGGATTGTCGATCAAGGGATTGCTCTTCGACAGGTCGATTGCGATGACGATGCGGCGTGGCGCGATATTGGCGTGATCCGAAAGATAGCTCACCGGCGTGGCGCGCAGTGCGGCATCGGCTGTGCGGGATGCATCGGCGGCGAGATAGCCGCCACCCACCAGCGCCGTGGCGGTCACCACGGCCAGCATCGCATTCATCAGCATCAGGCTTCGACTTCGCCGCGTGCCGCTTCGCGCTTGTCAGCGAGCTGCAGCAGATGCAACTGCGCGAACTGGCGCTGGCGATGCTTGTAGTCCCGCGCCAGCATCACGTTGCGGACGTTGTTCTCCGTGCCCTGGATGTAGAGCGCAGCCACGATCGTCACGATGAAGAAGATCACGCTGGCAAAAGCGAACCAGAACCAGCTGTCGGCATCGGCCAGCGAATTCTGCGAAATCTTCGGCAGGCCCACCGAATATTCGCTGGTGGCTGAGGCGTTCTGCACCGGGCTTTGCGCGGCAACCGGCGCATTGGTCTGGAACAGACGGTCGATGGCATTGCCGCCCTCATTGGACTGCTGATGCTCCAATGTCGTGGAAGTGCCGCCCGTCATGTTGTTATAGGCGACGAGATAGCCGAGGCTTCCGATCATCACCAGCGCCATGACGAACGCGGCGACCACCAGCGCATTGCGGCCATAGACGCCCGTGATCTTCAGCATGAAGTGGATGATAAGCACCGCGAACACGACCTGCAGGCTCTTGAATACCACGGTGGATTGCAGCGCCGCCGGAACGACCATGAATTCGTTGGACAGCGCGCGCGTCCACACATCGCCGCGGATGATCTGGTAATCGACGAACATCGCCATCACTGCGATCAGCAGCGTGATGCCGATGGCGCCGATATAGAGCCATTTGTAATGCGCGATCTGGCGGCTCTTCTCCATGTTGCGCGCGATGACGTAGTCCTCATCGGTCGCGACATCGGGCGAAGCTTCCACTTCGTCTTCTTCATCGTCGTCGCGATTGAACATGCGCGCGAAGACGCCGGGCTTTTCGCTGCCGCGCTTGGGCGCGTCTCTTTCGCCGCGATGAATCCAGTCCGGGCCCCAGGTCGGCGCATCCGGCGGCGTCATGAGACGTTCGGTGAGATGTGCTTCCATGCGGCGGCGCACGGCGGGCGTCATGGCGCGCACTTCCGCGACGCTGCGCGCTTCGTTGTCGAACTCTTCGGGTGTCAGACCGTGGAAAAGTTCGTGGCTGAGCGCGTGGCGGCGGCCCGGCGGCACATTCACTTCATCGATGCGGCGATAGGCGACCATGATATCCCCCAGCTTCGCCGGCGGCCGTTCAATTCCGGCCCCGGCGAAAACACAGTAAACAAATAGTTACCGGCGGAATCTTGGACGGATTGCGGCAAACTCGCCACAATTGGAAGTGGAAACCGGGAGGGCTGCGGATATGGCGAAAATTGTACCGATGGCATGCGCGTTTGCTGTGATCGCGAGCACAGCTTGGGCTGGACCAAAGGATGAGGTGATGGCAGCCGACCGGGCCTTCTCGCAACTGTCGGTGGAGAAAGGCAGCAATGCCGCGTTCCTCGCCACCATGGCCGACGATGCGCGCATCTTCGGCACGGGCGGCGAGCCGCCGATCATCGGCAAGGCCGAGGCAGCGAAGCGATTCCAGACGTCCGGCAACGGCGATCCCAGAACCAATGTGTTGAGCTGGGAGCCCGATTACGCGGAAGTTTCCAAGGATGGAACTCTGGCCTGGACGGATGGCCATTGGATATTCGAAAGCGGACCCGACGACAAAGGCCGCCGTCATCATCTGATCGGGCATTACCTGACGATATGGGAGAGGGACGCGAAAGGCGCATGGAAGGTCAAGGCCGACATGGGCACGACCGACCCGCAGAAAAAATGATCAGCCTTCACCCGCGAGCGCGACGATCTCATACATGATGGCATTGAGATCGTAATCCTTCGGACTGAACACGGCGGAAATGCCCGCGGACTTCAAAGCCGCTTCGTCTTCCGGCGGGATGATGCCGCCTGCGACGACCTTGATGTCCTTGAGGCCCGCATCTTTCAGCCTGGCCATCACTTCGCGCGCCAGAGGAATGTGCGACCCGGACAGAATGGAGAGGCCAATCATGTGCGGCTTCTTCTCTTTCGCAACGGTCACGATCTCGTCCGGCGAGAAGCGGATGCCGTCATAGACCACATCCATGCCCGCATCGCGGGCGCGGATGGCGATCTGTTCGGCGCCATTGGAATGACCATCGAGTCCGGGCTTGGCGACAAGAAAGGATAGACGGCGCCCGAGCTTTTTCGACACAGCATCCACCGCCTCGCGCAATTCGCCGATGCGCGGATCGTTGCGGCCGGGGCCTGACGCGGCAACACCTGTCGGAGCACGGTATTCGCCGAAGACATGGCGCAGGGTGCGTGCCCATTCGCCCGTCGTGACGCCCGCTTTCGCGCAGGCGATGGAGACGGGCATGATATTGGTATTCTCCTTCGTCGCCCGTTCGAGATCGACGAGCGCGGCATCGACTTTCTTTTGATCGCGTTGCGAACGCCACGCTTTCAGCCGCTCGATCTGTTCTCGTTCGGCAGCTTCATCGACAACGACGAAATTGCCATTGCCTGCGGTGAGCGGTGACGGCTCTGTCTCGGTGTAGCTGTTCACGCCGACGCGGATTTCATCGGAGGTCTCGATCGCTTCCATGCGCGCGGCATTGGAGGAGACGAGGCGCTCCTTCATATATTCCAGCGCTTCCTGCGTGGCGGCGCCCCCCAGATCCGCGACCCGTGTAATCTCTTCCTTGATCTGCGAAACGAAGGTGGAAACCTTCTCTTCGATCACCTTCGAGCCATCGAAGATGTCGCCATATTCCAGCATGTCGGTTTCATAGGCGCCGATCTGCTGCAGGCGAAGCGACCATTGCTGATCCCAGGGGCGCGGCAGGCCGAGCGCTTCGTTCCACGCCGGGAGTTGCACCGCGCGGGCGCGCGCGTTCTTCGACAGTGTGACACCCAGCATGCCGAAGAGAATGCGATAGACGTTATTCTCGGGCTGCTGCTCGGTGAGACCGAGCGAGTTCACCTGCACACCGTAACGAAAGAGCCGCAGCTTGGGATCGGTGACACCGTACCGATCCTTCGTGATCTCGTCCCAGACCTTGCCCATCGCGCGCAGCTTGCAGATCTCGGTGATGAACTTCACGCCGGAGTTCACGAAGAAAGAGATGCGCCCCACGGCCTTGGGAAATTCGC
>JANWJQ010000039.1 GCA_025451875.1 Rhizomicrobium sp.
ATCGGCTGCAAGGAACTCGGCATCGCGACGGACGACAAGCGCGGCCTCACCATCACCGGCGGGCTTCCTTATTTCGGCGGCGCGGGAAACAATTACGTCATGCACTCCATCGTGATGATGACGGAGAAGCTGCGCGGCGCGCCGGGCAAGTTCGGCCTGTGCACCGCGAACGGCTGGTACGTCACCAAACATTCCGCCGGCATCTATTCGACGACACCGACCAGCGGCGCATGGAAGCGCGAAGACCCGAAGTCCTATCAGAAAGAGATCGATGCGGAGCCGCATCCCGAAGTGATCGAGAAGCCCGCGGGCAAGGCGACGGTGGAAACCTATACCGTCATCACCGACCGCAAGGGCAAACGCTTCGGCATCGTGGTGGGCCGCGACGCGCAGAACCGCCGCTTCCTCGCCAACACGCCCGACGATGATGCGACGCTCGACTGGATGATGCGCGAGGAGATGTTGGGCCGTTCTGGCAAAGTCACACCCGGCGATCGTAATTTGTTTGAGTTTGAATAATGCACATCGTCATCACCGGGCTTGTCCCGGCGATGACGGATAAGGAATTGGATATGGTTGAAATCCACGGCTTCGCCAACAAGGGCTTCGAACAGGTTCGCGAAACTTTCGAGAACAACTTCAAGAACCTCGGCGATCTCGGCGCGTCCTATTGCGTGACCAAGAACGGCGAAACCGTTGTCGATCTGTGGGGCGGTTATGCCGACGCGGCGAAGACGAAGCCGTGGGTGAAAGACACCATCGTCAACGTCTATTCCACCACCAAGACGATGACGGCGCTGACCGCACTCATGCTCGCGGATCGCGGGCTGATCGATTTCAGCGCGCCGGTCGCAAAGTATTGGCCGGAGTTCGCCGCGAATGGCAAAGCCGACATCACCGTCGCGCAGCTCATGTCGCATTCCGCCGGTCTCTCCGGCTGGAAAGAGAAGATCACCAGGGAAGATCTCTACGATTGGGAGAAGGCGACGTCGCTGCTTGCAGCGCAGGCGCCGTTCTGGGAGCCGGGCACGGCACCGGGCTATCACGCGCTGACGCAGGGCTTTCTTGTCGGTGAAGTGATCCGCCGCGTTACCGGAAAATCCCTCGGCACGGTCTTCCGCGAGGAAGTCGCCGAACCGCTCAACGCCGATTTCTGGATCGGCTTGCCGGCATCGGAGGACGACCGCGTCGCCGAACTCATTCCGCCGCCGCCAGGTGAAGGTGTGGAGGATGGCGCGCAGCCGAACGAAATCCTGAAGAACATGGCGACCAACCCCGGCATCCATGTGCATGAAACCAAAAAACGCGCATGGCGCGGCGCGGAGATTCCGGCGGCCGGTGGCACCGGCAACGCGCGTTCGGTAGCAGAGATTCATACGATCCTCGCCAATGGCGGTGTCGCGAAAGGCAAACGCTTCCTCTCGGAAGCCGGCTGTCGCAAGGCACTGGAGCTGCAGATCGAGGGCCACGACAAGGTGATGAACATTCCCGCACGCTTCGGCTTGGGTTTCGGCCTTGCCGGCGGCGCGGTGCCATTACCCAATCCCAACAGCATGTATTGGGGCGGCTATGGCGGTTCGATCATCATCATCGACATGGATGCGCGCACCACGCTTTCCTATGTGATGAACGTGATGCACGGCACGACCACCGGCGACATGCGCGGCATGGGCCTCGCGATGGCGACATGGCAGGCGCTCAGCGCCAGTTAGTGCATCAGGAGCACGGTCTCCAGGATCACATTCGTCGCGTTGTGCAAAACCACGGGCAGCACAAGGCTCTTGGTGCGCATGCGCAACCATGCCAGCGCGAAGCCGGTGCAGAGCGCGAACAGCGCCGTGACCCAATCCGTTTGGATGGCAAGCTTGTCGTCGAACTGCATGCCGTGAACCAGCCCGAACACCAGCGACACCGCAATCACGCCATAACCGATCTCCGCGCCGGCAAGACGGAAGCGATCCGCGAACATGCGGTTGAGGATGGCCAGCAGGATGCCGCGCCACAGCAGCTCTTCCGCCAGCCCCGGCATCGTCGCCTCGTACCAGAGCTTTTCGGCGGAGGGGAGTTTCGCATTGCCGAACATCGTGGCGGAGAGAGCGGCCACGACGAGGAGAAACGGGATCATCACGAACAGGATCGCGCGGCCGGTGCCGGGCGCCTGCTTCAGTGTGAGTCCCAGATCGCGCGCGGTGAGCCGCTTCGTCGCGATGAAGATGCCCGCCGCGGCCAGCATCACGGCCACGTCGAGAATCTTCCCGCCCCAGTTCATGTGCACATGGGGAGGTTGGAGCTGGTGATAATAGGCGGGGATCAGCGTCGCCACGCTGTCCAGCACCGACATCAGGATGATGAGGGGTACCCAACCGCGCGCATCGGGATTTCTCAAAGCCGGCAGGCACAGGATCAGGAACGCCAGCGGTGCGATGGCGCAGTTCGCAATCAGCGCAACATTCATGGAAGCCCCAACAAAAACGAATAAGCGGTGGAAAGCCTATCCCCGGCCCACTAGTGTGCGGCAACGCTATTTTGGAATGATCCCCCATGCCTAAACTTTTCGTGATCCGTCATGGCAAGGCCGAAGCCGGCTTCGGTGGCGCGATGGACCCCGGCCTCGATGCGCTGGGCCGCGAGCAGGCGGATGCCGTCGCGCAGAAGCTGAAGGGCGTCGGTCCGCTGCCGATTCTTTCCAGTCCGCTCGCCCGCGCGCAGCAGACGGCCGCGCCGCTCGCAAAGCTGTGGAGCAAGACACCGGTGATCGAACATGCGGTGGCGGAGATTCCATCGCCCAATCTCGCCTCGCTCGAAGAGCGCGCGGTGTGGCTGCGCAAGCTGATGATGGGTTCGTGGCGGGACGTGAACCCCGAACTGGCATCGTGGCGCGAACACTGCATCGCCACGGCCGCCGCCATCCCGCAGGATACGGTGATCTTCTCTCATTATGTCGCCATCAATGTGCTGGCAGGCGCGGCGCTGAAAGACGATCGGGTGGTCGTGTTCTCGCCGGACAATTGCTCAGTCACGGTGCTGGAAGCGGAGGGCTCCTCGCTGCGCCTGATCGAGAAGGGCCACGAAGCGCCGCTGACGAAGGTGAACTAATGCGCAGGTTCGTTGTCGCGCTGGCTATGTTGACGTGGAGCGTCAGCGCTTACGCGGCATCGCCGGTCATCCACACCGAAGATGTGACACTCTTCTACCAAGTCTATGATGGGGCGGGCGGTCATCCCGCTGCCGACCAGATCCAGCATGACTATATCGACAAGGGCAGCGATGGCCTGCGCAGCTTCCTGAAGCAGCGCAACACCACCGCGGCGCGCATCGTGCAGGCCATCGCCGACCATCCGCAGGTTTATGCGGATGCGCGCAAATGCCTCGCGGTGCTGCCGCGCGCCAAAGTCCGCGTGAGCGCCGCGTTGTCCAAGCTCGGCACGCTTTATCCCGAAGCGAAATTCCCGCCGGTCACGGTCGCCATCGGGCGCGGCAAGCCCGTCGCGATCGCAGATGAGACGGGCGTTATGGTGGGGCTGGAATCGTTGTGCGGGGTGTCATGGATGCCTGCCGATCTCGAAATCCGCGTTGCCGACGTGATCGCGCATGAATACACGCATGTACAGCAGGCGCTGACGTCACCCGCCTTCTACAACAAGAAAGATCCGACTGTGCTGGAATCGGCGCTGATCGAAGGCGCGGCCGAGTTCATGGGTATCATGACGTCGGGCGGCACGTCCTACGTCTATTTCGCGAAAGCGACAGCCGGGCGTGAGAAGCAAATCGAAGCCGCCTTTGTGCCGGATGAAGACAAGACCGATCTGTCCGCGTGGTTCTTCAACGGCACGCTCGAGAAGCCCGGCGATATGGGCTACTGGGTGGGCCGGCGCATCGTGCAGTCCTATTATGAACACGCCGCCGACAAGCGCGCCGCGATCCGCGACATCATCGAGATCAAGGACGCACACACATTCCTCGCCAGGAGCGGCTGGTATCCCGGCATTCCGCTGGGAAAGGATGAATAAGATGGCCGAACCGCATGAAATGACCGCCGAGCAGCTCTCCCGTGCTTTCCACGACGGCGATCTGTCGCCGGTGGAGGTGGCGCAGGGTTTTCTCGCGCGGATCGAGGCACTGGACAGTGAGGTCAACGCCTTCTGCCTGATCGATGCGCACACAACCATGCAGCAGGCGGAAGCCTCGGAACGGCGCTGGCAGGAGGGCGATCCGCTGTCGCCGCTGGATGGCGTGCCGGTGGCGGTGAAGGATCTGCTCCTTACCAAAGGCTGGGCCACGCGGCGTGGCTCGCACAGTATCGATCCCAAAGGCCCGTGGAATGAGGATGCACCCACCGTCGCGCGGCTCAAAGAGGCGGGTGCGGTGCTGATCGGCAAAACCACCACGCCGGAATTCGGCTGGAAGGGCTGCACGGATTCGCCGCTCACCGGCATCACGCGCAATCCGTGGAACAAGGCCAAGACGCCGGGCGGATCGTCCGGCGGTTCGTCGGCCGCGCTCGCGGCGCGTTTCTGTCCGCTGGCGCTGGGCACCGATGGCGGCGGCTCCATCCGTATCCCCGCAAGTTTCACCAACACCTATGGACTGAAGCCGAGCTTTGGCCGCGTCGCCGCTTATCCGTTGTCGCCCTTCGGCACGCTCGCGCATGTCGGCCCGATGAGCCGCACGGTGAAAGACAGCGCGATGCTGATGAACGTGATCGCAAAACCCGATCCGCGCGACTGGTTCAACCTGCCGTATGAACCGACGGATTATGCCGCCGAGCTCGAACAGACGATGCGCGGCAAACGCATCGCCTGGTCGCCGCGTCTCGGCTGGGTGAAGAAGATCGTGCCGGAAGTGGAGGAGATCGTCGCCAAGTCGGTGAAGCGCTTTGAAGCGATGGGCGCGCATGTGGAGCAGGTCGATCCGCCTTCAGCCGACGCGGGCGATATCTTCCAGAAGCTGTGGTGGTCGGGTGCGGGGTTTGCGCTGGGCGGTCTGTCCGAAGCGCAAAAGGAAAAGCTCGATCCCGGTCTGCGCCGCATGGTGGAAGAGGGCGTGAAGATCGACAAGAAAACCTATCTGCAAGCCAATCTCGCGCGCGGCGCCTATGGCGGCGCGCTACGCGTGTTCATGGAGACGTACGACTTCCTGCTTACGCCCGCGCTGGCGACGCCCGCCTTCGATGTCGGCCTCTTGTCGCCGCTGGATGATGACGGCAAGGCGTGGATGGCGTGGTCGCCGTTCTCCTATCCGTTCAATTTGACTCAACAGCCGGCGGCCAGCGTGCCCTGCGGATTCACCAGGGACGGTTTGCCGGTAGGCTTGCAGATCGTGGGCCGCATGTTCGACGATGCGGGCGTGCTGGCGGCCAGCGCGGCTTACGAGATGGCTGATCCGCATTTCGAAAAGACACCAAGGGGGTTCTGATCATGCGCCCGCGCCTGTCCGTTCAAATTTTGCCGAACGCTTCCACGATGATCGGTATCTGCGTCACAGCCATCGGGCTGGTGAAGATCGTCGAAGGCCGGATCGGCCCCAGCAATGTGGATGAATATGCGGCGCTGGCGGGGGTCGTCTTTCTGGTAAGCGCGCTGCTTTCCTATGCGTCGCTCCGGCTCGATCCAGAAACGCGCATCGCGATCCTGCTGGAGCGCAGCGCCGATATCGCCTTCATGGCGGGGCTGATCGCGCTGACGCTCATTTCACTGCTCTTCGCCTATGAAGTGATCTGACCGCTTGCGTTGCGCGCGCCTTTGCGTATTGTGCGCGCCATGATTTTCGTGACCACAACCGCGCGACGCCGTAGCTCCTCCCGAGGGGTTGCGTAGACGCGCGTGTGAACGCGAGTTGTTTCGAAGCCCCGCCGGAAACGCGGGGCTTTTTTGTTGCCCAGCGTGTCCGGTCGTAACGGAGGTTGGGATGGACAGGCTGAGTGCCAGCGCGGAAGAGGCGTGCCTGAACGCATGGCCGGCGCTGAAGGAAATCTTCTATGACGGCTGGCTGATCCGCCTTGCCAATGGCGAGACGCGCCGCACCAATTCCGTCAACGTGATCGGAAGCGGCACGCGTGCGCTGGAAGAAAAGATCGGCCATTGCGAGCGCATCTATGAGGCGCACGGCCAGCCGACCTATTTCCGTATCCGCTCGAACGACGATCCGATGCTGGAGGATGTGCTGGAAGCGCGGGGCTTCCGCGCGGAGGATGAGACACGCACGCTGTTCATGGACTTCGCTGCGACGCCGCCGGAAACATCGCCGCGCAGCATCGAAATCCACGAAGGAGCTCCCACCGAAGAGTGGCTGAAGGCGCATGAAAACTTCTGCGGCCGTCCGCCGCCGAAGGACGACACGCGCCGGCGGCTGCTCGATCTTGTGGCGTTGCCCATCGCCTTCGCCGCCGCGCGCGACGCGCACGGCCGTATTGTTTCCGTCGCCTATGGCGCGATCCATGACCGGCTGGTGAGCCTGCAATGGGTGGCGACGGATCCGGCGCGCCGCCGGGAAGGCCTTTCCCGCGCCACGCTCATGGACCTTTTGATGTGGGCGGAGAGGCGCGGCGCCGACGGTGCGTGTTTGCAGGTGCTCGCAGCCAACCGGCCGGCCGTTAAACTTTACGAAAGCATGGGGTTCGAGAGGGAGTTGTACCGCTATCACTATCGCGTTCTGTGACGCGGCGCGTAGCATGGCGCGGGCGAAGCAGGAGGGACTTATGGACCGGGAAAAGCTCTCACGGCACATCTTGCCGAATTCGGCGACGATGATCGGCGTCTGCGTGACGGCGGTGGGGCTGGTGAAGGTGGCCGAAGGGCATCTGGGGCCCAGCAGCGTGGACAATTATTGTGCGCTCGCAGGTGTCATTTTCCTCGCCAGCGCGTTCTGTTCCTACCTGTCCCTGCGGGCCAAGGAGCGGTCGAATGTGGAAGGGCCAAATGTATGGGAGCGCATAGCCGATTTTTGCTTCATGCTGGGCCTCTTGGCGCTTACGGTCACGATGGTTCTATTCGCGTATGAAATGATCTGATGGCTTCTGAAATCCTCACCGTCGCGCAGTGTTACGAAGCGGACAAATATGCCGCCGCGCACGGTGTGCCGACTCTCACGCTCATGGAGAATGCAGGGCGCGCGGTGGC
>JANWJQ010000040.1 GCA_025451875.1 Rhizomicrobium sp.
TCCTACCCGATCCCATTCCGAACTCGGCCGTCAAAGCCCCCAGCGCCTATGGTACTGCGGCTCAAGCCGCGGGAGAGTCGGTCGCTGCCAGTCCTGCCAAGAACAGATGTGACGCCTTCACAAAAACTGAAAGCCCCGCGATCCTAGGATCGCGGGGCTTTTTGTTTTTGGAGAACTCTATGCGCGTTTTCGATTTCACCGACGCGATCGCGCGCGCCCCCGCGCCCAGCGTGGTGCATGGCCTGCGCCGAGATTCTTCCCCGGATCCGGATTTCGAAAAACTCCGCGCGGAGCATCTGGCTTATGTCGCTGCGCTTCAGGGCGCGGGACTTACGGTCGATATCTTGCCGCCGCTCGATGCTTTTCCCGATTCCATCTTCGTCGAAGATCCTGCTTTTGTCATTCCGCAAGGCGCCATCCTTTTGCGGCCCGGCGCGCCATCGCGGCTGGGCGAGCGCGAACACACGCGCGATGTCCTCAAGCGCCATTTCGGTCAGGTGCACGAACTCGCGGATGGTGAAAACGCCGATGGCGGCGATGTCCTCGTCACGCCCAAGACGATCTTCATCGGCCTTTCCAAGCGCACCAATCGCGCCGGTGCCGAAGCGTTGAAAGCCGCACTCAAATCGCTCGGCCGCGACGCGCGCGTCGTGCAGACGCCGCCTGCCATTCTGCATTTCAAAACCGCATCCTCGTTGCTGGACGAAGAGACGCTTCTGGTCACGCGCGCGATGGCCGATAGCAACGTCTTTGAAGGTTTTCGGTTGATCGTTACGCCCGATGGCGAAGAAGGCGCGGCCAATGCGCTGCGGGTGAACGGGACGGTCTTGGTCGGCGATAGGTTTCCCCAAACGCGCGAGCTGATCCGCAAGCACGGACTCTCCGTACAAAGTCTCGCTGTCACGGAGATCGCCAAGCTCGATGCCGGATTATCCTGTATGTCGTTGCGCTGGTGAAATTGGAGCGATGAAGCCGAAGACTGTCGTTGTCCACGACAAGATGCAGCGGAATTACCGCTACAAGCTCACGGAGCCGGCCGGTCGCAATTTCGATCCCGGCTTCAAACCGCAACTGACGCCAAAGGAGATGCTCGAATCGGGCATTTTCGGCGGCAAATACATGACAGACTGCCGTAAAGAATTTCCCAAGAGCTGGTTCGCGTGCGCCAAGCTCTCGCCGGTCGGCAGGAATCCCGACCTCAATTTCTTCCGCATCGATGCCTCCAAGCCATTATCCTATTGGAAGCGGAAAGGCTGGATTCACGAGGATGATCCGCGCGGCTGGTTTCAGTGGTATTGCCGCTATTATGCGGGACGGCGCATGGAAGATGATGCGCGCCAGATCAGTCGCTGGAAAGCCATGACGCGCCACTTGGCGCAGCTCAAAAAGCATTGTGAGGCGGATGATTGGTCATGCCGCCCGCGCCAGCGCCAAGCGTTGCTGCATTGGGCCTATGATACGCGAAATATCCGCTGATACAGATCACTCTGCGGCGAGCGGCTGCTCCCCAAAACGGGAGGGCCTTCAACAGTACTGCGGCCGCCGATCTGTCTATACAATTCGGCCCAACTCAGATCCGGCGCCACGAAATGGTATTCGAAACGGGGCATTGTCTTGGAATCGAACCATAACCGCGCAGGTAATTCAATGTCGTGCGCACCGGCGTCGCGCGCGTTTTCCTGCGCGCGCGACAGCGCAGCTTCTGCCGACAAGGCGTAGCTCGAGCAATCCAGCACGCGTCCTATAACCAGTCCGCATTGAGGCACCCATGACAAAGCCCGTCGACATCAAGCGGTTCGCAAGTCTTCTATCCGCCAACAACGAGCTGGACGGCGTCGAGCGAAAATTGCGATTGATGGGTGACCGGCGTGAGGCCCGCAGGACCGCGAATGTGCGCGATATCCTGGCGCAGGTGCTGGATGACGAGCAGGCCTGCCCGCTCATGGATCCGGGCTGACCCTCTTTTTTCCGGCCACCGGGCGATTTACGCTGCGTTCGCTTTGAAGTGAGTCTGGAGAATCCCATGGCCAATCGCGAACAGCGCGGAAACAAGGAAAAGAAGAAACCCAAGGCCAACGATAAGGCGAAGGACAAGTCGTCCGCTCCCACGCCCTTCGTCCAGCCCGAATTGGTGCGCAAGCCGCACAAGGGCAAGGATTGGACCTGATGTATTAACTGCCGCGGGTGACCGGCGTGGTGCGCTCGATGAAGCCGCTGATAGCATAGACGCGGGCGCCGTACTGGCTTGTTTTCGGATCCCACACGCGTACCTGCGACCAGTCATTGCCTTTGCTGACATCCAGCACCGGCATGTTCAGATCGATCTCACCGCGGTTCTGCCAGTTGGCGTGATCCACCTTGATTTCGCGTGGACCGAGAACGGCGGTTACCACCGCGACATGGCCGTGGCGGATGCGTTTGCTGCCGGCAAATACCATGACCGCATCAGCGACAGGTTGAGCTGCGCGCGCATACATGTCGGCGGCCTTGCCCCACCAATACTTCGCATCGCCAAATATCTGCAGGCCCGAACGGATGCGCGCATATTCCACGCAGTAAAGGTGCTTGGCCGCCCATTCGACCGTAGGCGCGGCGCTGTCGGAAGCGTCTGCGACAACCGGCTTGGGCGCAGGCAACGGCATTTCGCCCAAAGACGCGTCGTCAGGATCAGTACTGGCGTCCGGCTGCTGGACAGGCGCGGGGGCGGCAGCGGTGTCGCTGGAATGTCCGGTCGCGGATTTCAGAAAATCCAGAATGCCTGCGTCAGCCGGCGAAGCCGCAATCGGGCTCACGGCGACAAGCGTGAAAAGCAGACATGCGAAGGGGAGTTGAATGGCTCGATGCGATCGGGTCACTACAGCTTCCTTGAAGGCAGATTGCGAAAGAGGCGCCCAGCCATGGGCCCGTCGGGTCGTATTTTTACCAAAATCATCCTTGCCATACAAACACTTAAGCCAAAATGATTTTGGTTCCTTGTTCTCCGAAAGTTCGTTAACGGCCTAGGGTTTCTGCGGATTTTGGCCATATTGCCGCGCGGCGGCGGCGAGGCTTTTTCCACAGCCCTGAGCGCACCATCTTCACATGATGACCTTCGCATCCAATAACCCCACGAAGCAGGCGATGATTCGCGGCTTCTTCCAGCGCTGCCCAAGCTGCGGAAAGGGCCACCTCTTCCGCGCCTATCTCAAGCAGGTCGATGCCTGTTCGGAGTGCGGGGAGGCCTTCGGCCATATCCGCGCCGATGACGGCCCCGCCTGGCTCACAGTGATGGTCACGGGCCACGTGATTGTCGCCCTGATGATGAGCGTGGAAGCGCTGCTCACCGTGCCGCTTTGGGCCAGCATCACGGCATTCAGTGCCTTGTCGGGTGCCATGGTGCTGGGTCTGCTGCAGCGCGCGAAGGGTATCTTTATCGGCCTGATCTGGCAGACCAAGGCCAGCGAAGCGATCAGCACGGCGGCATTATCCGCCGCCGACTGAGATTTAAGCCTCTTCGGTTTCGCGGTCGGGCCGCCAAACGCCGTGGCGCATGAACGCGACCGCAATCAACGACAATATGAAAAGTGCGCCGAGCACTATCCACGCCTCATTGAACGAATCCGTCAACGCAGCGCGTTGAACAATGGGCTCGACGTAAGCGCGCATCGACGGGTCGATCGGGCCCATCGGCACGCCGTGGAAATACTCGGTCGGTAAGCCCACACGCGCCGCCATATGCGCGTCGCCGGCCTGTAGCCGGTCGATGATGTGCCGGGCGTGATCGGGCGTGCGTTGCGCAAGAATGGTGTCGATTAGCGCAATGCCGATGGCGCCGCCCAGATTGCGCATCAGGTTGAACTGCCCGCTGGCGTCGGGCGCATCCTCTGCCTTCCAGCCTTCCATCGCAAGCCGAGTTGTCGGGAGGATGCAAAACATCACCGCGACGCCGCGCAGAACCTGCGGCCAGAACAATCCGTCGAAATCGGTCTGATAGGTCATCTGCCCATTGAGGAGCAGTCCGATGCCGAACACTGCATAACCGAACGTCACCAGGATGCGTCCATCGACGCGGCTCTCCAGCAGCGCGGCCGCGGGCGCCGCCAGCATCTGTACCGCGCCGGACACCATGATGATTTCCCCGATCTCGATGGGCGTGTGTTCGCGGACACCGCCCAGAAAGATCGCCAGAATATAAGTCGAGCCGTAAAGCCCCATGCCGACGACGAAACTCAACACGCATCCCACCGCAAAAGCGATGCGCGAAAACCGCCGGAGATTGATGAACGGGTAGGGCCGGCTAAAGCAGAAATAGAGCGCGAGGGCCCCCGACACCGCGCAGATCGCGAACAGCGCGTAGATATAAAGTCCGCTCCAGTGATGCGGCGGTGCTTCCTTCAGCAGCAATTCCAGGGTGCCAAGGAAGATCGCAGCAAGAAACACCGTCGCGTAGTCGATCTTGCGCAGATAGCCGACATTGGGCTCGCCGACCGGAATGAAGAAGCCGACCACCGAGCAGACCAGAATGCCCGGCACGACGTTGATCAGGAATATCCAGTGCCAGGAATAAGTCTGCGTAAGCCAGCCGCCGACATAGGGGCCCACTGTCGGCGCCACCATCGCGACAACGCCCGCCATCGCGGTGGCCAGAATCTCGTGCTTCTTCGGAAGGATCGTGAATACCGAGGTGAACACAGCGGGAATCAGCATGCCGCCGCAGAAACCCTGCACCACGCGCAACGCGATCAAAGGATCGGCACCCGTGCAGAGCGCGCAACCGATGCTGGCAAGCGTGAAGCTGCCTGTCGCCAACACGAACATCCAGCGCAGCGAGAGTGCGCGGGTCAGCATACCGGTAAGCGGAATGGCAATCACTTCAGCCATCAGGTAAGCGGTCTGGATCCAGCTGATTTTGTCGTCGGGAATGTTCAGCGCGTGCTGGATGTTGGTCAGCGAGCTTGCAACGACCTGGATGTCGAGGATCGCCATGAACATGCCGAAGCACATGGCGACGTAACCGATCCATGTGCGCACGGTCGATGTCATGCGCAGCCCTCAGGCGCGCAAGGCTTGCACTTTGGGATCCACGATCCAGCGCCAGAGCGGCGGAACGAGTGCAAGCAGGATGCTACCGGCATACCCCGCGGGAAGCTCCGGCGCTTCTTCGATGTAGCGGAGCGCCTGATACGGAACCGACGGGCGCGTGTGGTGGTCGCTGAGGCGGCCCCTGTTGAAGATGACGGGATTGGCCAGCACATTGCTGCTGTTCCAGCTGTGGTGAGGCGCGAAGGGTTCAAGACGTCTGCCTGCATCCCGCTCTCGAATCAATCCGTAATGGGCAACGTAGTTGAACATCTCCAGCACAGCGATTGCCACCACGCTCTCTAGCGCCAGAAACAGGATGCTCAGCGGCCCCGCACCCCATCCGGCCGCGCGAAGGCCAGCAATCCGATGGCGATGTCGTGGTTCACCCGGTTGTGCAGCCAAGCCGGGCGCCGCTTGGTGCAGCGTATCTGCTCGAATGCCCAAGCTTCGGCGAGTTGTGCCGGAACCGTGCGCAGCAGTATCGCGCCAGTTTAGGAGAAACGCGCCCGCATAGCGGATCAATGCACGGATAACGCGCGCCGTGGGTCCAGCGCGCGCTCCTCTTCGCGAATGCGGAAGAAAAGCACGATGCAATTGAGGATGGAGAAGACGACCGCAACGTGCCACTCGCCGAACACCAGTGGCAGCACAGCGATCTCGCCGACGACGATGGCGTAGTTGGGATGACGCAGGAAGCGATAAGGCCCGCGCTTCACCAGTGGCGCGTTGGGAAGGGTGATGATGCGTGTGGTCCAATAGGGGCCGAGCGAGATCAGCGTCCATGCCCGCAACACTTGCAGCAGGATGTAGAGGACCAGTGGGATTGCGTAGATCGTGGGCGGCGATGGCAGCGCGAGGAAGATCGCGATCAGCCAGGCCGCATGCAGCACGACAAGCCACGGATAATGCTCCCGGCCGATCTCTACTGCGCCCCTTGCCATCAAGGCGCGTGTGTTGCGTTCGGCATGGGGCAATTCGGCGAGCCGCTGCAGGGCGACGAAGCCGATGATGACCCAGACCCAGATCATCTGGAATCTAGCGTCAGGAACGCAGCGGAGAAGCCGGGGCCAAGCGTCGTCATCAGCGTGCGTTTGTTCTTGGCGCGCCAGTCCATGCGCTCCAGCACGAACATCACCGTTGCCGCCGACATGTTGCCATAGTCGCGCAGCACTTCGCGGCTTTCCACCAGATCGCCGCGTTTCATGCCGAAAGAATCTTCCAGAGCGTCCAGAACCTTCGCGCCACCGGGATGACAGGCAAAGGCATCGATGTCCGAACGCTTCAGATCGTTGCGATAAAGAAATTCGCTCAAGAGCTGCTTGAAGTCCGCCGCCACCAGTGAAGGAATGCTTTGCGCGAAACGCGCCTTCAATCCGTCTTCCTCCACGTCCCATCCCATGATGTCGAGCGAGTTCGGCCAAGTGTGCTCGCCCATCGCTTCAAAGCGCGGGCCGTCGCCTTCGGTGGAGAGGATCGCGCCTGCCGCGCCGTCGCCGAACAGGGCCGTCGCCACAATGTTGCTCTTGGAGGTATCGCTCTTGCGGAATGTGAGCGCGCAAAGCTCGACGACGAGATAGAGAACCTTGCTGCCCGGCCGCGATTCCGCCATGGCGGCGGCCCGCGAAATGCCGACCACGCCGCCCGCGCATCCCAGACCGAAAATCGGCAGTCGCTGAATGTCGCGGCGCATCTTCAGCCGCTCGACCACCAACGCGTCCAGGCTCGGCGTGACGACACCGGTGGTGGAAGCGACGACGATGGTGTCGATGTCCTCAACCTTCAGCTTGGCTTCATCGAGCAGCTTGCGCGTGACTTCTTCGAGCAGGTTGACGGCGTTCTCGGCGAACAATTCTGTGCGGTCCACCCAGCCATGGGGCTCGTCGTACCAATCCAACGGTACGCAAGAGTATCGTTTGTCGATGCCGGTGTTCACGAAGATCGGCATGAAACGCTCGATATCGCGGACTTTCTGGAACAATTGCCCCGCCCGGGCCGCGGCCGCGGACTGGTCGATGGGGAAAGGCGGCACGGCAGATTTCAACGCAAGCAGACGCGTTTTCATAAATTGATCTCTTTGGTGACCGTGGTGCCCATCTCTGTGGAATCCATCATAGCGCCGGTTTTGCGCGTGACAAATCGGTCAGACCGGCCAGGAACGCCAGTGCGCCATAGGCCATCAGGGCCGTTTGCGCTTCCGCTTGTGGCGACGCCGGGGTGGGGCCGAATACGCCGTAAAGCTCGACACCGGCCATCGCCGCTACGAACAGCCACAACCACAAATTTCCGCGTCCGCGCGCGGGCACGTAACGCGCATAAAACCACGCACCGAGGAATAATGAGAGCAGTTCCAGCGGCAGGCTGATCCAGAGCCAGCGCCACAGGCCGAAGCCGACTTTCAGATCGCCCCAGATCCAAAGATCCGGCATGTGAACGACCAAATCGAGAATCCAATGTGAAAACACGGCGGCCGCAACGACAAAGAAAACGGCCGTGCGTTGCGCGCGAAAGAATATCGCGATGATACCACCGAAGAGGGCCGACAGGATCAACGCGCCGATCAGCCCGTGCGTATAAGGCATGAAATAGAGATCAAGCGCGCTGCCTTCGGTGAAGCCGGGAACTATCCGCACCTTCTCGATGCCCAAAAGCACGAGGCTCGACCAGATCACGTCCAGCCATTGCACGGCGATGAAATATACCCAAAGCGGAACGCGGCGCAGAGCCGCTTTGGCGCCGAATGCCGGCCCATAATGTCCGATGAACATGCCGCCCCCCATTGACTGCCCGTGCGCAGTGTAACCGAGGTTTCGCGATGTGTGCATCGCCGCTACGGCCTTGTAGATATTGGCGAATTACGGGGGTGGACAGGTGGGGAGCCGATGGCCTATACCCGCCCACCTTTCGCGGGCGTTGAGTCCTCGGAACCATGACGCGGGATGGAGCAGTCCGGTAGCTCGTCAGGCTCATAACCTGAAGGTCCTAGGTTCAAATCCTAGTCCCGCAACCAAAAGCAGACTTAAAGGCCGCTCTTCGGAGCGGCCTTTTTCTTTGCCGTTTTCGCGATGCGGCAGCCTTACGGCTTTGTCCCGATGTCCATGCCTGGCATGGAGTCCGGCATGCCAGCTGGTGTGAGTGTGAGCATCGGCGCTGGATGGGTTGAGCCCTTCGCTTCGGTCCAGTGCTCGGCACCTTTTGCGCAGGTTTGTGTTGTCGGGAAGGTCACGGTTTCTGCATTCGCCGGCAATTTCATCATCACCGCAAATTCGTCGAACTCGTCAGCGGGGAGCGATCCGCCGCTCCAGGTGATCGCACTTACGTGCTTCGCCGTGTGATCGATGGTCAGCGCCCAACCCGACTTGGGTTGCGGGTTCGCGAGCGTCACGTTTTCCGGAATTTCGATACGAAGCGCAGTCGTCGGTGAATCCGCGCAGCCATGGCCGACCTGAAACGTGACCACGCTATGGCTTCCGGCCTTGGCGCTTGGCTGCGCCAGCGTCACATGCGCGGATGCCGGCGCTGCCGCCGCGAGCAGGAAAGCGAATACGAGTTCAGCGCGCATAGTGGATCTCCATCAGGAAGGTGCGTTGCGGGAAGGGGTGGTAGAGGAAGTATTTGTCGTTGTTCAGATTGTCGATGCCGATCGATGCCGTCCAATGATCGTCGACACGATACTGCCCTCGCGCATCCACGACGAAATAAGCGCCGAAGCCTTGGAAGGTCTGCGAGACGGTATCGGAATTGTCGATGGTGCCGAAGGCGCGGGCGCTGGTGCGCGCCGCCAGCGTGAAAGCAAGGCGGTCTCCCGGACGATACGTTGCCACGATATTGGCGCGCCATTTGGGAAGCTGTGGAATGAATTTGTTCGTGGCCTTCGCAAAAACCGTGTCTTTCACGACGCGGCCATCGGCGAAAGTGAGGCTGCCGGAAAGTTCGAGGCCGTCGAACAAGACGTCGTTGCGGTCCGCGACAAACTCGATACCGCGCACGCGCGTGTGATCCACGTTCTGCACAAAACTGAAGAGCGTGTTTGAGCCGGGCAAAAGTGGCGCTGTCTGGGACAGAAGTGCGTGGGTGATGTCTTCCTGAAAGAAGGACAGCCGAACACGCCCGTCTTCGCCCGCGTGTTCCGCCGCCAGCTCATAGGAATTGGCGTGTTCCGGTTTCAAATCCGGATTGGGAACGGTGAGTTGGGGCCCAGTCGTGATGGCCTGATAAAGCTCCGTCACCGTCGGCATGCGATAGGCTGAACCCCAAGAGGCGCTGATTGTCCACGGCTCCTGCGGCTGCCACGCGACAGACGCCTTGGGTGAGAAATAGCCATGCGACAGAACTGGCTGCTGCACATTCAGAGGCGGCGCGGCGGAAAAATTCGCGCCGTCATGCGCGCGCCAATCTTCATAACGCCCGCCAAGCGTAGCTTTGAAGTCTGGTGCAAATGACCAGATATCCTGCAGCCAAATCGCATCTGTCCCCGTTTTTCCCGTCGCGCGCGCGGCGAGCGAAGCGGGGCCACCATCCAGCCAGTCTGCCGTGGAGAACTTGGATTGGCGGAAAGTCTCCGCATCGCGATGGATGCCGAAAGACAATTCGTGATCTTCCCATCCCTGCCACACGCCCTTGGCATCGAATGTGTACCAGCCCGTACCGTTCAACCGATTTATGGTGCCCGCGCCGCCCGCTTTCGCGGGCAACGCTGTCGCTGGAACGCGCTGGCTGTCGTTCAGATAGACGTAATCTGTCCCGACGATTTCCCAGGCGAAATTGTCACCTGATGTCGATCTGAGCGCGAGCGCCTGCGCCAGATGCGTTTGCTTCCAATCATAGATATTGTTGGAGAAGCTGGTCGCGCCAATCACATAATTGTAGCCACCGATATTTACGCTTCCTGAGTAAACCGGGACACCGGATGCGTCACGCAGATAAGTCTGCGCCGTCGCGTCGTCACTCTGATGGAACAGACTCGCCGTGTAGGAAAGCTGCGCGCGGTTGGCAAAATCGTAAGCGAGCTTGAGCATGCCGGTGTCCTCGATCTGATGCTCGATGCCGCCCACGCCGATGATTGCGATGGGCATGGCCGTGCGATTCAGACCGTTGAAAGCGCCGCTCACGGCGGTGCCGCCACCACTTGGCGTCGCAGGTGGTGTCAGCGTGATGTCGGTCAGCGGCTGGCCGGTGCTATCCAGATGGTTGGTCGATAACCGCCACGAAAATGCGCCGTCGCGATCACCGATACCCACGCCCAGCTGAGCGGTGCCGAAATTGCGATGGGTGCCGTACTGGCTGAAATCCTGAACCGCGCCCAGAGCGTCGGCATGGACTTCGAAATGGTCCGGCATTCGCGTGATGATGTTGAGCACCGCGCCGATGGAGTTACCCGCATATTCAGCGGTGAAGGGGCCGTAGAGGACATCAATCGCGGAAACATCCTCCGGCGCAATCACGCCGAAATGCGGAGATGCGGTCGTATTGTTGTTGCCGATGGGCGAAGAGATGAGAATATCGTCGACATAGATCAGTGTGCGTGCCGAAGAGCCCACGCCCGATGTACGCGTAGCCACCGGATCCTGCGTGTCGCCATAATGCCGTTTCCGTACCACCAGCGACGGCGTGTATTTCAGAAGATCTTCGGGATTGACGGCGTTGACCTGCTGCCGGGCCTTGGCGGCAGTCACCCGCTCTATGCTGTTGGGCTGACCGATCGACGTTCGGGCACCGGTCACCTCGACGGTTTCGACCTGGCCCGGTTTGAGAGGCTTGTTGTCCGGAAGTGGCGCCGCATATGCGGAGCCTGCGCAAAACAGGATGAGAAGGACGCCAGCGTGGGCGCGATGGAAAATGGACATGATGATGCTCGATGAACCGTGACGACGCACGCGCGGCGAAGCCGCGCGCGAAACGGAAAGTCAGTTCAACCGAAAGCTGGAGGGCCGCGCGGCGATTGTGGCGCATAAAGATCGCGCGCCCTGAAATCGGCGTCAGCGACATTTTCGTAAAGAGATAAGGTGGTGAGGCTCGGCGCTGCCACGGAAGGAAGGCCGACAGATGCCGCGAAATGTTGTGCCGCCGCGAAGGGGCAGGTTTCATGGCTTCGACTATCATGCTTGGCTGGCTGCTTTTGCGGCTGTCCGTCGCCCATTGCCACGCGGACTGGGCCGTTCATAGTGCAGATAGTGAGCAACGAGCCGGCACTGGCGCTGTTGGCGGGCATCCAGCCGTCCGGCAACAAGGCGCGCAGCGTCATCGCGGCAAGCGCGATGACGGCAACGGCGCGGCTTCTGTTGCGGTTCATGGACCCTCTTTGCGGCAGATGGCGGGGAGTTCACCGTCCGATCAAGACATCGCGATGTCGCACGAACCCGGTCGGGGTATGGATTTGGACGCTGCGGAATGATTGCGCCGCGCGAAATTCGCCGCAGAATGGTGGCAACCGCTATTGGGAGCTTGTTGCGTGGCCTTAAATTCCATTCTCGAAACCCTGGCCGCCGCTGCCGCGGCGACTCCGAACCCCAACCCGCCCTCCATCGGCGCAACGCTGAAAGCGATCGCCGCGCAGAAGCCCGATCAATGGGCGGTCAAGTGCGTGGACGACATGTGCACCTGGGGCGAATTGCACCGCCGCACCAACCGCATCGCACGCGGGCTTCTGGCGCAGGGCGTCCGCCACGGCGATTTCCTCACCGTCGCGCTGCCCAATTCCATCGGCTTCATCGAGGCCTGCTACGCGGCCTGGAAGATCGGAGCGATTCCACAGCCGGTCTCCTGGCGTTTGCCGCTGGCGGAGATGAAAGCCATCGCCGATCTCGCCAATTCGTCTATCGTCGTGAACGACACGCCGCTCGATATCGGCCGCCCGGTGATTTCCATCGCCGAACTGCACAACGCCTCGGACGATGACAGCGATCTGCCGGACGCGGTCTCGCCGTCGTGGAAAGCACCGACCTCCGGCGGCTCGACGGGCCGTCCCAAGCTCATCGTCGCCGGAACGCCGGGCGTGACGCAGGAAGGCGGCGCGCTTCTGTGGCGCATCAAGCCCGACGATGTCGTGCTGATGCCCGGGCCGCTTTATCACAACGGCCCTCTGGTCACGGCGTTTCCCGCGCTGATGGTCGGCGCGCAGCTTGTCGTCATGCCGAAATTCGATGCCGAAGAAACGCTGCGCCTGATCGACAAGCACAAGGCGACATGGATCTACCTCGTTCCCACCATGATGAGCCGCATCTGGAAGCTGCCGGAAGAGGTGCGCAACAAATACGACGTGTCGTCGCTCAAGACGCTTTGGCATCTGGCGGCGCCGTGTCCTGCCTGGCTCAAGGAAGAATGGATCGCCTGGCTGGGTCCGGATGTGGTGTGGGAACTCTACGGCGGCACCGAAGGCGTTGCCGCCACCATTCTGGACGGCAACGAATGGCTTGCGCACAAAGGCTCGGTCGGCACCATCGCGCTGGGCGGCGAGATCGAAGCGTTCTCACCCGACGGCACGATGCTGCCGCGCGGCGAAACCGGCGAAATCTTCATGCGCCTGAAGCCCGACGCGCCCACAACCTATCGCTATGTCGGCGCCGATACGCGCGCGCTGGATGGCGGCTGGGAATCCATCGGCGACATCGGCTGGCTGGACAAGGACGGCTATCTCTATCTCGCCGACCGCCGCACCGACATGATCCTGGTGGGTGGCGCGAATGTCTATCCGGCGGAAGTCGAAGCGGCGATCGACGAGCATCCGCTGGTGCAATCGTCCTGTGTCATCGGCATTCCGGATGAAGATCTGGGTGCGCGCGTCCACGCCATCGTGCAGCCGCGCGACGGTCTCACGCAGGCTGATCTTGAAGCACATCTGGCCGACAGGCTGGTGCGCTACAAGCGCCCGCGTTCCATCGAGTTCGTGAACACGCCGCTGCGCGACGATGCAGGCAAGGTAAGGCGTTCGCAGTTAAGAGAAGAGCGGATCAAGAAATGAAACAACCCTCCCCTTGAGGGTTGAGGCTGCAACGGCAGCCGAACTCGGAGAGCGGAGCGATCCGGGGAGGGGTCATTGCTCCGCTGCCGAAGCTTGACCCCTCCCCTAAAATTCTTCGCTACGCTTCGAATTTATCGACCCTCCCTCAAGGGGAGGGTGCTTACTTAGTTCATCCGCTCGATGATGATCGCCGGCGCCATGCCGCCCGCGGCGCACATGGTCACGAGACCGCGCTTCAGGTCGCGGCGCTCCAGTTCGTCCAGGATCGTGCCGATCAGGATGGAGCCGGTGGCGCCGATGGGATGGCCAAGCGCCATCGCGCCGCCATTCACATTGACCTTGTTGCGGTCCAGCTTCAGGTCGCGGATGAACTTCTCCGCGACGACGGAGAACGCTTCGTTGATCTCGAACAGATCGATGTCGTCGATGGTGAGCCCCGCCTTTTCCAGAACCTTGCGGGCGGCCGGAACCGGCGCGTTCAGCATCAAGGTCGGGCTGTCCCCCATGTTCGCCATGGCGACGACACGCGCGCGCGGCTTCATGCCGTGCTTCTTCGCGTAGTCGGGAGACGCGAGCAGTACCGCGGCTGCACCGTCCACCACACCGGACGAATTGCCCGCGTGATGCACATGATTGAATTTCAGGTCGGGATAGACCTGACGGATCAGCCCGCCATAGGTCGTGCCTTTGTCGTCGAGCGGAAAGTCTGCCATCGCGGCGAAGGACGCTTTCAAGGCGGAGAGGCCTTCCATCGTCGTCTGCGGGCGCGGGAATTCTTCCTTGTCCAGCGCCAGCGTTCCGTCTTCTTTATAAACGGGCACAAGGCTCTTGTTGAAATGTCCGCCCTTGATGGCCGCATCCGCACGTTGCTGGCTGACCAGCGCAAGCTCATCGACGGCCTGACGTGAAATGCCTTCCATCGTCGCGATGGCGTCGGCGCAGACGCCCTGATGGCTCTGCGGATGACGCGCGCGCAGGCGAAGGTTGCCCGTGTCCATGAAGGGCGGCGATTTCGGATCGGCGGTGGAGGAGGTGTAGCTCATCATTTCGGTGCCGCCGGCGATGACGAGGTCTTCCATGCCTGACATGATGTTCGCCGCGGCGATGTTCACCGAGGTGATGCCCGAACCGCAGAAACGGTCCAGCGTCATGCCGCTGGCCTTCACATCGTAGCCCGCATCGAGCGCCGCCATGCGGCCGAGATCCGCGCCCTGCTTGCCGCGCTGGGACGACGTGCCCCAGATGATGTCGTCGACTTCGGCGGTGTTGAGATTGTTGCGCTTGGCTACCGCGCTCAGCACCGTGGCCGCAAGCTGTTGCGGGTGGATGTCGGCGAGCGCGCCTTTGCCGACTTTGCCGATGCCGCGCGGCGTGCGGGCGGCGTCGATTATCCAGGCTTCGGACATGATGTTCTCCAATCGTTATCGCTGTCGATTTTTCTAGCGCAGCCGCGCGCATGCGCAAACGCAAATTGCGCGCGCATTGCAGGCTTCCGCAGCGTTTCCGCACTCTTTGCGCGGAGCTTTTGATAGTCAGCGATAGATCCGTGCGCGGACTTCGTTGTCGTTCGCATCGGCGGGCATTGCCAGCATGGCGCGCAGCACCGCTGGATCGTCCCAAGGGATGTCGTGATGGGCCGATGGAAGCCAGGCCCCGCCGCCGCCGGGTTGCCACGCACGGGGAAAAAACGCCACCACGTCGTTCTCGATGGCGGGGCGTATTCCGCAATTCGGCGAAGACAAGCTGGCCGCCAGAGCAGCCGGCAAATCACGGCCCGCGCCGAAGGCAAGTGTGCCGCCTTGCGTCGCCCGCGGATTTATCTCGATCAGGTGAACGTCGCCCGCGGCATCCCGGATGAAATCCAGACCGTGCATGCCGGAAAGGCCGAAACGGCGCGCTACCTTGCGTGCCGCGTCCTGGATTTTCGCGCAATCCACGCGGCGGATGACATTCGGCGGACCAATCGTTCCTTGCGCGACGAGAACATCATAGGCGATGGAGGCGACGATCTCGCCGTCTTTTGCCGCAAATGCGCTCGCCGCGGCATGACCGGCGATGAACTTCTGCATCGAAATCGTGCGAGGCTTGGGTGCGGCCGCTTCGCGCAGGAAATGCGCGTCCCTGCGGCGCACCGCGCGCGCCAGGCTGCGCCAGCGCGGCGGCGGAAAGGCGAGTTTGCGAAATGCCGCTATCGCCTCGTCGCGCGAGTGAACCACGCAGACGCCGTCGCCACCCCAGCTGCCATCCGACTTGATGACGGCGGGCAGGCCGATTTGTGCGAGCGCGGTCTCGAGAACGTTTTCCGATTCGATTGCCATGCTCTGAGGCACGCGCACGCCTTCGGCACGCATGGCATCGGTGGCCCCTTGACGCGACATGACGAGCGGATAGGCAGACGGATTGCCGAGCGACGTTTCGATCAGTCTCGCGAGTTTCGTCTTGCGGACGGTTTCTCTGCGATGCAACGCCAGAAGCTGCATGACCGCACGGTCGTCACACGGAACGATCAGACGGGGATCGGCCTGCGCGATGGCTGATCGCAGCGAGGAGACCGGAAAGAGGGGACTGTAGTCAAAGTGATGGCGCGCATAGCGGCTGGCGCGCACCGGCGCCCGCTTGGGAGAAAGCGCATCCACGACGCAGCCTGCAGCCACGAAGCCGCCCGCGTATCGGGCAGCCGAAGGCCAGCCAACGGTGGCGGTCAAAAGTATTCCGTTTGTCATTCAAGCCCATCCTTGGGGCGCTCCATCCGCTCTCTCGCAAGATTTGTTCCTGGCACGAAACTGGAACCAACCCGCGAAGGAACGGTCCAGCCGCGGGGTCCATGGATCGTTAAAGGACAAATCGTGCCAAGCCGGGAAAGGTATTGCCCACTATGAAACAGACCTGCGAAGTCGCCGTGATCGGCGCGGGACCCTATGGACTGTCGCTTGCCGCGCATCTGCGCGCACGTGGCATCGATTATCGAATCTTCGGCAAGCCCATGGACACCTGGAATGCCCACATGCCGAAGAATATGACGCTCAAATCGGAAGGGTTTGCGTCCAATCTTTCTTCTCCGGCGCAGGGATCGAAGATCAAGAACTACTGCGAGAAGCGGGGCATCGCCTATTCGGATCGTTCTATCCCGATAACCCTCGGCACCTATCTCGACTACGCGCAGTCCTTTCGCGATCGTTTCATTCCGGATGTCGAAGAGACATTGGTGACGAACCTGTCGCGCGGCGCTGACCTTTTCGAAGTAACGCTCGAAACCGGCGAACGCGTCCTGGCCCGCAATGTGGTGATGGCGGTTGGCGTGACGTGGTTCGCCTGGACGCCGGACGTCTTGGCGCCGCTTCCGGCAGCGCTGCTGTCTCACAGCTATGCGCACCGCGATGTGGAACGGTTTCGCGGCAAGGAGGTCGCGGTCGTCGGCTCCGGCTCGTCGGCGATCGATCTTGCGCATCTGCTGACCGACGCTGGCGCTTCGGTGCGTATCGTCGCGCGCCGCAAGGAGCTCCAGTTCAATTCCATACCCGACGGCGGAGAAAGCCTTTTCGACTGGATTCAAAAGCCGCCGTCCACCATCGGCCGCGGCTGGCGCTCCTATTTCTGCGCGGAGGCGCCGCTGTTGTTCTATCGCCTGCCGCGAGATCTGAAAGACCGCGCCATCGCAAGCCACATGCATCCGGCTGCCGGCTGGTTCATGCGCGAACAGGTCGAAGGCCGAATTCCCCTTATGACGGGCCGCACGCCGATCAAGGCCGAAGCGAAGGACGGACGCGCCGTACTGACGCTGGCAAGCGCGGCCGGCGAAGAAACAATCTGCGTCGATCATGTGATCGCAGCGACCGGCTATCAGCCCGATCTCGACAGGCTACCCTTCCTCGATCCGGCTTTGAACGCCAGGATCGCGCGCTCAAAGCGCTCGCCGCTGGTCAGCGACCGCTTCGAGACCTCGGTGCCGGGGCTCTACGCGACAGGACTTGCCGCGATGGACATGTTCGGTCCGCTGCTGCGCTTCATGGTGGGCGCCGAATTCGCGGCGCCGCGCCTGGCGGCCCATCTGGACCATCGCATCACGCGCACGGAGACACGCGCCGCCTAGGCAAAGCTTTCCGTCATCGCCGAATAGACCAGCGTGCGCAGATCGCGCCGCAGGGTGAGGCGCGCGTCGGTGCCCATCACCTGCGTCATGAACACGACGGCGAGGTCTTCCTTCGGATCGATCCAGAACGCGGTCGAGGCTGCGCCGCCCCAGAAGAATTCGCCCGGCGTTCCCGGAATGCGCGCCTTGGCGATGTCCATCGTCACGCCGCAGCCGATGGAAAAGCCGATCCCGCCATAGCCGGCTTCGCTGAACGTCGCGGCCAGCGACATGTCGGCCATCAGCTTGTTGCCGGGCAGAAGGTTCATGCCGAACATCGCCACCGTCTTCGGCGACAGAATCTGCACGCCATCCAGCGAGCCGCCGCCCAGCATCATGCGGCAGAAGCGCATGTAGTCATGCGCGGTGGAGACGAGGCCGCCGCCGCCGCTCTCCAGCTTGGGCGGCTCCGCATAAGTGGATTTGCCCGCGTCATCCTGGATGACGAGTTTGCCATCCTTGCCCGGCATGTAGCAGGAGCAGAAGCGGTCCATCTTGTCGGCGGGCACGCTGAAGAAGGTGTCTTTCATGCCCAGCGGCTCGAACAGGCGCGTGCGCAGGAATTCGCCGAACGTCATGCCGGACAGTTTCTGCACCAGATAACCCATCACATCGATGGACACCGAGTAGTTCCAGGCTTCACCCGGCGAGAAATCGAGCGGGATGTTCGCAAGCTGCTCGATGAATGCGTCCAATCCGCCCGGCGTCTGGAAGTCGCCGACTTTCTGGCGGCGATATTCCGCGTCGATGCTGGTGCGCATCATGAAGCCGTAAGTCAGGCCGGATGTGTGCGTGACCAGATCGACCACTTTCATGCGCCGGTTGGGCGCGGTGGTGATGAATTGTCCCGCGGTGTTGGCGACGAGGCTCGGCATGCCGCTGGCGTACACGCGCAGGTTCTTCCACGACGGAATATGCGTGTGAACGTCGTCGTCGAGACCGATCTTGCCTTCTTCAACCAGCATCATCAGCGCCACCGCGGTGATCGGCTTGGTCATGGAATAAATGCGGAAGAGGGCGTCCTCGCGCATGGCTTTGTTCCGCGCCAGATCCATCGACCCGCTCATGCCGGTGTGGACGATCTCACCTTTGCGGCACACCTGCGTCAGGATACCGGGCAAAAGGCCGGTATCGACGTAACGCTGTTTCATGACGGCATCGACTTTTGCCAGCCGTTCCATCGAAAATCCCGCGCGTTCCTTGGCCATTTTCCTCTCCCCTATGTTCTGGGCGGAAGCCTAGCCGATGCTTCGCGTTTGAAAAGCCCGGATATCCGGCTCGCTTTGGAATAAGCGCTGTCACGTTCATCACTTCCGCGCGCATTGCTTCCCTTTTTGCCGCGAATTGCTGTAAGGGAGGCGCGGGGTTTTGTACTCGTCTCAAAGGGCGCTTTCCTTGTCCAAAGTTGAATCCGGCGAACCAGCCGCCGCGGCGGACTGGATCCGCATTCTCAGTAGCTACCGCGATCCCAGCGTCGTGCGCAGCACATTCGAATTGATCGTGACCGCTGTGCCCTTCGTGGCGCTGTGGCTGGTGATCTGGTCGGCATGGCAATTCGGCTATGGCTGGCTCGCGTTCATTCTCGTCGTTCCCGCCGCAGCGTTCCTCGTGCGCCTCTTTCTGATCCAGCACGATTGCGGCCATGGCGCGTTCTTCAAGAACCGCGCGCTCAACGACTGGACGGGCCGCGTCATCGGCGTCCTCACGCTCACGCCTTACGATATGTGGAAGCGCGCGCACGCGATCCATCACGGCACCTCCGGCAATCTGGACAAGCGTGGCGTCGGCGATCTCGATACATTGACGGTGCGCGAGTACCGCGCGCTGCCGTTCTGGGGCCGCATGCGCTACCGGCTCTATCGCAACCCGATCGTGCTGTTCGGAATCGGTCCTATCTACATGTTCGTGCTGCGTCATCGCCTGCCGCTGGGCTCGACGATCCTCAACTGGCGCGCGTGGATCAGTCCCATGACCACCAACGCCGCCATCGCCGCCGTCGTGGTCGGCCTGATGTGGCTCATCGGCTGGAAGACATTTCTGCTGATCCAGCTTCCGATCACGGTCATCGCCGGCGTCATCGGCGTGTGGCTGTTCTTCATCCAGCACCAGTTCGACGGCACCTTCTGGGCCGAAGGCGAGGCGTGGAATGTCCATGACGCCGCCCTGCGCGGCTCTTCTTATTATGCGCTGCCGAGCCCGCTTGCGTGGCTCACCGCCCATATCGGCATTCACCACGTCCACCATCTTTACGCGCGCATCCCGTTCTACCGGCTGCCCCAGGTGCTGCGCGATCAGGCGCCGCTGGCCTCCGCCTCGCGCGTTACCTTGTGGCAGAGCCTCAAATGCGCCCGGCTGGCCTTGTGGGACGATGCCCAGAACAAGCTGCTGTCGTTCCGCGAGGCGCGGAAGCTTCCGCACTGAGACCGAGCGGCGTTCCGTCTCTTGCAACGATAGCGGCCCTATCTGCTAGGGTTCCGGCAACCGCTATCGCCACAAGAACAAACGGAAACGCCCATGTCCACGAACCCTAATTTTACGCCGCCGCTCGGCTGGCCTGCCATGTCCATCGCCGAGGCCCATGCGAAGCTCACCGCGCCCGGTCAGCCGATGGAAATGGACGAGGTTATCATTCGCGGCATCAAGACCCGCGTATGGAAGAACCTTCCGCCGACCCTGCGAGAGTTGCTGCTCGCCGCACGCGCGGCACACGGCAAGAAGGAATTTCTCGTCTATGAAAACGACCGCGCGACCTATGAAAGCTTTTATCGCGCCGCTGTCGCCATCGCGAACGAACTTCTGAAACAGGGCGTGAAGAAGGGCGATCGCGTCGCCATCATCATGCGCAACATTCCCGAATGGCCCGCGATTTTCTACGGCGCGGAAATCATCGGCGCGGTCGTAACCCCGCTCAACGCGTGGTGGACGGGACCGGAGCTGGAATATGGCCTCGTCGACAGCGGCACCAAGGTTGTCTTCGTGGATGCCGAACGTCTCGAGCGCATCTCCGAGCATCTGGTGAATTGCCCGGACCTGAAGCGCGTCTATGTCAGCCGCTTCGAGGATGACGACCTGCCCAGTCCCATCGTACATCGTCTGGAAGATGTGATCGGCAAGGTCAACGATTGGATGAAGCTGCCGGACGCGCCGGTGCCCGATGTGCAACTCGGCCCCGATGATGACGCCACCATTCTTTATACCTCCGGCACCACCGGCAAACCGAAAGGCGCGCTCGGCACCCATCGCAACATGCTGTCGAACATCATGGCGGCAGCGTCCGTCGCAGCGCGTAACTTCCTGCGCAGGGGCGAGACGCCGCCGGCCGCGAACCCGGACGATCCACAGCGCACGACATTGCTCTCTGTCCCGTTCTTTCACGCGACGGGCTGTTTCGCAGTGATGAATCCCACCGTCGCGGGCGGCGCGAAGATCGTGCTGATGCGCAAATGGGAGCCGGAACTGGCGATGCAGCTCATCGAGCGCGAGAGGATCAACAGCGCCGGCGGCGTTCCCACCATTGCATGGCAGCTGATCGAGCATCCCAACCGCCACAAATACGATCTATCGTCGCTAGAAAGTGTCGCTTATGGCGGCGCGCCATCGGCACCGGAACTGGTGAAAAAGATTATCCAGACATTTCCCAAATCCGCCGCCGGCAATGGTTGGGGCATGACGGAAACCTCGGCCACACACACCTCCAACAGCGCCGAGGATTATCAGAACCGCCCGACAAGCTGCGGCCCCGCCGTTGCCGTCTGCGATATCAAGATCATGGATATCGAAGGCAGCAAGGAATTGCCGCGTGGTGAGGTGGGTGAATTGTGGGCGCGTGGTCCCAACATTGTGAAGGGTTACTGGAACAAGCCGGAAGCCACCGCCGCCACTTTCGTGGACGGCTGGGTGCGCACCGGAGATCTGGCACGCATGGACGAGGAAGGCTTCTGCTATATCATCGACCGCGCCAAGGACATGCTGATCCGGGGCGGCGAGAACATCTATTGCGTGGAAGTCGAGAACGTCCTCTACGAGCACCCTGCCGTGATGGACGCCGCCATCGTTCCGGTGCCGCACAAGACCTTGGGCGAAGAGCCTGGTGCCGTAGTGCACCTGAAACAGGGCATGCACACCAGCGAAGACGAGCTGCGCCAGTTCGTGTCCGGCAAGCTGGCCGCCTTCAAGGTTCCGGTGAAAGTGGTGTTTTGGCCGGAAACCTTGCCCCGCAACGCCAACGGCAAGATTTTGAAGACCGAGCTGAAAAAGATTTTCGCCGAGCCCCAATCGTAGTATGGGCAGGGCCAACGAACGCAGGAGAACGCCATGGGCGCGAGTGGAATGAATGCCAAAAGGAAGCAGAAGCGCCGCCGTCACGCGGAAACCCGCAAAAAGAGCCGCGAGAAGCTGGCTTCTGTGACAGAGGGGCAAAGCCGCCCGCAGCCGGCGCGTCGGGGTAAGGCCAGCAACGCATAAGTCACGTTGCAGGACATCGGATTCACCCGCCGGCAAACCCCGGCGGGTTTTTCTTTGGAACGATCGCAATAGGATATTCGCCGAGAGCCAAACGGGGCAGGATCGCACATGGCGTCGAGCCAGTTGGAAACGTTGCAATGGCAATTCGGTCTGGCCTGGCGGTTGGCCGAGTACCATTTGCCCGCGCTCACCGACGAGGCCTGTCTGTGGGAGCCGATACCCCATTGCTGGACCGTTCGGCAATCGCCGGATGGGAAATGGCGGCCGGACTGGACTGAGGTTGAACCCGATCCGCCGCCCGCGACGACGATCGGTTGGGCCAGTTGGCATCTTATCTGGTGGTGGTCGGCCGCCTTGCGCGAGATCCGGAACGAGCCGGCGGTTGCGCGCGAGGATGTGTTGTGGCCGGGCAGCGCGGAGGGCGTGCAGCTACAGCTTAAGGCATTGTCACGGGAGTGGGAGGCGACGCTGGCGGGCCTGCAGGAAAGCGAGATGGAGAAACCCTTCGCGCATCCCTGGGCCGAACCGCGACCGCTGCGGATCGCGCTCGCATGGGCGAACGCCGAACTGATGAAGAACGTCGCGGAGATCGGCTATGTCCGGCTCCTGTTTGAGGCCAGCTGGACACGGAAATAATCCGACTATTTTGCGAAGAGGCCCATCAAAATCGGTTTGGCGTAAAGCACCGCGGCGCGCTCACCGTTCGCTTCGCGATTTATGCGGATGGACGCGGACGCATTGAGTGTGGCGTTCAGAAGTTGCGCTGCTATCACCGCATCGATCGGCCGGATTGAGCCTTCCGCGATGCCATCGGAGATCATCGCAGAGAAACGGTCCGACACCCTGTTCCACTGATTGAGCATGTCCTGACGGATGTTTTCGGGCAAAGCACTGATGGCCGACGTGCGTAGCAACGGGCCGCCGTCGGAAACCTGAAACTCCACCAGCGCCGCCGCGGCCGCGCAAAGCCGCTGCCACTGCGTACCGGTTTCGCGCATCGCTGCCGATTGGAGCCGCTTCATGATATCGAAGCTGCGGTCGAAGCAGGCGACGACGAGATCGTCCTTAGCTTCGTTGTGGTGATAGAACGAACCCTTGGTTACGTTGAGTTGTGCGGAGATCTTCTCGACCGACGCGCCGCGATAACCGTTCTGATTGATCAGCCGCGTCGCCGCTTTGAGAAAGGTGTCCCGCGCCCGTTCGCGATGACTGACCGGCGGAAGCTGGATGAGGCGCACCAGTGCCGGGTTCCAGTCCACCACGCCGACCGCCAGTCCATTCGCCAGAATATCGAAGAAGCGCTCGCCGATGCGGTCATAATCCTCGATGTCGTAGCGCGACAGCCAGTTGGACGACCACCACAGCTGTTCCAGCAGAATGTGCGTGCGCGCATTGGCGGCGGCACGGTCGAAGTCTGTTTCGAACAGCGTGCGTACTTTTCGGAACAGCTTGTTGTAGGCGTCCGACACTTGACTTTGGTGTGGCTCCTTCAGCGCGCGGATATCGGCGAAGGCGGCGAGTGGCGCTTCCTCGGCCAATCGCACACGGCGATTGAGATCGAGGTGAAGGCGCAGGAAGCTATGCAATCTTTCACGCGGATCGCGCGCGCCTTGGGCCGCTGTGATCAACATGTCGAAGCGTTCGATGCTGGATAGAAAACAGGCGACCGCAAGGTCTTCCTTTTTCTTGAAGTAATAGGTGACGGAGGTGGTGATGAGATCGACGCTCGCCGCCACATCTGCCAGCGTCATACCCTTCACGCCGCGCCTGTTCAGGATACCGGTGGCGGCAGCGATGATGGCTTCCTTCTTCCGCGCAAAGCGGTCGGTGGAAACGGGTGGCGTGTTCTCGGAATCCATGGCTTCAATCTACAGAAGCCGGCCGGTGGTTGGAACCCGGCTACCGGATCACACCCATGTCCACCGGTTCTTGGGTCTGTGCCATCTCGGCAGCCAGCACTCTCAGATTTTCCTGATGCGTCTCGCGTGTGATCGGGAACATCGAAAGAACAATGATGCCCAACCCATAAACTACCGTGATCGTGATCAGATAAATGAGCGCGAAATGATGAACGATTCCCGGATCGACTTTGCCGGGAATGGCGCTGGTTGGAAATCCGGCGGCCCAGAGCAGAACACCGGAGGCGAAGAGGCCGAGCCCCGTCACCGCTTTTGCGAGGAAACTGTTGCCGGCGAAGAACAATCCTTCATTGCGGCGTCCCGTCTTGAGTTCGCTGTCTTCCACGACATCGGCGATCATCGCGGTGACGGGAATGGAGGCGCCGATGGTCATCGCGCCGGAGATTGCTCCGAACACGAGCAGGATCCACACCAGGTTCGGCATGCCGGGATGGAAGAAGATGCCCATGAGACCCAGCACCAGCGGCATGATGCTGATGATGTAACCGATGCAGAACAAAACGATGGCGCCTTTCACCTTGCCGAAGATGCGCGAGGCGATGGGGCCGATCAGGAAGGCGAAAAACACCGTAACGAAACCGGCCAGCATCAACACGCCGATCTCCTTGGTGCTGAGCAGCCAGAAGAAAGATGAGATGTAATAGTTCAGCGCGAAAACGAGGCCGGTAGCCAGGCTCAGGATCATGATGGCCAGCATCAGGATCAGGAAGGCGCGGTTGTTGAGCGTCGCCAGCATTTCCCTGCCGTATTCGAGCAATGACATCTTCCGCTCTTGGGGCTTGCGCAGATAGCGAATGAAGCGATGTGTGCCCAGCGAGGAGATGATGATTGCGGCGAACATCACGATGGCCGACCACATGCCGTAATGCCCGTAGCCGGCCTCGTTGAGCTGCCCGATAGGCTGGGTCTTCGTCGGTACCAAGAAAACGAACAGCGCCAGCACCAGCATGCCGAGCCCGCCGAACCAGCCGAAGAAGATGCGGAAGCTGAGGAACGACGTGCGCTGGTCGTAGTCTGTTGTGAGCTCAGCAACGAGCGCGGAGTTGGGAATCTCAAAGAAGGTGATGAAGGTTCGCACCACGACGGCGACAGCGATAAGATAAACGAACATCGCACCCATCGACCAATGCGGCGGATTCCAGAGCAGGAGATAGGAAACGGAAACCGGCAGCGCGGCGGCGTACATGAGCGGATGCCTGCGTCCCCACCGTGTGTGCAGATTGTCCGACACCTGCCCCACGATCGGATCCAGGAATGCGTCGAACACAAACGCGATGGCGATCGCGAGGCCGACGAGCTGGGCCGGGATATGCAGCACCAGGTTGTAGAAGGGCAGGAGGATGGTCTGAAAACCGTTGTCCTTTACGCCGAAGGCGACGGAGCCCAGGCCATAGAAGATCTTGGTCCGCGTGCTCTCCAGATCGGCTTTCGCCGCGCCATTGCTCATGCCAAGCCATACCCCTCGAGAATTGGCGGCGATCGATTCGAATTTGCGGTATGCCCGCTGGGTCGTCAATTCCCCGCCGCCAGTCTCATGAAGTTTTGAAGAAGGCCGTGGCGGGCGGTGCGATTGGCATATATTGGGGCTTGCGATCGATGGAAGTGAACTTTGTCTGAACTGGTGATTACGCTACGAAAAGGCCTTCTGTTTGCGGCCATCGGCATCGCAGCAGGAGTCCTGCTGTTGTTTTATGGCGGCACTCTTGGGCTGAAGATCGCCGAGATCTCTGCACTTCTATTGGTGCTGAGTGCTTATGTATTTCGCGAGCGGGCATCGGGTTTCAGCGGGTCCGATGGGGCCACGAGCGATTCCGGTGCCTTGACACCGATTGCACGCGAAGTGCTTGAAAGTCTTCCCGACCCGATATTGCTGGTGGAATCTTCCGGCCGGGTGATCCTCGCCAACAAGGCAATGCGCGCGCTGGTCGGTGTCGATATTGAGCGCAAGCACGTCTCGGCGGTGTTGCGCACACCCGCGGTGCTGGAAGCGGTGTTGCGGACAGCGGGAACCGGCGAACCGGCGTCTTTTGAGTTCATGTTGCATGTGCCGGTTGAGCGTCACTACCAGGCGCATGTTTCGCGCACGGCACAGACGCCAAACTTGACGACGCTTCTGCTGCACGATCTGACGGCGGTGAAGCGCGCGGAGGAAGCGCGCGCCGACTTTATTGCCAATGCATCCCACGAGTTGCGCACACCGCTGGCGGCCGTCTCCGGCTTCATCGATACGCTGCGTGGCCACGCGAAGGACGACGAAGTCGCGCGCGAGAAATTCCTTGGCATCATGAGCGACGAGGCCAGCCGTATGCGCCGTCTCATCAACGATCTTCTCTCGCTGACGCGCATCGAGTTGAACGAGCATGTCCCGCCAAGCGGCATCGTCGATGTGGTTGGCGTTGTGCGCGATGCGGCGGCGGCGCTTGCCCCGCTCGCGGAAGCTGACAAAGTGGCCATCTCCGTCGAGGTCCGTGGCACTATTCCGTCCGTGACGGGCGAGCGCGATGAGTTGATCCAACTCTTCCAGAATCTCATTCAGAATGCGATCAAATACGGTAAGGCGGGAGGCGGGCACGTTTGGGTGGAGATCGGTGTCAGTCCGACATCGGTGCCCGGCCGGCGCAACACTCTTTCGATGGTTTCGATCTCCGTCCGGGACGATGGCGAAGGCATTCCCCGCGAGGCCATTCCACGCCTGACCGAGCGCTTCTATCGGGTGGACGTGAAACGCAGCCGCGAGCGCGGTGGCACCGGTCTCGGACTCGCCATCGTCAAGCACATCGTCAACCGTCATCAGGGCCGGTTGCAGATCGAGAGTCAGCAGGGCGAAGGCAGCCAATTCACGGTTTTGCTGCCCGCCGAAGGCGCCAAACAGGCCGCAGACGCCGCCGTCACGGAACTGTTATAATTTTGTCGCATAGAGTTGGCCGTCCGCCGCTAGTCAGAGGCAGATGAACTGGCGGCGACTCCTGATGAGCGACAACAAGATGACCGATCACACGGTAAGAGCATTTTCCGAACAGCTGGAATCGCTGTCGAGCGGCGTCGCCCAGATGGGTGGCCTCGCCGAAGCGCAACTGGCCGATGCCATTGAAGCAATTGCCCGCCGCGACACCAAGCTCGCGGAAGGCGCCATCGCGGGTGACCCGCGTATTGACGAATTGCAGCAGCAGATCGAAGCGCAGGCGCTGAAGCTTCTGGCGCTGCGCCAGCCCATGGCGGTCGATCTGCGCGATACGTTGGCGGCGATCAAGACCGCAAGCGAGCTGGAACGCATCGGCGACCTCGCCAAAAATATTGCCAAGCGCGCGCTGGTGCTGAATCGCGAACCGCCGATCCGTTTGACGCAGAGCCTCGCCCGCATGGGCCGTGCTTCGCTCAACCAGCTGAAGATGGTGCTCGACGCCTATTCTGACCGCGACGCGACGGGTGCCGAAGCGGTGTGGCGCAATGATGGCGAGATCGACGAGATCTATAACAGCCTGTTCCGCGAGCTCCTCACCTACATGATGGAAGATCCGCGCACGATCAGCCTGTGCACGCATCTGCTCTTCGTCGCCAAGAACATTGAGCGCACCGGCGACCACGCCACCAACATCGCCGAGACGGTCTATCACATGGTCACGGGCGGCCATCTGGCGATGGAGCGCCCCAAATCCGACACCACCAGTTCCACCACTGTGCCCTTCGAGCGGAAAACCCCATGACGTTGAAGCCGACCGTTCTCGTTGCCGAAGACGAAAGCGCGCTGGTCACTTTGCTGCGCTACAATCTGGAGCGCGAAGGTTATCGCGTTCTGGACACGCAGGATGGCGAGGAAGCTCTGCTCATCGCCAGCGAGGAAAAGCCGGACGTCATCATCCTCGACTGGATGATACCGCAGCTTTCGGGCATCGAAGTCTGCCGCCGCCTGCGCCAGCGTCAGGAAACGCGCAACGTGCCGATCCTCATGCTCACCGCGCGGGGCGAGGAAACCGACCGCATCCGCGGCCTCGACACCGGCGCCGACGACTACATCACCAAGCCGTTCTCAATGACGGAATTGCTGGCCCGTTTGCGCGCCGTGATGCGCCGCATCCGCCCCGGCCTTGCGGAAGACACCATCAAGGTCGGCGACCTGGAGATGGACCGCGCCGCGCATCGTGTGCGCCGCGCTGGCAGGGACATTCATTTGGGTCCCACCGAGTTCAAGCTGCTGGATCATCTGATCCAACATCCGGGCCGCGTGTTCAGCCGCGAGCAGCTGCTCGATGCGGTGTGGGGCTCCGACGTTTATGTCGAAGCCCGCACTGTGGACGTCCATGTCGGGCGGCTGCGCAAGGCGCTGAATGTCGAGGGCGTTCGCGATCCCATCCGCACGGTGCGCTCGGCGGGCTATGCGCTGGATGACGCCTTCGTCGCGGCCTAGAGCAGCTTCTCGATCGGCTTTTCAATCTGTTCGGGCTTGGTGAGCGGCGCGTAACGCGCGA
>JANWJQ010000041.1 GCA_025451875.1 Rhizomicrobium sp.
GCAGATCGCCCATGCGCCTGCGGCCTTCGCCTTCGAACAGGATGAAGCGCCAAGGGAACAGCTTCTTGTGGTCCGGTACGCGCGCTCCAGCCTGTAATATCACACGCAATTCTTCGGGGTTTGGCCCCGGCCCGGTCATCGCCTTGGCCGAGCCAGAACGGCGGGACAAAAGTAGATCGAGTGTTTGCGGGGCTGGACGATTCAGTGAGGGCGCATCAACCATGAAGAAAGCCGGAAATTGCATACCCCTTATGAGGGTTGCAGGTGGACCTTAAGGACTTACATAACCCTTGGACCGATGCGGCGCGAGAGGGCGTTCGCGCATTGGGAAAGCGGCGCGGGATTCGATATACTCGCGCCATCGGGAGTTGTTCATGTCTTTGCACGTCGGAAAAGTCACTCAAATCGATCCCATCTGGTCCGCGCTGCGCGAACAGGCGGAGGAATTCGCCGCGCGCGAGCCGGCCATCGCGGGCCTGGCACATGGCACGATCCTCCAGCATGACCGCCTGGAAGACGCGCTGGCCTATCTACTCGCCGCCAAGATCGGCGGCGAAGGCGTCACGCCAATGCTCGCCCGTGAGGTCTTCGAAGAAGCGATGAAGGCCGATCCTGAAATCGGCGCTGCCGTGCGCGCGGATCTGTCCGCCGTGTTCGAACGTGACCCCGCTTGCCACTCCTATGCGCAGGCTTTCCTGTTCTTCAAAGGCTTCCATGCGCTGCAAAGCCATCGCATCGCGCATTGGCTCTACAAGCACAATCGCGCGCCGTTTGCGTATTTCATCCAGAGCCGCGTGTCGGAATTGTTCGCTGTAGATATCCATCCGAATGCGCGCATCGGGCGCGGCATCTTTATGGATCATGCAACCGGCATCGTCATTGGGGAAACCGCCGTCGTGGATGACGATGTCTCGATGCTGCACGGCGTAACGCTGGGCGGCACGGGCAAGGAGCACGAAGACCGTCACCCCAAGATCCGCCGTGGCGTTCTTTTGGGCGCCGGCGCCAAGGTGCTCGGCAATATCGAAGTCGGCGAATATTCGCGCGTGGCGGCGGGTAGCGTGGTGCTGAAGCCGGTTCCCGCGAATTGCACAGTGGCTGGCGTGCCGGCGAAGGAAGTGGGCTGCGCCGGATGCGATCGTCCCTCGCAGGCGATGGACCACGTCATCCGTGAAGCCGATTTCGATATCTAGAACGCGTCCGCGATCTTGAAGGCGAACAGCGCAGCCGCGACCAGCGGCTTGCGCAGCCACGGCCCGCCGGGGAATTTCTTGGCCGGCACGCGCGCCATCACATCGAAGCGCTCCGAATTTCCCAACGCTGCTTCCGCCATCAGCTTGCCACCAATGGAGGTGAGGGCAACGCCTTGCCCTGAATAACCGTGCGCGAACAGCACGCGCGGCGATAATCGCCCGAAATGCGGCAATCGCGTCACCGTGATCCCAACTGTTCCACTCCACGCATATTCCGTCGGGACGGATTTCAGCATGGGAAAGACCTGCAACATGCGGCTGCGCACGATGGGCGCGATGTCCGTTGGAACGCTCCAATAACTTTCGCGCCCCGCGAAGAGCAGGCGCCCGTCATCGCTCTTGCGATAGTAGTCGAGGACATGACGCGTATCCGCGACGGCGGCGTCTGTCGGAAGGATTTGCGCATTGAGATCGGGCGGCAGCGGTGCAGTCGCGGAAACGAAGCTTTCGACATGCGCGATATAGGGCGCAAGTTGCGGCGCAATCTCGGCCGAGAATGCGTCGGTCGCAAGCAGAACGAAGTCGGCCGTTACCTTACCGTTCTTACCTTGGACCACGTTTTTGCCGCCCGATGTTTCGACGCGTCGGGCGCGAGAATGTTCGAAAATCGTCGCGCCCGCGGCTTCGGCGGCGCGGGCCAATCCCCGCGCATAGCGCAGCGGATGGAGATGCCCGCCGCCCTTGTCCAGCTTGCCGCCGTGATACGTCGCGCCAATTAACAATTTTGTTTCGTCAGCGCTCATCATCCGAGCGTCCGCGTAATTGTAGTGCTTGTTCAGATATTCGGCTTCTTCGCCGAGTTCACGCAAAGCCGTGAGGTCGTGCGCGGCGATAATGAGACCGTCTTTCAAATTCGCTTCCGGCGCGAGCGCGGCTGCTTGCGCGCGCACCAATGCCTTGGACTCCTCGCACAAATTCCAAAGGTCATGCGCGTGGATCGGGCCCAGCCATCGCTCCAGATCAGGCTGGCTCATACGATGGCCGGTGTGGATCTGACCGCCATTGCGCCCGGAAGCTGCGAAGCCGACCGTCTCGGATTCCAGCAGAATCACCCGGGCACCGGCGCGGGCCAGATGGAGAGCTGCAGTCAGGCCCGTGAAACCGCCGCCGATCACACAGACATCCGCCTGTGCGTCGCCGCGCAGCGTGGCGCGGGGCGCAGGAGTTTCGGAACTTGCGGCGTAATAGCCCTGCGGTGCGGTGGATTTGGCTGTCATTGCGGTATTGGCGGCGGGCGTGGCGTGGCGGTCAAGGCCGTGCTTGACCGAAAACCGGCGTCATGCGACTCCCAGCCCATTCAAGGAGACCTCCGCTTTGACCCGCAGCGAACTTTGGCGCATCGAGAAATATCTGCGCAATCTCTTCCGCCTGGACACCATCACCGTGGTGGAACGGCCCAAGCAGGATGATTCCGTTGAGGTCCACATCAACGGCGAATTCATCGGCGTGATCTTCAAGGACGAAGAAGACGGCGAAACCTCCTACGCCTTCAACATGGCGATCCTCGAAATGGATCTGCCCGAGCCGCCCACGTCGCGCACGTAACCGGGCGGAGGGGTGCAGGGGGCGTTGCTACCGGGTTGGATCGGGGCGACCGTCGCGCTCCTGCTGCTGATTGCGTTCGCATACATACAATTCCGTCACATCAGTCTGGCGCTCGTCGCCGCCTTTGCGCCACTGCCGGGCTACGCCTTTGCGGCGGCATTGCACATGACGGCGCAGCCGCTCGCGTATCTCTGTGGATTTGCCGCTGCTGTCATTCTTGGATCGGCGATCGAAGCGAATGCCTGTGAAGGCAATCCGGTGGCGGCATCGAAGCAAGCGACCGGAACTCTTTATCCAATCTTGATCTGGCCCTTGGCCCTCGCGCTGTTCGTGGCAGCGGTGCTTCCACTGACAGGGCTCGATCTTCGTGCCTTCGTACCGCCGCTGGCTGTCTTGTTGTGCAGTGCCTCGGCGATGATCGCTGTGCCGCTGGCGGCGCGCGCTGTTTCCTATAACGAAGAGGCCATCGCGCGCGCGAACCGGATGCGCGAAACGCGGGAACGCTGGCTCGACCTGCTGACCTTTACCGTCCAGCCACGTTGGGGCTGGAGTGTCGGCGGCATTACACTGATTTTTGCGGTGCTCGGCTTTTTCGGCGGTGAGAATTCCGATGCACGCTGGCCGTCTGTTTCGGCGATTGCTTTTCCGCTGATGGCGGCCGCCTTTGCCGTTATTTCCTATGTGGCCACGCGAAACATACGGCGCACTGTCGCATTGTTGCTGGCTTCTTCCGTTCTGGCTTGCGTCGCCTTCTGGCTTCGCGGACCCCTTTCTGAGTTGTCGCTGGCCGTGGCGCTGGCGTCGCTTCCCGCGCTCCTGATCATGGGGCAAATCGGTGTGTTCATGCGCGCCGGCGACGCCGTAACCGTTGCGACCTTGCGCAGTTTCGAGATGCTTGCAGTCTCGATCGTTTTCTTTTGCGCCGCCGCCACCCTTGCGCTCTGTGCGTTCGGTGCGTTCGCCGACGCTGTGCTCATTTCATGCGGCGGCATCACCGGGCTGATTGTCGTTCCGGCGCTCACGACGGTGATCTACGGCCTGTTTCCGCCGCGCGTGTCTCTGGATGCCTATCGCATCCGTTGATTATTTTACGCGGAACGTGGCGATCAGCTTATCGACGCCGGTCGCGATCTCTTCCCAATGGCCGAGATTGGCGCGTTTGAAGCGGTAGCTGAGCGTCACGCCACTGCCAATCCGGACGTCGCGCAGGCAGCTGGGGCTGGGCACCTGGGGGCTGAAGCGGACGCAGCGAAGAACAACGGGCTTGCCGTCCCGCTGGCCCACGAACAGATCTTCGCCGTGGTAGCCGGAATCGTCGCGGAAGATGTATTGCGTGAGCCCGAACGGCCCCGGCTTTCCAGCGGGATCGGCCACATAGGTCAGGTAGATGCGCTGCAGGCGGTCGGCCTCGCTGATCTTGAACTGTTCCTCGCGGAGCAGCAGGAAGATCACCGCCGAGTCCGCGGCATTGCCGGAAAAGGACGAGGCGTGCCAGTCCGAATAACCCTCGAAATCCGGAAAAGTGGTGAAAAGCTGCGCTTCCTTGAGCGTTCCGCCCTGCCGCTGGCGCGCGAACATGATGTAATTGGCCGGGATGGAGAATTTCGTGCCGTTGATCGTCAGTGACACCCGGTCCGTGCGCGATGTCGGCGCGACATGCTCCTCGATGAAGGAGGTTGGGGCCGGAACGAGGTAGTAGAGAAGAAACAGCGCGGACAACCCGGCGGTCACAACAAATACCGCGACCGGAATCAGCCATCCCGACCGTTGTTTCACATCATCGTCTGTGTCGCCCGCTCGGCTCATTCAGGTCGCGTTACCCGCGAGTCTTTCTTCAGTGGTTTGTCTAACACGCAATTTGCCGATTTTCCGTGGACCGGGCGTCGTGTCGGTTAATTTTCGCACCGGCGTTGCTTTGCCGCCGCGCTGCCCGGAAATCGGACGTTCCGCTGACGAGGGTGCTGCCCGCAACCGGTTTCGATCCGAAATGACACAGATTTGACCCGTCACAGCCGCTAAGGCGGGCATGGACGCTGCAACTCACCACCCGAGACGCGGGGCGTGGTGGTTCGGGTGTACAATCTTCAGCTTTTCCTTTTTGCGATGACGGGCGGCTTTGCGATCTCGGGGATCGTTGCGAACGCCTATCGGCTTCTCGCACCCAAGCCTGAAACCGACGGCACTAAAGCCGCTTATTACATCGTCATGGTCGTGGCCGGACCGAGCGTGTTGTTCGACAACGCCGCCCGGTCCTGGCGCAAGAAGGCTTGCTCTGCAGTGGCGTTCTGGCTTGCAGCCGCCCTGAGCGCCTATTGGAGCTTCATCATCGGCCTGTTCGGCCTCAGCCTCGCGTTGGCGATCTAAAGCACCGTCAACATACTCCCCACGAGCGGGTGGCGCACGATATCCGCATCGCCCAGCCGTGTGATCGAGATTTCCGGAACACGTTCCAGCCGCGTCGCGATATCGCCGAAGCCGGAGATGCCGGGAAGCAGGTCGGTCTGGTCGGGGTCACCGGTCAGCACCATGGTGGAGCGCCAGCCCAAACGGGTCAGCAGCATCTTCAGCTGGCCGTATGTGCAGTTCTGCGCCTCGTCGATCACCACGAAGCAGTCGTTGAGCGTGCGTCCGCGCATATAGGCCACGGGCGCAATCTCGATGATGCCTTCGGCAATCAGCGCCTTGGTTCGCTTGCCGCCGAGACGCTCATTGAGTGCGTCGTAGAGAGGGCGGAGGTAGGGCGCGAGTTTTTCCTGCATGTCACCGGGCAGGAAACCGAGGCTTTCGCCAGCCTCGACCGCAGGACGGGAGAGCACGATACGGCTCACCTTGTTCTGCTCCAAGGATTCCACGGCTTTCGATATGGCGATGTAGGTCTTTCCGGTTCCTGCCGGACCCAGCGCCAGCACGACGGACCGTTCTTCGATCGCGTCCATCAGCTTTTGCTGCAGCGGGCTCATCGCCCGTATGTTTTTTACATACTTTCGGTCGCGGCCTTCACGGTCGCGGTCCAGCGGGCTCCAGCTGCTGGACGGAAAGAGCGCATGCACATTGTCGGATTCATAAGCACCGTCGCGGTACTTGCGACGCGCGGAACGCTTGGCCATGGATACTCCCTGGACAATGACAGATTGCGATGATGGGAAAGATCGCCGTTTTGTGACGAAACGGCCGGCTGTTTTGAGCGTGTGAGTTTCAGGGCGGCGGATATTGGCCGTTTGGCGGTCGGTACTGGCAAAGTGCACATCCGCACCAAGCTCTGCCCCCTTAAAGCCCACGCGACTCAGCGGGCTTGAAGAAAGCGTAGCGAAAATTTTGAAAGCCGTCTGTTTTTGTTGTTGAACTTTTCTTGTCGATGCGCCGCCCGCGCTGTCAGAATGGCGGCAGACGCAACCAAGGATCGATGATGCCGATTTATGCGCTGGGCGATTGGAAACCGGAACTGCCCACCGAAGGCGATTACTGGGTGGCGCCCAACGCCGTCCTCATCGGACGTGTCCGCTTGTTAAAAGGGGCGAGCATCTGGTTCGGCGCCGTCATCCGGGCGGATAATGACTGGATCACCATCGGTGAGAATTCCAATGTGCAGGATAATTCGGTTGTTCACACCGATCCCGGCCAGCCAACGACCATCGGCAGCAACGTCACCGTAGGACATAAGGTCATTCTTCACTCGACAACGGTTGGCGACAATTCGCTGATCGGCATGGGCTCGACGCTGCTTAACCGTTCGAAGATCGGAAACAACTGCCTTGTCGGCGCAAACTCACTGATCGCCGAGGGCAAGGAGTTCGCGGACGGCTCAATGATCCTCGGCGCACCGGCGCGCGTGGTGAAGCAGTTGCCCGAACCGCAGCTGGCGATGCTGAAGATCTCGTCAGATATCTATGTGAAGAATTATCAGCGCTTCCGTAGCGACCTGAAGCAGATCGGCTAGGCGCTCTGGCGCGAGAGCGGTTGTTCCTTGATCCACAGCTTGCGGATGCGCGTGTCGGCTTCCGGGCCGAAGTTGAACCACGCGGCTTTGTCGTGCGTCGCATCGAGCACGAACAGCATGTCCAGCTTGCCGAGTTGCGGCGTCAGCAGGTTGCGGATCGAACTGACCGACATTTCGCTCATCAGGAGCCACACCTGCGGCAACAGCGGATAGGCGGAGCCCATCTTGTGGATCTCCTCCTCGACGCCCTGGATGGAGCGCGATTTCATGTCGGTGATGATCACGAAGCGCGAGCGCTCGCCCGATTTGCCGTCGATATCGCTGCGTCCGAATTTCTGGACGGCGACAGGCTCTTCCGGTTGCATGGATTCCGCGCGTGCGAGCGGCGCCATTTTCGACGGCTGGAACAGGGGCGAGAATTGCGCTTCTTCCCCGGCGGGACGGAAAGATGTTTCGCCCGCGCGCGCGATGAGTGACGAAGCGGCAAGGCGGCCTTCCGCCGCGAAGCTCTCCATCTGCTCGGTCGTGTACGGGCCATAAGCCCGGTCACTGACGCTGACGATCCAGTAGTCCGGCATCCGATATTCCAAATACAGACTCGTGTGAAACTAGAGAGAAATGGTTACCCAAGCCTTGCCGGGCCGGGCGCGGGATGTCCAAATCCGCCCGGAAACATCGGGAAAGCGCCATGGCTGATTATGAATTTTGCAAGGTGGAGCGGGAAGGGCCGCTCACCATCATCACCCTCAACCGGCCGGAGGTGATGAATGCCCTGCATCCGCCACAACATTTCGAGCTTGATACGATCTTCAACGATTTCGCAAACGATCCCGAACAATGGGTCGCGATCGTGACGGGCACGGGCGAGAAGGCGTTCAGCGCCGGCAACGATCTCAAATACCAGGCGGGTGGCGGGAAGATGTCGATTCCGCCGAGCGGCTTCGCCGGATTGTGCTCGCGCTTCGATCTCGACAAGCCGCTGATCGCGGCGGTGAACGGTCTGGCGATGGGCGGTGGTTTCGAAATCGCGCTGGCTTGCGACATCGTCGTGGCGGCGGAAACGGCAACCTTCGCGCTGCCGGAGCCGCGCGTCGGGCTGGCGGCGCTGGCGGGCGGGCTCCACCGCCTGCCGCGCACCATCGGCGACAAGCGTGCGCTTGGGATGATCCTCACCGGGCGTCGCGTTAGCGCAAGGGAAGGGCAGGCGCTCGGCTTTGTGAACGACGTGGTTGCGCCGGGCGACTTGATGAGCGCGGCAAAGAAATGGGCTGCGCAAATTCTGGAGCTGTCGCCGATGTCGGTGCGCGCATCCAAGCAGGCGGTTTATCGTGGACTGACGGAGCCTTCTGTCGAAGCCGCGCTGAAAAACCAGATTAAATATCCCGCGGTCGCGGCGATGTTCAAAAGCGAGGACTTCGTGGAAGGCCCGATGGCGTTCGCGCAGAAGCGCCCGCCGCAATGGAAGGGCAAGTAGAAAACAACGGACCCCGGAGTCGCCTCCGGGGTCCGCGCTGCGAGCGTCACGCGCGCTTACATGAAGTGCCAGCCGTCGTCATAACGGCATGCCGTTCCGGTGTTTACGTTCCAGCGGCCATGGCGCCACACGCCTTCCTCGAAATCGCGGCACCATCTGTGATGGCGGCGATATTCTCGGGTCGGCGTGAAGTAGCCATAATGGCCACGCGGATCGCGCCAGTCATAGCGCCGGCCGATCTGGCCATCGAGGCCGCGGTAATAGACCGGGAACGCATATTGACGATCCTGGCAGTCCGTATCGCTGGCGATCTTGTTGCCGATGATACCGCCCAGGATTACGCCGCCAACGGTCGCCGCGGCTTTTCCGCCGCCACTGCCAAACTGATTACCGATGACGCCGCCGGCGATCGCGCCGAGCACCGTTCCACCGGCCTGGTTTTGCTGACGACAATCTGAGCCATAATCATAACGCGCGCCGCCTGAGCCATAATCATAGCGTGCGCCGCGATCATCATAGCCACCCGGCGGACCACCGCGATCGGGCGGGGGGCCATATCCGTTGTCCGGCGGCGGCGGGCCATAGCCATTGTCTTGCGGTGGGGGACCATAGCCGTTGTTTTGCGGCGGCGGTGGTCCATAACCCGACTGCGCCGTTGCGGCGCCAGCGGTGGCCATCAGCGCAATAGCTGCGGTCGCAAGCAAAAACTTGTTCTTCGTCAGCATATCAATCTCCTCATTGCCCGACCCCGAATTGGCCCGACGGACCATTCCACCCTCGGAGTATGACGGTGAACCTCACCTGAACGAAATGACCCGGGGAGATGGTAGTTCCGCCGTGAACTTGGCGAATCGCAAAGATGGGGTAATCTCGCGCGCGTAACTCTCGCCTTGCGGTTTCTCATGTCCCGGCACGTTTTTTCCGCTGCGCTCTTTGCGGCGCTGACCCTCCTTTCGGCTTGCGGCAAGAACGATCCGAAGAAGGACACGCGGACGGTTGCCGCCGAGGCACCCAAACCCATCACAAAGCCGGATGAGGAGGTGCCGCTGGGACCGTTGCCGCGCGCGGCGACGCCGTCGCACTACGCGATCACAGTGACGGTTGATCCGAAGAAGGATCGCTTTAGCGGTCACACCGAAATCGACGTGACGTTCAACACCGCCCGCAAGACTCTGTTCATCGATGGCAACGAGTTGAATGTGAAAAACGCGTTCGCGCTGCTGCCGTCCGGCAAGAAAGTGCAGATCGCTTACGCGCAAGTCGATCCGTCAGGCGTGGCCTATCTGAATTTCGGCGAGAAGATTCCGGCGGGAAGGGCGAAGCTTGTTTTCGATTATGACGCGCCGTTCAACCCGTCGCTGGCCGGTCTCTACAAGGTCGTGACCAAGGCTGGCGATGCTTATGCCTTCACGCAGTTCGAGAACATCGACGCGCGGCGCATGTTCCCCAGCTTCGACGAGCCCGGCTACAAGACGCCGTTCGATGTGACCGTGATCGCGCCGGTGGACGACAAGGTGATCGCCAACACGCCGGTCGTCACCGACAGCGGCGTCGGGGGCGGCATGATGAAATGGACGTTCCAGCCAACCAAGCCACTACCGACCTATCTGGTGGCGCTCGCTATCGGCCCGCTGGATATCGTGGACGGCGGCGACATTCCGGCAAACCAGTACCGCGACCATCCGGTGCATCTGCGCGGCGTGACCGCGAAGGGCATGGGACCGAAGCTGAAATACGCGCTGTCGCTGACACCTTCGATCGTCGAGCATCTCGAGGCGTATTACGGCGTGAGCTACCCCTATCAGAAGCTTGACGTACTCGCGGTGCCGGATTTCTCCGCGGGTGCCATGGAGAACGCCGGTGCGGTGACGTTCCGTGAGCAGCTTCTGCTGATGGATGACAACGCGCCGCTAGAGCAGAAGCGTTCCAGCCTGTCGGTGCAGGCGCACGAACTGGCGCACCAATGGTTCGGCGATCTCGTCACGCCCAAATGGTGGGACGACATCTGGCTGAACGAATCCTTCGCGACATGGATGTCGAGCAAGATATCCGATCAGGTGAAGCCGGATCAGGAATTCGGCCGCGCCCGTCTGGCCTCGACACAAGATGTGATGCTGCTCGACGAGCTGCCGAGCGCGCGCCAGATCCACAACCCCGTCAACAATCCCGACGATATCGACAACGCGTTCGACGACATCACCTATTCGAAGGGCGCGGCGGTGCTGGCGATGTTCGAAAGCTATGTCGGCGCGGCGGACTGGCAGAAGGGCATCCACGCCTATCTGCAGAAATTCGCGTTCAAGAATGCGAGCGCGCAGGATTTCATCGGCACGATCGCGACCGCGACGAACCATCCGGAAATTATCGATGCGTTCAACAGCTTCATCAACCAGCCGGGTATTCCGCTGCTGAAAACCGAGTTGGCTTGCGCGCCCGGAACGCCGGGCGTCGGCGTGACGCAAACGCCTTACACCAGCGTCGGCATCACGCCCGTCTCGCATGACTGGAAGGTGCCGATGTGCCTGTCGGCCGACGGCGCGCGCAGCTGCCAGATCGTGACACCGCCCATGACGCAGGTCACGCTGGGCGACAAATGCCCGACATTGATTTTCCCGAACATGGAAGGGGCGGGCTATTACCGCTTCGCCGAAGCGCCCGCCGACTGGACCAAGCTCATCGCGGCGGCCACCACGCTGGATGCGGCGGATCAATACACGCTCTTCCGCAATGCCGATGCGGCGATGCGTGGCGGCTACGGCTCCGCGGCGGATTACTTCGCCCTGCTGCACGCACTGGCGCCGGTTGCGCAATGGGATCTGATCGAGGCGGCCGATGGCAGCCTGCACAATTTGCGCATCACCGGCATCATCGCGCAGAGCGACGTTGCAAAGACGCAGGCCTTCGTGCGCAGCAATTTCGGGTCGCGGCTCACACCTTTGGGCCTGGCCGCGAAGCCGGGTGAGACGCCGGTGAATGCGCTGACGCGGCAATATCTCGTCCAGTTGCTGCTGGAGGAGGGCCATGACCCGGCGCTGACGGCGCAACTCACCAAGGCCGGTCACGCCTATCTCTCATCTGGTGGCAAAGATCTGGGCGGCATTGCGCCGGAACTGCGGATCGAAGCGATGCGCGCCGGCGTGATGGGGGAAGGCGCGCCGTTCGCGGATAGCGTTCTGAGCGCCATGCAGGCGTCGAACGATGAGTATTTCATCCAGTCCGCGATCTATGCGCTGGCCGGCGCGAATGACGATGCGACGCTGAAGAAGCTGCTCGACATGGCGCTGACGCCTGCCATCCGCATCGGCGATGTGCGCTACGTCTTCCGCTACATGCCGGCCGAGCCCAAAGGCCGCGACGTGGCGTGGGCGTGGTTCAAGGCGAATTACAACAACGTCCTCAGGCGGCTTTCGCCCGACGGGATGGGCAGCACGCCGGACATCCTGCAATACGCCTGCGACGGCAATGCGAAGGCCGATCTCACGGCGTTCTTCGGCCCGAAGACGAGTCAGCTCACCGGCACGCCGCGCACGCTGAAGGAGAATGAGGATCGCATCGACCGCTGCGTGGCGTTCAAACAGGCGGAAGCGGCCGGGATCGCCGCGGCAATCAAGACGCTGAAATAGTCAGCCGAAGAAGACAGCGTGCATAATGCGGCCTGGCAGAAATGTCAGGCCGCCGGCGATCAGCATGCCGCCGATGTAGACGGCGATCATCGCGGTGCGGTGGCGCAGGATGTTGTGCGTCCGTGCGCCCTGTACGGCGTTGTAGACGCCCACCAGCGTCACGATCACGAGCAAATGGATCGGGCTAAACCCGGCGAATGGGCCGTTGGGCATCAGCGCGTGGATGAACAGCGTGTCGATCGCGGTGATGCTGATGAGTGTAAGGTAGATCGTGCCGAACACCCGATGGAAAGTAGCGCCCTTGCGGCTGAAGAAAATCAGCCATGTGCCGATGAGAAAAGCGGGCACCACCGTTGCAACGTGGATACGCACGGCCAACGGCGCGTGCAGCAACGGCTCCAGCGTCATATGGAATGACATCGGCCTTACCTCGTAAGAAATGGCGAGGCCGGGGCTGCTTTCAAGAGGCCGGTCTAGTACACGCGCGCCTTTGGCGGGATGTATTCGACGTCGTTGGTGAGCGTGTAGGTGTGCACCGGGCGATAGTCGAGCTTTGCCCAGCCCTTGCCGTCCAGCCACGCCAGCGTGTGCTTCATCCAGTTCTGGTCATCACGGTTCGGATAGTCCTCACGGGCATGCGCGCCGCGGGACTCCTGCCGGTTCACCGCGCCTTCGATGGTCACGATCGCCTGCTGAATGAGGTTCTCGTATTCCAGCGTTTCCACCAGATCCGAATTCCAGATCATCGAGCGGTCGCTGACGCCGATATCGCCAATGCCGCGATAGATCTCGTCGATGCGCTTGCGCCCTTTTTCCAGCGTCTCGCCGGTGCGGAACACGGCGGCGTCTTCCTGCATCGCTTTTTGCATCGCCGCGCGCATCTGCGCTGTGGAGGTACCGCCCTTGGCGTTGCGGTATTTGTCGAGCCGCGCGAGCGAGATATCGCCCGCGTCCTTCGGCAGATCGGCATGGCCTTCGCCCGGCGTGATGGATTTCGCGGCCTGTACACCGGCCGCTTTGCCGAACACGACAAGGTCGATCAGCGAATTGGAGCCGAGGCGGTTCGCGCCATGCACCGACACGCAGGCCGCTTCGCCCACGGCCATCAGGCCGGGGATGACGGTGTCAGGATTTCCGTCGCGCAGCGTCACCGCTTCGCCGGTGTAGAGCGTCGGGATGCCGCCCATGTTGTAATGCACGGTCGGCAGAACCGGGATCGGCTCCTTGGTCACGTCCACGCCCGCGAAGATGCGCGCGCTTTCGGAAATACCGGGCAGGCGTTCGTGAATGATCTTCGGATCCAGATGCGACAGGTGCAGGTGGATATGGTCCTTGTTCGGTCCCACGCCGCGGCCTTCGCGGATTTCGATTGTCATCGCGCGCGAGACGACGTCGCGCGAGGCGAGATCCTTGGCGCTCGGCGCATAGCGCTCCATGAAGCGCTCACCTTCGGAATTTGTGAGATACCCGCCTTCACCGCGCACGCCTTCGGTGATGAGCACGCCCGCACCGTAGATGCCCGTGGGATGGAATTGCACGAACTCCATGTCCTGGCAGGGCAGGCCTGCGCGCAGCACCATCGCATTGCCGTCGCCGGTCTGCGTGTGCGCGCCGGTGCAGGATTGATAGATGCGGCCATAACCGCCCGTCGCCAAAATGACCTTGTGCGCCCGGAAGCGATGGATCGTCCCGTCGTCCAGGTTCCACGCCATCAGACCGCGCACCGCGCCGTCCTCGACGATCAGGTCGAGCGCGAAATATTCGATGAAGAAGTTCACCTCATGTTTCACGCACTGGCCGTAAAGTGTGTGCAGCATCGCATGGCCGGTGCGGTCGGCGGCGGCGCAAGTGCGTTGCGCGATACCCTTGCCGTAATTGCTGGTCATGCCGCCGAAGGCGCGCTGGTAGATCTTGCCGTCTTCGGTGCGGCTGAAGGGCAGGCCGTAATGCTCCAGTTCGTAGACTGCTTCCGGCGCGCTCTTGCAGAGATATTCGATGGCGTCCTGATCGCCCAGCCAGTCCGATCCCTTCACGGTGTCGTACATGTGCCAGCGCCAGTCATCCTCCCCCATATTGCCGAGGGAGGCCGCGATGCCGCCTTGCGCGGCAACGGTGTGCGAGCGGGTGGGAAACACTTTCGTCACGCAGGCGGTCTTGAGACCCAGCGCGGCGCATTCCAGCGTGGCGCGGAGGCCCGAGCCGCCGGCGCCGACAACGACGACGTCAAACGTGTGATCGGTAATCGGATAAGCGGTCATATCGGTCCTACGAAACGATGCGCAGCAGGGCGACGAGGCAGATAGCACCCATCAGCCAGGCAAAGCCGCGGTTGAGAAGCAGCGAAAGCACTTTCAAGGCCGGCTGCTGAACGTAATCGTCGATCACCGACTGCATGCCGATGACCGAGTGAACGAGTAGCGTAATGATGAACAGGCCCATCAACCCGGCATTCCAGGGATGCTGGAAGAAGGTCAGCACATCGACTTCGCGCGCGCCGACCAGCGCCAGCGCCGCAAAGCCGAACCAGATGGTGAGCGGAATGAGCGCGACCGAGGTGATGCGCTCACGCCAGAAATGCTGCGTGCCGGAATGCGCGGCGCCGAGGCCCTGAACGCGCTGAAGCGGGGTCTGCGATCTCATATCGGCGCTCCCATCCGCACAGTATAGGCCCACACGAACATGCCGACCGCCGCGACGATCGAAAGCGCCACGACGGCGATTCCGCTCCACATCGCGTCTTTAGGCAGGAAGCCATAGCCCAGATCCCACGCCAGATGGCGGATGCCGTTGAACAGGTGGTAGGCCCCTGCCCAAGTGAAGCCGAAGAGGATGAACTGGCCGATCGGATTGGCCGCAGCCGCCAGAAACGGCGCGTAAGCCTCCGGTCCCATTGACGCCGCCACCAGCCACCACGCGATGAACACCAGGCCGAGATAGAGCCCGACGCCGGTTATGCGGTGCGTGATGGACGTCACCATCGTCACGGACCATTTGTAGATTTGCAGATGGGGAGAAAGCGGGCGCGGTCGGGCGCCGTGCGGGTGCGGAATGTCCGCCATTTGGAATCACCGGAGAAATCGTTCGAACGGGGCGGGAGTGTAGGACCGGAGCCGCGCCAGTCAACCGCGGAAGCCCCGGAAATCCGCGGGCTTTTTGACGCTCAGGCACGCTCGGTGCGGACCCTGGTCCGCATATTGACGCGCTGCACAATTGACCCGATGGTTTTGCGGTCCGCGCGATGATCGCGCGGCATAAGAGTTCCAGCGCGATGCAGACCGACTTTCACCGCATCCGGCGGTTGCCGCCCTACGTCTTCGAGGAAGTGAACCGCCTCAAGGCGGAAGCGCGCGCGCGTGGCGAGGACATTATCGATTTCGGCATGGGCAACCCTGACATGCCCACGCCGCCGCATATCATCGAAAAGCTGATCGAGACGGCGCGTGATCCGCGTTCCAACCGTTATTCGGCCTCGCGCGGCATCAAGGGTCTGCGTCGCGCGATGGCGGCTTACTATCAGTGCCGTTTCGGCGTGACGCTCGATCCTGACAGCGAAGTCATTGCCACGCTGGGGTCGAAAGAAGGCTTTGCAAACCTCGCACAGGCCATCACCGCGCCGGGCGATACGATCCTTGTGCCCAATCCGGCTTATCCGATCCACGCCTTCGGCTTCATTCTGGCGGGCGCCGCGATCCGGCATGTAAACGCGACTTCACCAGAAGAGTACCTGCGTGGGCTAGATCGCGCGGTGCGCCATTCGGTGCCAAAACCAACGGCGCTCGTAGTGAACTATCCGTCGAATCCAACAGCGCAGGTTGTCGGTCTCGATTTCTACAAAGAGATCGTCGCCTTCGCGAAGAAACACGAAATCTGGGTGCTGTCCGATCTCGCCTACGCGGACATCTATTTCGACGATGCCAATCCGCCGCCTTCAATTTTCCAGGTCGATGGTGCGAAGGAGGTGGCCGTCGAATTCCAGTCGTTGAGCAAAAGCTATGCGATGCCCGGCTGGCGCATGGGCTTTGCCGCCGGCAACAAAACGCTCATCGCCGCGCTGGGTCGGATCAAGTCCTATCTCGACTACGGCGCCTACACGCCGGTGCAAGTGGCAGCGACTGCTGCGTTGAACGGCCCGCAGAATTGCGTCGCCGAGATGCGCGCGATCTACAAGGCGCGGCGCGACGTGCTGGTGGAAAGCATGGCGCGGGCCGGATGGGAGATTCCCTCGCCGCCCGCGTCGATGTTCGCATGGGCGCCGATCCCGGAAAGCCATCGCGAGGGCGGCTCATTGGAATTCGCCAAACAGTTGCTTATCCATGCGAAGGTCGCTGTGGCGCCGGGGCTTGGCTTTGGCGAGTATGGCGAAGGGTATGTGCGCATCGCGCTGGTGGAGAACGAACACCGCATCCGCCAGGCGGCGCGCAACGTAAAGAAATTTCTCTCTCTGCGCAGCAACGAACACCCGCGCGCTTCGGAACTGGTGAAATGAACAAGCCTTTGCGTATCGCGGTTGCGGGATTGGGCACGGTGGGCGGCGGCGTCGCCAGCGTGCTGCTGACGCGCGGAAAAGAGCTGGAAGAGCGCGCCGGCCGCACTTTGGAGCTGGTCGGCGTTTCGGCACGCGACAAATCCAAGAACCGTGCCGCGAATATTTCCAAAATCGCATGGGAAAACGATGCACGCGCCTTGGTGAAGTCCGATGCCGACGTGATCGTGGAACTCATCGGCGGCGAAGAGGGCATCGCCTACGATCTGGTGAAGTCCGCGCTGATCGCGAAAAAGCATGTGGTCACCGCCAACAAGGCGCTGCTCGCCTATCACGGCGCGGAACTTGCGGCGCTGGCGGAAGAAAACAACGTCGCACTGAAATTCGAAGCGGCGGCGGCGGGTGGCATTCCGATCGTCAAAGCCTTGCGCGAGAGCCTGATCGCCTACGGCATCGACAGCGTTCGCGGAATCCTCAACGGCACCTGCAACTACATTCTCACCCAGATGGAAGCGACCGGCCAATCTTTTGCCGACGTGCTGAAAGAAGCCCAGAAGCTTGGCTATGCCGAAGCTGATCCGACGCTTGATGTCGGCGGCGGAGACACCGCACACAAACTCGCGGTGCTGTCTGCATTGGCCTTCGGTGTCACACCCAATCTCAAGAGCATGAAGATCGAAGGCATCGAGCACATCACGCCGGACGACATCCGTTTCGCGCGTGAGTTCGGCTATCGCATCAAGCTGCTCGGCCTTGCGCGCAAGCGTGGCGATCATATCGACCAGCGCGTGCAGCCGGCGATGGTGAAACTCGCCACGCCGCTTGCGGACGTCGAGGGACCGTTCAACGCCGTTGTCGCCAATGCAGGCGAGGCGGGACCGTTCTTCTTCGAAGGCCGCGGCGCCGGTGAAGCACCAACGGCAGGCGCTGTCATCGCCGATCTGGTGGACATCGCACGCGGCAGCGTCGGCGCGCCGTTCGGCCGTCCGGCCAAACGCCTGACGCGCAACGACACGCAGCCCGGTCCACGCTCCTGCGCCTTCTATCTGCGCTTCGAAGTGCTGGATGTCCCGGGTGTGCTGGCGGAAATCGCGGGCCGGCTATCCGAATCGGAAGTCTCTATCGAAAGCATGATTCAGCGCGGCCGCGCCCCCGGGGAACCGGTGGCGATCGTCATGATTACGCACGAATGTGTGGAAACCTCGGTGGCAAGCGCCCTGAAAGCCATTGCGGCCTCGGCCAAGGTCGTTGCGAAACCTTGCATGATCCCCATGGAATCCCGATAAGGACGCCGCAAAGGGCGCCTTTTAGGAGAGACAATGTCCCAGTCCCAGTTGCTGGACCGCGCATTCGCGCTTGAAGCCGTCCGCGTGACCGAAGCCGCAGCCATTTCCGCCGCCCGCCAGATCGGCCGTGGCGACGAACACGCGGCCGACCAGGCCGCCGTGGAAGCGATGCGCATGGCGTTCAACCAGCTTCCGATTTCCGGCACCGTCGTGATCGGCGAGGGTGAACGCGATGAAGCGCCGATGCTCTTCATCGGCGAGGAAGTCGGCTCCGGCGGCGTAGCCGTCGATATCGCGCTGGATCCGCTGGAAGGCACGACGCTCACGGCAAAAGCCATGCCCAACGCGCTCGCGGTGATGGCGATGGCCGAGCCCGGCACGCTGCTGAACGCACCCGACACCTACATGGACAAGATCGCCATCGGTCCGGGTTACGCCGAAGGCATCATCGATCTCGACGCCGATCCGGCGCACAACATTCTCGCGCTGGCGAAGGCCAAGGGTGTGAAACCGAATGAGATCACCGCCTGCATCATGGATCGTCCGCGTCACGAAGCGCTGATCGCGGCGGTGCGCAAAGTGGGCGCCGCCATTCAGCTGATCACCGACGGCGACGTCGCCGGCGTGATCGCGACGACAGACCCGTCCACCGGCATCGATATTTACATCGGCCAGGGCGGCGCGCCGGAAGGCGTGTTGGCCGCAGCGGCGCTGCGTTGCGTCGGCGGGCAGATGCAGGCGCGCCTCGTCTTCAAGAAAGAAGACGAGAAAGCCCGCGCCACGAAGCTCGGCATCAAAGACTTCAACAGGAAGTATTCGCTGATGGATCTGGCGTCCGGCGACGTGATCTTCGCGGCGAGTGGCGTCACCGATGGCTCCATGCTGCGCGGCGTTCACGTCGATCGGAACTACCTCACCACGGAAAGCATCGTGATGCGTTCGGCGACCGGCACGGTGCGCTGGGTCAAGACGCGCCACGCGCGGACGAAGGATGCTCGCTGAGGCGCGCATAGCGAATTCGTCCACGGCATTTGGGGTTTCCCGCTCCTTCTCCGGCCGCCGCTGGCGGTTGCGCGAAGTTGCGGATGAGAAGGCACGCGCGCTGGCGCTAGCCGGAAACATCAGCGACGCGCTGGCGCGCATTCTCGCGGCGCGCGATGTCACGGCCGATCAACTTGAAGACATCCTCAATCCGACGTTGAAACGGCTGCTTCCGGAACCGTTCGCGCTGAAGGACATGGAGCGTGCTGTTGCCCGTGTTCGGGCCGCCATCAATGCGGGTGAGGAGATCGCCGTGTTCGGTGATTACGACGTGGACGGTTCCTGTTCTTCCGCACTGCTGGCAAGTTTTCTCACCACGCTCGGTCACAAACCGCGCGTCTACATTCCTGACCGCATGACGGAAGGCTACGGCCCCAATGCGGATGCGATGCGGACGTTGCGGGAAGAGGGCGCAACGCTCGTCGTCACGGTCGATTGCGGCGCGACGGCGACTGCGGCCTTTACCGCCGCGCGTGACGTTGGTCTCGATGTCATCGTGCTGGATCATCACGCCGTCGAAACGCTTCCGCCGACACTTGCACAGGTCAACCCGAACCAACCGGGCGACACCTCGAACCTTGGCTATCTCTGCGCCACGGGCGTGACGTTCCTGTTCGTCGTCGCGCTGAACCGCCAGCTTCGCGACAGCGGATGGTACACGGCGAACAATGTCGCCGAACCGGATCTGCGCGATTACGTCGATCTCGTCGGCCTCGCGACGATCTGCGATGTGGTCCCGTTGACGGGCATCAACCGCGCCTTCGTGCGCGCCGGATTGGCGAAGCTTTCGATGATGTCGCGTCCGGGGCTTTCGGCGCTGGCCGCTATCGCGAAAACCACCGCGCCGTTTACGCCGCATCATCTGGGCTTCACGTTTGGGCCTCGCATCAATGCAGGCGGGCGCGTCGGAAAATGCACGCTCGGCATGGAATTGCTGAGTACGACCGACGGCGTGCTGGCGCAGGAATTGGCCCAGCGCCTCGACACGCACAATCGCGAACGGCAGGCGCTGGAGTCGATGATCCTCGATACAGCCGCCGCGCAGGCATCGACGCAGGGCAACACACCGTTCCTGCTCGTTGCCGACGAAGGCTGGCATCCGGGCGTCGTCGGCATTGTCGCCAGCCGTTTGCGGGAGCGTTTCAACAAACCAGCCTTCGTTGCCGGTTTCGAAGGGGGTTACGGGCGCGGCTCCGCGCGCTCCATTCCGGGCATCGACATCGGCGTCATGGTGCGCGCCGCGCATGACGCCGGCGTGATCGAATCCGGCGGCGGTCATGCCATGGCGGCAGGCTTCTCGTTGACACCGGATCGTCTCGAACATTTTCGCGAATTTCTGACCGATCAATTCACCAACACCTCCGCCGCTTTCGATGCAGCGAACGAGTTGCTGCTCGATGCTGGTATCGCGCCGTCGGGTGCCAGCACCATGTTGATATCGGAACTCGCCAAGGCTGGCCCCTATGGCGCCGGTAATCCGGAACCGCTGCTTGTTGTCATGGACGCCCGCGTCGCCTTCGCCGATGTGGTCGGCAAGGATCATGTGAAACTGCGCGTGGTGGGCGGCGACGGCGCGCGTCTCGACGCCATTTCATTCCGCTCCGCGGAGACACCGTTGGGGCAGGGCATGCTTGCCGCGCGCGGCAAGCGAATCCACCTCGTGGGACGGCTGAAAGAGGACAATTGGAACGGCCAGGCCCGGGTCCAGCTCCAGGTCGAAGACGCGGCCTCCGCAGAGGCTTAACCCGGCGCTTGCCAAGGCCGGGAGAGGCCGGTATAGCCCCGCCCTCCGCGGCGAAAACCGCGGGCAGGCTGCGCCCTTCGTCTATCGGTTAGGACTCAGGATTTTCATTCCTGCAAGAGGGGTTCGACTCCCCTAGGGCGC
>JANWJQ010000042.1 GCA_025451875.1 Rhizomicrobium sp.
AAGCGGCTGCCGGAGACTTTCGCGGCGCGTTCGAAATCCATCATGCCGAGCGCTTCACCGAGATCGAAATGCTCTTTGGCATTGTTGAGGCCGGGATTGGTGCCGAACGCGCGCGCGGGCACCGGCACGTTGTCGGCTTCGCCGCCGCCATCGGGCGCGTCGGGTTGCGGCAGGTTCGGGATGCCGGCGAGGATCTCGTCGATCTTCGCTTTCATCTCGCGCTCGCGCTCTTCGCCTTTCTGGATTTCATCCTTCAGGCCCGCAACTTCCGCCATCAGCGCGGACGCCTGCGCTTCGTCTTTTTGCGCCTTGGCTTTGCCGATCAGCTTGGAGGCTTCGTTGCGGCGCGCCTGCGCGGTCTGCAGCGCGACGAGAAGATCGCGCAGCTCGCGATCCTTCTTGAGAATGTCGTCCGCGAGCGTCTCGGCGATTTCCGCATAAGCCGGACGCCGCGAAAGCGCGGCCACCCAGGCGGCTTTGTCGTCTCGAATGGCTTTGATGTCGTGCATGGCCGTGAATCCTCAGGTGGAGCGGTAATGACACGGCGAAAACAGGTTGTCATCCCCGGCCGAGCGCAGCGAGGGGAAGGGGACCCAGGTGGCAAATATGAGTGGTTTGAGAGGTTATTCTTAGCGCGATTTGGAAGACCGGAGCAGCTTAGACGCCTGGGTCCCCTTCCCTCGCGCGCGAAAAGCGCGCTCGCCGGGGATGACAGTTAGGAGCTCGCCCGCGCCGCGTCCTTCTTCGCCCTATCGCGTTCGATGAACCAGACGCACCAGATCGAGATTTCGTAGAGGCCGATCAACGGGATCATCAGGCTGAGCATCGAATAGGGATCGGGCGGGGTGAAGATCGCAGCCACCGCCACCAGTCCGACAATGGCATAACGGCGCATGGAGCGCAGTTGCTGGCTCGTCACGATGCCGACGCGGCCCAGCAGCGACAGCAGAACCGGCAACTGGAAGCACAGGCCGAACGCGAAGATCAGCGTGGTGACGAAATCCAGATAGTCGCTCACCTTGGCCTGAAGCTGGATGCCAAGGCCGCCCGGACCGTTGTTCGTCTGATAGCCGAGGAAGAATTTGATCGCGAAGGGCAGCATCACGAAGAACACGAAGGAGCCGCCGAGAATGAACAGCAGCGGCGATGCGATGATAAACGGCAGGAACGCCTTGCGCTCGTTCTTGTAGAGACCCGGCGCCACGAAGAGATAAAGCTGCGTCGCCACAACGGGGAATGCGAGGCACAGCCCGCCGAACATGCCGACCTTCACATAGGTGAAGAACGTCTCGTAGAGCGCGGTGTAGATCAGATGATCGTTGGGCTGGCCGCGCAGCGCATTCGCCAGCGGCCATGTGAGGAAGGCGTAGATATATTTGGCGAAGGCGAAACAGAAGACGAAGCACAGCACGAAGGTGATCAGCGACCAGATGATGCGGCGGCGCAACTCGACGAGATGCTCCATGAGCGGCGCTTTGCTCGCTTCGATATGGGCTTCGTCGTCGGCGGTGCGGTCGCTCATTGCTTGGCTTCTTGCGCGACGGGCGGCTCGATAGCTTCCGGCGGTGCTTCTTCCATGGTGTGGTTGTGAACATCCATCGCCGGGCCGGGATCGAGCGGCGGCGTGATCGGCCGCATCACGTTTGCAGGCTCCAGCGGCTTGTTCATTTCGTTTTCGAGTTCGGAGAGCGGGCGCTCGCGGCGCAAATTCTCGATCTCCTGCCGCAGCTCATCCAGTTCGGATTGCCGCGCCATCTCGTCGAAGCTTTTGCGGAATTCGTTCGCCATGCCGCGCGCCTTGCCGACCCATTGACCGGCGATGCGCAGCAGGCGGGGCATGTCCTTCGGCCCGACCACGACCAGGGCCACGACCAGAAAGATAAGGATATGGCTCCAGCTGAGATCGAACATCAGACTTGGCTGGGATTAACGCCCGACCTGATCCTTGTCGCGATCCACCGAGATCGGCGGGCGGCGATCGTCGTGATGATCGTCATGATCGGTGTCCTGCAGACCCTTGCGGAAAGAGGTGATGCCCTTGGCCACATCGCCCATCAGGTCGGAAAGCTTGCCGCGGCCGCCGAACAGAAGCAGGGCCACGATCACGAGGATAAGAATGTGCCAAATGCTGAGCGTACCCATGGTGTTCTCCTGCGGCGTCCGACTCTTATATAGGACGCCGATGCCTTGCGCCGGGTTAAAGCGCCTTCGCCCTGCGGCGACAAGGCCTTACTGCGGCCTTAGCCGATCAAAATCTCACCCTTTCGATCGAAAATCGCGGCCAGCGTTCCCAACCGTTTCTGGACGGGTTCGCCCGCAATCCGCTGGCGGCGGCTGGAAACATCCAGCAGCAGGCGGGTCGGCGTCATCCGCAGGGGGTAGTGCGGCAGTTCGCGCTCGGCGGAGGCTGAGAGCGAAAAGGCCAGCCGCGCCGCCAAACCGATGCGGCGGGCGAGCCGCTCGTCTTCCTCGTTCAAAAGGTCGTGTGCGCTGATGTCGGCGGGGAAATCCTCGTCGCCCGAATAGCGGTGGAAGACGGCGGTGGCGATCAAGGCGCGCTCGCGATGGGTGGCGCCGGCGAAGAGTGCGGTCACCACCTGGTTGAAGGCACCCAGCGCGCGGTCGTCCGGATGGCGGCGCCAGCCGATGTCGGAGAAGAAACAGATGGCGCGGCGGATGCGGCGCTCTGGCTCTTTCTCACCGGGGAAAAGCGGCGACATCCATTCAAACATTTCGTCGGCATGAAACGGCGCGCGGCTGATGCGCGCGTTGGTGGCGGAGGCAAATTCGATCAGCGGGTCTTTTTCGCGCTCTTCCGGCGCAAGGCTCGCATAGAGCAAACCTTCGCGGACGCCATAGGCGGAGACGACGACTTCCTTCAATCCTGTCGCCAGCATCAAGCGCTCCAGCACCACCGCGCCATAAGGCAGTGCTTCGGAGCGGCGGCGCGAAACGACTTTCATCAGGTCGAGCGATTTCTTCGACTGGCGGCTGAGGATGTCGCACAGATCGAGCACGCGGCCGCGCGGGATCGGATAATCGTGCAGCACATGCAGCGGGTAGTGCCTGTTCTCCATGTCGATGCGCGCGAAACTTCGCCACGCGCCGCCCACGGCATAGAGCGAACGTCCAGCGAGATCGCCGAGTTTGGAAAATCCTTCGAGACCGCGATCGACAAGTTTGCGCGCCTTGTCGGGATCGTCTTTCGATTGATCCATCAGGCGCAGCGGACCGAACGGGAATGTCATCGCCGCACCGGTTTTGCCTTTGCGCACGGTAACGACATCAAGACTGCCGCCGCCCAGATCGGCGACGAGGCCATCGGCATCCGGCGTTCCGGCAAGCACGCCTTCCGCCGCCAGACGCGCTTCTTCCTCGCCGGAGAGAATACGGATCGGCCCGCCCCAGAGCGTTTCGGCCTTGCGCACGAATTCGGCGCCGTTGGCGGCGTCGCGCGCGGCGGCGGTGGCAACGGCGTCGCGTATCTCCGCTTTATGCGCGTCGGCCAGCATGCGGAAACGGCCCAGGGCTTCGAGCGCCAGCACGATGCCCTCATCGTGCAGGCGGCCGGTCGTGACCATGTTGCGGCCGATGGCGCAGATCGCTTTTTCGTTGTGAATGACGGCAGGCGTGCGCGAGAAATCTTCGTAGATCACCAGACGCACGGAGTTGGAGCCGATATCGACGATGGCGACGGGGCCGCGGCCCTTGCGGCCATGCATCAGGGCTGGCCCCCGCGTTTCGGCCGTTGCTGTGCCGATCGGCGCCATGAATCAGTCCCGCTTCGCGGAAGCGGAGGGATTCTTGGCGCTCATCTTGAGGGCGCGGCCGCGGCCGGAAAGCGAAGGATTCGTCATGAAATAAGTATGCGCGGAAAACGCGTCGTCGGACATGGCCTTGGGGTCGCGGGTGTAGATGTTGTCCGGCCCCATATGCCAGCTTTGCGCCTGATCCTTGAGCAGCGCGACCATGATCTGGTCCAGAATCTGTTCGTGGACCGTGGGATTCTCGATAGGAACCAGCGCTTCGACGCGGCGGTCCAGATTGCGCGGCATCCAGTCGGCGGAGGAAATGAACACCTTGGCCTTGGGCGATGGCAGGCCGTAACCGCTGCCGAAGCAGACGATGCGGCCATGTTCCAGGAAACGGCCGACGATGCTTTTGACGCGGATGTTGTCAGAGAGGCCCGGAACGCCGGGACGCAGACAGCAAATGCCGCGCACCACGATGTCGATCTGCACGCCGGCCTGGCTGGCCTTGTAGAGCGCGTCGATGATGTGGGAATCCACCAGCGCGTTGAGCTTGACCCAGATAGCGGCGGGTCTGCCGGCCTGCGCATGGACCATTTCTTCCTGGATGGAATCGATCAGCTTGCCGCGCAACGTGATCGGCGAGATGGCGATCTTCTCCAGGCTCGTCGGTTCGGCATAGCCGGTGATGTAATTGAAAAGCTGCGCGGCATCGCGGCCCAGCGCCGGATCGGCGCTGAACAGGGACAGGTCGGTATAAACCTTCGCCGTCTGCGGATGGTAGTTGCCCGTTCCGAAATGCACATAAGAGCGCAGCTTCCCGCTCTCGCGGCGCACGACGAGGCTGACCTTCGAATGGGTTTTCAGTTCGATGAAGCCATAAACCACCTGCACGCCCGCGCGTTCCAGATCGCGCGCCCATTTGATGTTCGCCGCTTCATCGAAACGCGCCTTCAACTCCACCAGCGCGGTGACGGACTTTCCCGCTTCCGCCGCTTCGATGAGCGCGGAGACGATCGGCGAATCCGCCGAGGTGCGGTAGAGCGTCTGCTTGATGGCGACGACGTTGGGATCGGCAGCGGCCTGGCGCAGGAACTGCACCACCACGTCGAAACTCTCAAACGGATGATGGACGATGATGTCCTTGGCGCGGATCGCCGCGAAGCAATCGCCGCCATGGTCGCGGATGCGCTCGGGGAAGCGCGCATTGTAGGGCTTGAACTGCAGATCCTGCCGCTCGGGCACGATCAGCTGCTTCATGTCCGAAATGCCCATCATGTGATCGACGATGACGAGTTCGGATTTCTTCAGCGACAATTGATCGGCGATGAAATTGCGCAGACTCTCCGGCATGGCTGCGGCGCATTTCATGTGGATGACGGAGCCGCGGCGGCGGCGCTTGAGCAATGTCTCGAACAGGCGGACGAGATCTTCCGCTTCTTCCTCCACTTCCACGTCGCTGTCGCGCAGGATGCGGAAGAGTCCAGAGCCGTTCAGCGTGTAGCCGGGGAAGAGCTTGCCCATATAGATCGTGAACACGTCCTCCAGCGCGAGGAAGCGCACATGGCCGTTGTTGCCCGGCAGCTTGACGAAGCGCTGCAATTGCGGCGGCACCGGCAGCAGTGCGTTGACGGATTTGTTGTCCTTCTTGCGCGTGAGCTGCAGCGCCAGCGTGAAGCCGAGATTGGGGATGAACGGGAACGGATGCGCCGGGTCCAGCGCCAGCGGCGTCAGGATCGGGAAGATCTGTTCGCGGAATTCCTTGTCGAGCCATTCGCGATCGGTGTCGGAGACCTCTTCCGGACCGATCACCGCGATGCCGGCGTCGCGCAGTTCCACGCGCAGCTTCGCCCACATGGACTGCTGATCGACGATCAGCTTGCCCGCCACCTCTTCCACGCGCGCAAGCTGTTGCGCCGGGGTGTGGCCGTCATCGCTGGCGGTGACGACGCCGGCGGCGACCATGCCTTTGAGGCCCGCGACCCGGACCATGTAGAACTCGTCGAGGTTCGAGGCGGAAATCGACAGGAAACGCAGCCGCTCCAGCAGCGGGTGGCGCACATTCTGCGTCTCCTCCAGAACCCGGCGGTTGAAGGCCAGCCAGGAAAGTTCCCGGTTCACGAAGCGGTCCGGCGAGGTCAGGTCGACGGCGGGGACGGACGCGGAAACGGCCTCTTTCACGGGCGCCGTCAGCGGCAGGCTGCCGATCGCCGAAGCGCTGGAATCTTCTATATTTAACTGGGGCTTAGTCATGTTCCGCACTGTGGAGGACGCGGAATCCTAGAGGATAAAGATTACCGTGTCATGGCAGTCCCCAAGGGGCTCTCGGTTCGACCGTCATCGAACCTTGCGCCCTCTGTTTGGTTTAATTGGGGCGTCCCGCCAGCGCAGGAGACGCCCCATGTTCTCGGTCATCTTTGAGGTCTTCCCGAAAAAGGCGCGCTTTGACGAATATCTGGCGATTGCCAGGCACCTGAAGCCGAGCCTGGAGACCATCGACGGTTTCGTGGACAACGAACGCTTCGAGAGCAAAACCCGGCCCGGCTGGCTCCTGTCGCATTCGACCTGGCGCGACGAGAAATCGGTCATCCGCTGGCGCACCATGGGCGAGCACCACGCCATGCAGGCAAAAGGCCGCGGCGAAATCCTGCGCGATTATCATTTGCGTGTCGGCGATGTCACCGCCGATACGAATGCGCCGGGTGAGGCGCCTGTTCGCGAGCAGCGTTTCGACGAAACCGAAATCGGCGCCGCCAAGTTCGCGACGCTCACCGAAATGATGCCGAAAGAAAAGGAATTCAACGGCGATCCCCTTTCAGCGCTCGGGTTCGACCCGACGCGCAATGGCATGATCGACCATGATGTGTTCGCCAGCATCTACAATCTGGGGAAGATCGCGCTTCTCATTTCGTGGAAAGATGCCGCCGCGGCGAAGTCATGGACGCCGGACGCGCCGGAACAAGCGCGGTCGCTGCGGCATCGCACGGTCCGCGTCGTGCGCGATTACGGTATGTTCGATCGGCGGGAGGCGCCGCAATACTATCCCGACGTTCCAGGCCATGAGACCAAGCACGCGGCCTAGTCGCCGCCTTCCGCCAGCATGTCGCGCACCAGCGCGAGGTTGATCGGCCTGCCCTCCGCGAGCGCACGCTCGTCGGCCTGTGCCACGAAATCGCGCATGGCGGCGGGGCTGCGTTCCAGCGACTTCACCATCCGTTCGATCACCGCATCCGGCACCGCGAGCTGACGGTCGTTGAAAAGCTTGCGGGCAATTGCGGCGAGCAATTCGTCATCCGGCGCCCAGAGCGGGAATGCGAGCAACGCGGAGAACCGCGATGCCAGATCGGGCAAAGATGTTTTCCATGCCGAAGGCGGTTCACGTCCGGTCAGAAGCACCGGCGCATTCGCTTGCGCATGTTCCAGAAGACCAAACAGCGCCGCATCGCGCGCTGGGCTCACATGCGCGGAATCCACATCCTCGACGATCATCGGAAGCGATGGATCGCGGATGAAACCGCCGCTCAATTCCTTCGCCGAAACGATCTGTGCGCTGGAGCGCGCCTGCCAGATCGCCGCGAGATGGGATTTTCCCGATCCGGGCGGTCCATGCAGCGCCGCCGTGGTCACCGGCCATGACGGCCAGGCGTCTATGAAGGCGAGTGCGGGCGCGCTCGCGAGCGACGGCACGAAATCCTCGCGCGTGAAAGCAACGCGGGAACCCAGCGGCAGCGGAAGTTGCTTCGGCAAGATCAGGCCGGGCGGCGCGAATGCGTCGCGGCGCGCAGCCAGATCTGCGCGTAACCGAGACCGGACACCAGCGTGAACGCCGCCACCGTGATCTCCGCGAAATTCGTGAGAACGCGCGCGCTGATGTCGAACGTCAGCAGCAACAGCATCAGGCCGACATAGACGACCTGCACCGCGGTGCTCATCTTGCCGAGCAGGCTCGGCGTGGCGCGCACCGGAAGCGCCCACAGATATGCGAGGCCGATTCCGATGACGATACAGGCATCGCGTGTGATCACCAGCGCGGTCAGCCAGATGGGCGTGATGCCCAGCACGGTGAGCGCGAGAAACGAGGTGAGCATCAGAAGCTTGTCGGCCGCCGGGTCCATGTAACGGCCAAAGCGCGTTTGCAGGCTGAAGCGCTTGGCGAGATAGCCGTCGAGCGCATCCGTCGCGCCCGCGATCACGAAGACGATCAGCGCCGCAAAGTCATGGCCGCGCCATAGCAATGCGACAAGCGCAGGCGATGCCGCGAGCCTGAGCGCCGTCAGGATGTTGGGAATGTTGCGGAGGAAAATGCTCACTGCCCGGCCGGTGCTGCGTTGGCGTCGGCATCCTGGATCGCCAGCGTGTATGGGCCGTTGGCGACTTTCTGCGCCAGCTCGACCTTTTGCTGCGCAAGGCTGTCACGCAACTGATCGGCGGTGCCGACATAAGTGAGCGAGAGCCGCGCCATGCCGGTGTCCATCGCGTTCACCGCGACATTGGTGAGTGTCGGGATCGCGCCCATGCGCGCCAGCAGCGTGCCCCATTGCGTCAGCGAGTCGATCGTCACATCCGCGGTCAGCCGGTTGCGACGGTTGAAATCGATCGCCGTGCGCGTTTTCCAATAGGTGTTGACCGCGGCAGCCGTGGCGGCGGCAGCGGCTTTCAAATTGCCCGGCGGCACGCCTGGCACCGTCACGTCCGGGATCGGCGGCGATGTGCCGAGACCGAGGCGCTTCAGCTTGATAACGGTCTGGCCGCCCACGACGTTCAACTGCGCGATCACCGCTTCCTGGGCTTTCACGCGCGAGGCCGCGGGCTCCACATCCTGCCATGTCGTCGTGTTGAGATCGGTGTTGCCCAGCGTGCCTTGATCGAGCGGGTCGCCATATGGCAGCACCAGCGGAAGCGCCGCGTGCGAATATACCGGCGTTGCCCAGGCAGCGGCCCAGGCCGAACGCCCGGCCCAGCGCGGCGACAGCGCGAGAATCAAAATCGGATGGGTCTGCGCATCCGTGTAGGCGACGTTCGCGCCGCGCAGCAGATGGCGCACGGCCGCCGGATTGAACGCATAGGTCATCGTGGCGACGTAGCGGGTCGTCGAGCGCTTCACATTGTTGGGCAGGTAGCTGGCGATCAGCCGGGTCAGCGCCACATCGTCCAGCGCGGGCACCTTGGCGACATCTTCGGGCTTGAGCAGCCGCTTCAGGACCATCTGCCAGGCGCGCGCCTTGCCGGAATTGATGGCGATGGTCTGGGCTTCCACGGCGGACGCCGCCGTCGCATCCACGGGGATGTTGGTGACTGTGAACGGATCGGCCGCCTCGGCCGCCGTGGCGGCGGAAACCGGGGCAAAAGCAAGAAAAGCCAGGGCGGCGAAAAGAAGAGCGTGGCGCATGGAGATCCTCGAAGTGGGAGCAATATAGGTGGGCCGGACATTCCGCGAAAGCGCTGGAAAGCCACAGGAAACCATCGTCCTGCGCCAAGATTGCGGTTGTCAGCCCCAAACAGGCTGCTTAAACGGAGCCGTCGCGCCATCCGCAGGATTCCATGACGTCCGGCCGCAACGGCACCACCTATAAGGACTCCGGCGTCGATATCGATGCGGGCGACGCATTGGTCGATCGGATCGCACCCGCCGCGAAAGCAACACGGCGCCCCGGCGCGGATGCAGACCTTGGCGGGTTCGGCGGATTGTTCGACCTGAAGGCGGCGGGCTTCAAAGACCCCATCCTCGTGTCCTCGACCGACGGCGTGGGAACCAAGCTCAAGATCGCGATCGACACCAAGCTGTTCGCCGGCATCGGGCAGGATCTGGTGGCCATGTGCGTGAACGACATCATCGTGCAGGGGGCGGAGCCGCTGTTCTTCCTCGATTACTACGCGACCGGGAAACTCGAAGTCGATGACGCCGCCATCGTGATCGAAGGCATCGCGCGCGCCTGCAAGGAAAGCGGCTGCGCGCTGGTGGGCGGCGAGACGGCGGAAATGCCCGGCCTCTATGCCAAGGGCGATTTCGATCTGGCGGGATTTGCCGTCGGCGCGGTGGAACGCGGTCATGTGCTGCCCAGGACGCGCGACATGGTGGCAGGCGATGTGCTGATCGGCGTGGCGTCCAGCGGCGTTCATTCCAACGGTTACTCGCTGGTGCGCAAGGTTGTGAGCGATGCGGGGCTTTCGTGGGATGCGCCCGCGCCGTTCGACAAGACACGCAAGCTCGGCGAGGCGCTGCTGGCGCCGACGCGGCTTTATATAAAGAGCGGGCTGGAAGCGATCCGCGCGGGGGGCGTGAAAGGCTTCGCGCATATCACCGGCGGCGGCATCACCGAAAACCTGCCGCGCGCGTTGCCCGATGGGCTGGACGCGGATATCGACCTGTCGAGCTGGACGCCCTCGCCCGTGTTCGGCTGGATGGCGAAATCGGCGGGCATCGAAGAGCGCGAAATGCTGCGCACCTTCAATTGCGGGCTGGGACTGATCGCCATCGTCTCTGAAAAATGTGCCGGTCATGTGATCGACGCGTTCCAGGAAAGCGGCGAGCGCGCCATGCGCATCGGCCATCTGGTGAAGGGCGATGGCGAAGCGAAGGTCCGTTACAAGGGCGCGCTGAAGCTGTGAGCCGGATTCGAGTCGCCGTGCTCATCTCCGGGCGCGGCAGCAATCTGCAATCGCTGATCGATGCCGCGAAGGCGCCGGATTATCCGGCGGAGATCGCGCTGGTGATTTCCAACAAAGAAAACGCCGCCGGATTGTGCGTCGCGCAGAACGCGGGCATTCCCGCGCGCGTCATCCCGCATCAGAATTATGAGAGCCGCGAAGCGTTCGACCGCGCCATCGATATGGCGCTGCGCGAAGCGAAAATCGATCTCGTTGCCGAAGCAGGCTTCATGCGCATCCATTCGGAATGGTTCGCGAAGACGTGGGAAGGCAAGCTTCTCAACATTCATCCGTCGCTGCTGCCGCTGTTTCCCGGCATCCGCGTGCATCAGCAGGCGCTGGACGCAGGCGTGAAAGAATCCGGCTGCACGGTGCATTTCATCGTGCACGAACTGGATAGCGGACCGACCATCGCGCAGGCCGCCGTGCCGGTGCTCCCGGGGGATACGGCCGAAACGCTGGCCGCGCGCATTCTGGTGGAAGAGCACAAGATCTATCCGCAGGCGCTGAAGCTGGTGGCGGAGAAGAAAGTTGTTTTGAAAGACGGAAAATCCGTTTTCCGCACTTAACTCCGCTGTCATCCCCGGCCGAGCGAAGCGAAGGGAAGACAAGCGGAGTTAGCCCATCAGCTTTTCGGCGCCCATTTCCTTGCGCCATGCCGCTTCACGCTCTTTCAGCAATTCGCCGATGATGAGCGCGTTGTCGTCTTTCACCTCTTCGAGGATTTCATAGCTGAAGGCATCCTCGCCTTTTGCTTTCCAGACGGATTGCAGCGCGGCGTTGGGATAATTGCCCATGCGCAGCTGGAACCACAGGCTGTTCTTCTGCTTGTCGAGATTGCGCGTGGTGCCGATCCAGCGGGCGTCGCCGCACACGACCGCGAACACGCCGGCATGTTGCGGCGCTTCCTTGTATTCGCGAAGCATTTCCTTCTTGCGGGCGTTGTCCATCAGAATCCCACGCCGGCGATCTTCGCAGAGATATCCCACAACCGCTTTGCATCCGCGTCGTTCTGCGCGGCGCGCGACGGCGTGGCCGGCTTCTTCTTGTCGTAATAGCCGCCGGTCTTTCCGGCGACATCGTCCGACGAGGCCAGATAGATAATCGTCTCCGCGCCCTGCTCCGGCGTCAGCGCGAAATTCTTGCCCAGCTTGATGAGCCACGACATCAACCCGCCGCTCTCGTCGCCAAAGCGCGTGCCGACAAAACCCGGATGCAGGCAGTTGGCCGTGATGCCGGTTCCCGCGAGCCGCTTCGCCAACTCGCGCGTGAAAAGAATGTTCATCAGCTTGGAGCGGCCATAGACGGCGAAGGACGAATAGCTCTTCTCAGACTGCAGATCGTCGAAGTTCAGCTTGTTGCCGGCATGCGCGCCCGACGCGGTGGAGACGATGCGCGCGCCCGGCGTCGCCTTCAGGCGGTCCATCAGGATGTTGGTGACCGTGAAATAGGACATATGGTTCAGGGCGAAGGTCTTCTCCAGACCGTCTTCCGTCACCTGGCGCGAGCCGAACATCGCACCCGCATTGTTGATGAGCACGTCGATCTGCGGCTCGCTGTCCGCGATCTCTTTCGCCACGCGCTTCTGTTCGGAGAGCTTGGTCAGGTCGGCGTAATGCACGGTGTGGTCGGACTGGCCGGCGATGGCGCGGAAGTGCTTGCGTGCCGCTTCACCGCGTTCCCGGTCGCGCGCCACAAAGACGATGCGCGCACCCTTCTGCGCCAGCCTGTCGGCGGCGACTTCACCGATCCCCGACGTGGCCCCCGTGACGACAACAACCTTGTCTTTCATCGCGAAGTCCATCGTTCGGGGTTCCGGTGCAGCGTCTTATCCAACCAGTTCGAGGTCGGAGAAGAAAAAGCGGATTTCATGCGCGGCCGTTTCCGGCGCGTCGGAACCATGCACCGAATTGGCTTCGATCGATTCCGCGAAATCCTTGCGGATGGTACCCGGTGCGGCCTTGGACGGATCCGTCGCGCCCATGACTTCGCGGTTCTTCGCGATGGCGTTCTCGCCTTCCAGAACCTGCACGACCACGGGGCCGGAGGTCATGAATTCGCAGAGGCTTTTGAAGAACGGGCGCGCCTTGTGGACATTGTAGAAGGCTTCGGCCTGGGCCGTGGAAAGCTGCATGCGCTTGGAGGCGATGACGCGCAGGCCGGCCTTCTCGAAACGATCGACGATGGCGCCGGTGTGGTTACGCTTGGTGGCGTCCGGCTTGATGATGGAAAGCGTGCGCTCGACGGGCATGGGGAACTCCAAAGCAAGGGAAATCGCGGGCCTTATAAGTGTGGCGCAGAACTGAGGCAAGTTATCGCCCTCCCCTTGAGGGAGGGCCGACAAAATTCAAGCGCAGCGCAGAATTTTTCGGGGAGGGGTCATTGCGCCGACGCGCACCCCTCCCCGAAACGCTTCGCGTTTCGACCCTCCCTCAAGGGGAGGGTTGGAAAAGTCCGCACGGTACTGTAGCCACCCGCCACCATGCTGGTTATCGACGACATCACCGTCCGCATCGCGGGCCGGGAAATCATAGAGGGCGCGAGCGCTTCGCTGCCTGCCGGCCGGCGCGTGGGCCTGGTGGGCCGCAACGGCGCGGGCAAATCCACGCTTCTGAAGGTGATCCTCGACCAGCTTCATCCCGATCTGGGCGAAGTCACAAAACCATCAGGTTGGCGCATCGGCAGCGTGGCGCAGGAAGCACCCTCCTCCAACGTCAGCCTGCTCGACACGGTGCTGGCGGCGGACAAGGAACGCATCGAGCTTCTGGCGCGCTCGGAAACCGAAACCGACGGCCATGTGCTCGGCGACATTCATGCGCGGCTGGACGCCATCGATGCTTATGCCGCACCGGCGCGCGCGGCCTCCATTCTGGCGGGCCTTGGGTTCAATGCCGAGGACCAGCTTCGCCCCTGTTCGGAATTCTCCGGCGGATGGCGCATGCGCGTGGCGCTGGCGGCGATATTGTTCTCCGCGCCCGATCTGCTGCTGCTGGACGAGCCGACGAACTATCTCGATCTCGAAGGCGTGTTGTGGCTGGAGGACTATCTCAAGCGCTATCGCGGCACGGTACTGATCGTTTCCCATGACCGCGACCTGCTGAACAGCGTCGCCGAATTCATCCTGCATCTCGAATACAAGAAGCTGACGCTCTACTCCGGCGACTACGACACCTTCGTCACCACGCGCGCGATGCGCCGCTCGAACGATATCGCCTTCGCCAAGAAGCAGGACGCGGCGCGCGCGCATATGCAGGCCTTCGTGGACCGTTTCAAGGCGAAAGCCTCGAAAGCGCGCCAGGCGCAGAGCCGCATGAAGATGCTGGAGCGGTTGCAGAAGGTGGAAGTGCCGCCGGACGAATATATCGCGCCGATCAAGCTGCCCAAGCCGAACAATGTCAGCCCGCCGCTGGTGACGATGGAGAAAGTCTCGGTCGGTTATGACGGACGGCCCGTGCTTTCCAACATCTCGCTGCGTTTCGATCCGGATGACCGCATCGCCCTGCTCGGCAAGAACGGCAATGGCAAATCCACGCTGGCCAAGCTGATTGCCGGCCGCCTGCAAAGCATGGGCGGCGATGCGGTGTTCTCGCGCAAGCTGACGGTGGGCTATTTCGCGCAGCATCAGCTCGATGAAATGGACGCCACCATCACCGCCGTGCAGACGCTGGCGCGCTATCGCCCCAAGATGACGGAGACGGAGCTGCGCACGCGGCTGGGGTCCATGGGTCTTGTCGGCGACAAGGCGACGACCGTGGTGAGCAAACTTTCGGGCGGCGAGCGCGCGCGGCTGATGCTGACGCTCGCCACGCTCGACAAGCCGAACCTGCTCATCCTCGACGAACCGACCAACCATCTGGACATCGATGCGCGCGAAGAGCTTCTGATGGCGCTCAACGATTTCGAAGGCGCCGTCATTCTCGTCAGCCATGACCGCCGCCTGATCGAAGCGACGATGGACCGGCTCTTTCTCGTCGCAGACGGACGCGTCGAGCCGTTCGACGGCGATCTGGACGATTACCGCCGCTTCCTGCTCAGCGGAAAGAACGCGCCTTCGCGCCGCGAGGAGCCCGTGCCGAAAATCTCCAAGGAAGATGCGCGCAAGCTGGAAGCCGACAGGCGCAAGGCGCTGAAGCCGCTCAAGGAAAAGGTCGAGCTTGCGGAAGGCCAGATCGCGGAACTGAACAAGGAAATCGCCAAATACGACAAGACGCTTTCCGATCCGCTGCTGTTCACCAGCGACCGCGCCAAGGCGACGGCGGTGTCCAAGAAGCGCGCCGAAGCGCAGCGCAAGCTCGAAGCAGCGGAAGCGCGCTGGGTTGCCGTGAACGAGGAATATGAATCCGCGATGGCGGAGGCCTGATCAGTTCAGGTTCTGTTGCGCGATCTTCAGCCATTCGCGCTGGCGGCGGCGGACATAGGATGGCGACGCCTTCACCGCTTCGATAATCGCGCGGAACAGCGATTGCGCCTTTTCACGCTGGCCCATTTCGTTGAGCAGCACCGCATAGCGGCAACGCGCCTCCTCGCCCGGATAGACGCGCGCCAGTTTTTCATATTCGGCAATCGCCTGCTCATTCTTGCCCTGCAGCGCCAGCGCGCGGGCATAATCCAGATGGGCGTCCTGCGTGAAGGCGTGCGGGTCCGCCGCCTTCAGCGCGTCGAACGCAGCTTCTGAACCGGCGCCGTCGCCGATGAGAAGTTTCGCGCGGGCAAGTCCGTGCAGCAGCGCCGGATCTTGGGCGAAGGTGCCTTGCGCGGCGCTTTCATACAGATCGACCGCGTCCTGAAAACGTCCCCGCTTGATGCACTCTTCCGCGAACACGCGCTTGGCCTGCGCCGAGCCGACCGTTTCCAGTTCGCGTTTCTTCTGGCGATAGGAGGTGCCGGGATCGGTGATGTTCGGCATATTGTCGGCATAGCGGCGCACCGCATAGTTCTGCGCGGCGCCGGACGCAAAATTGTAGATCACATAGGCCCCGATGCCGACCCATGGCAGCAGAAGCACCGGCACGATCCAGAGGTAATGCTGGCCGCTGCGAACGATATGAACCGCGCAAGCGATCTGCGCGAGCAATGTGATGAGACCGAAACCATAGAACATGTGTCTTATTTCTTCTTTGTGAGGCGAATTTCAACCCAGGATTTGCCGCGCCGCGGCCGATGACATAATTGTCATCTGCTCTCGAAGGAAACCCGCCGTGCCGCAACCTGATCTGTCGCGCTTCTCGCGCATCCGCCTTCTCGACGGGCCGACTCCCATCCAGGAACTGAAGCGGCTGAACGCGGAACTGGGCGGCGTGCGGATCTTTGTCAAGCGCGACGACTTCACCGGCATTGGCGGCGGCGGCAACAAGCTGCGCAAGCTGGAATTCCTGCTCGGCGAAGCGAAGGCGCAGGGGGCGGACACGGTGATCACCGTCGGCGCGCGCCAATCCAACCACGCGCGATTGACGGCGGCGGCCTGCGCACATGCCGGGTTCGCCTGCGAGCTGGCGCTTCTGCGCACCGTGCCGCGCGACGACGCGGATTATGTGAACAATGGCAATATCGTGCTGGACGATCTGTTCGGCGCGACGGTTCACGACCTGCCCAAGGATGGCGATGTGAGCGCGCTGGTGGCGCAGCGCTTCGAAGCTTTGGCGAAGGAAGGACGCAGAGTCTATTTCGCGCCGGTGGGCGGATCGAGCGCGGTGGGTTGCCTCGGCTACGTTTCCTGCGCGCTGGAGATCGAAGCGCAATCCGAGCGCATGGGCCTGAGCTTCGCGCATGTCATTACCGCCAACGGCAGCAGCGGAACGCATGCGGGACTAGCCGCAGGTTTCGCGGCGAGCGGGCGCGGCGCGGCGTTTTCAAAATCCTACGCGGTCTATTACGACGCACAGAAGACGCACGGCATCACGCTGGAGAAGGCGCGTGAGACGCTAGCGTTGCTCGATCCATCTGCCCGGCTGAAGGACGACGACATTCTCATAGATGGCGATCATCGCGGCGAAGGTTATGGAATTCCAACACAGGGCATGATCGATGCGGTGCGCCTGATGGCGCGCAAGGAAGGTTTGCTGCTCGATCCGGTGTATAGCGGCAAAGCATTCGCGGGCCTGCTGCATGATATTCGGCGCGGTGCCTACAAATCCGGTGCAAATGTTCTGTTTCTGATGACAGGCGGCGTACCGGGACTTTTCGCGTATCAAAGTGTGTTCCGGAGCAGCAAATCATAGGCATTCCGCGATTCACCGTATCTGCGGCCTGCATCGCCACCCCTGATCCGCTGTGATACGGTCCCTGCGATCTCCAATGGAACCTTGATGACCGATGACCGCTTCTTCCGCCGCAGCGGACCGTTCGTGCTGGGCGACCTCGCGCGTCATATCGGTGCAGAAGTTCCCTGCGACGCCTCCGCAAAATTCTCAGTTCACGGACTGGCGGCGCTGGACAAAGCCGAGAGCGGCGAAGTCAGCGTCTTCAGCGAAGCGCAGCATCGCGACAGTTTCCAGAACAGCCACGCCAGCGTGGTGGTCACCAACAACGCGCTGAGCAAGCATGAGCACAATGGCACCATGCTGTTGCTCTGCGAGAACCCGCGCCTTGCCTTCGCGCAGATCGGGCATCTGTTCTACCCGCGCAACCTTCCCAAATCCGGCATCCATGCGCAGGCGCACATCGATCCTTCGGCCCGGATCGGCGCGGGGACTTATATCGGCGCGGGCGCGGTGATCGGCGCGGATGTGAAGATCGGCGAACGCTGCCGCATCGATTGCAACGCGGTGATCGAGGAAAGCGTCTCCATCGGCGACGATTGCGACGTCGGCGCGAACACCTGCATCAGCCACGCGATGATCGGCAACCGTGTGCGCATCTCCACCAACGTCAGCATCGGCGGCGAAGGCTTCGGCTTCGTGCCGGGGCCGAAGGGTCTTCTGCGCGTGCCACAGCTCGGCCGCGTTCTCATCGAGGACGATGTGGAGATCGGCGGCAATTGCGCCATCGATCGCGGCGGGATGGACGATACGGTGATCGGCCGCGGCACCGCGATCGATAATCTGGTGCAGATCGCGCACAACGTCCGCATCGGAAAATACTGCGTGATCGCCGGACAGGCCGGCGTCGCGGGCAGTTCGACGATCGGCGATTTCGTGATGATCGGCGGACAGGTAGCCGTGAAGGATCACGTCACCATCGGCGCCCATGCGCGCATCGCCGGCAAAAGCGGCGTCATGCGCGATGTCGGCGCGAAAGAGTCAGTGGCGGGCGTTCCCGCCGTGCCGGTGCGCGAATGGCATCGCCAGACGCTGGCGCTGGAAAAGTTGACGCAAAAGCCGAACGGCAAGGCGTCCTAAGCCTGCTTCTCGAATTTTCCGCTCGGCATTTCTTTCCAATAGGTCGCGTCGTGACCCGCGGCTTTCGCCTCTTTCCACGCGGCGCGGGCGCGGGTGAGCGAGTCCGCATCGCGGCCGTCGAACATCAGCACGATGCGGGTGAGCGCATTCGCTTCCGCTCCATTCCAGGCCGGTGGCTCCGCGCCGCCGACGAGAAAAAGAACGTTCGCGCCGTTGGC
>JANWJQ010000043.1 GCA_025451875.1 Rhizomicrobium sp.
ATGTCGTTCCTCGGCTACAGCCTCGACAACCTTTCGCTGATGGCGCTGACGCTGTCCGTGGGCTTTGTCGTGGACGACGCCATCGTCATGCTCGAAAACATCGTGCGCCATGTCGAGGAAGGCGAAAAGCCCTTCGACGCCGCACTCAAGGGCGCGCGGGAAATTGGCTTCACGATTCTGTCGATGACAATGTCGCTCGCGGCGGTTTTCATTCCGCTCATTTTCATGGGCGGCATCATGGGCCGGCTGCTGCACGAATTCGCCGTCACGATCGTTTTGGCGATCGTATTCTCGGGTATCGTGTCGGTGACGCTGACGCCGATGCTCTGCGCGCGCCTGCTGCAATCGGAGCATCACAAGAAGCACAACCGCTTCTATGAATGGAGCGAGAATACCTTCAACGATTTGCAGAGCCGTTACGAACGCTCGCTGCGCTGGAGCCTGGATCACCGCCGCTTCATCCTGGGCGTATTCTTCGCCAGCATTCTGGCCACGATCTTCATGTTCAAGATCATGCCGCAGGACTTCCTGCCGACCAGCGATCAAGGGCAGGTTTTCGGGCTGACCGAAGCGGCGAATGGCACCTCCTTCAACCAGATGGTGCGCTATCAGCAGCAGGCGGCGGACATCGTCGCCGCCGACCCCAACGTCCTGGGCTTCATGTCGGCGGTGGGATCGGGCGGCTCCAGTTCCGGGGTGAACAGCGGGCGCATCTTTGCCACGCTCAAGCCGCTGTCGGAACGCAGCCTGTCGGCGCAGGATGTCGCGCGCGAGCTTCAGAGGAAGCTGTCGGACATTCCAGGCATTAACATCTACATGCAGGTGCCGCCGATGATCCGCATGGGCGGGCATCTGACGAAATCGCAATATCAATACACCCTGCAGGATCTGAACATGCAGGAGCTGCAAGACAGCTCCACGCGCCTGATGAATGCGCTCTCCACGGCGCCGGGCTTTACGGAAGTGACAAGCGACCTTCAGCTATCCACGCCGGCGGTGAACGTGACCATCGACCGCGATCGCGCCGGCGCGCTCGGCGTGACGCCCGCCGCGGTGGAGACCGCGTTGGGGGCGGCTTTCGGCGGCGAGGAGATTTCGCAAATCTACGGATCGTCCGATACCTACAAAGTGATCCTCGAAGTGCAGGACAAGTATCAGGCGGGACCGAACGACCTTTCGCGCCTGTATGTGACTTCGCAGAACGGAACGCTCGTGCCGCTGACGTCCGTCACCAAAATCACCGACAGCACGATGCCCTTGAGCGTGAACCATCAAGGACAGTTGCCTTCGGTTACGATCTCTTTCGATCTGGCGCCGGGCTATGCCCTGAGCGACGCGGTTTCAACCATCGACCGCATGCAGCGCCAGATCGATCTGCCCGCGACCGTGCAGACCTCTTTCCAGGGAACGGCGCAGGCCTTCCAGCAATCCTCTCAAGGCACCGCGATATTGCTGCTGGCCGCATTGGTTGTCGTCTATATCGTGCTGGGCATTCTCTATGAGAGCTTCATTCACCCGCTGACGATTTTGTCAGGCCTGCCATCGGCCGCGGTGGGCGCGCTGATCACGTTGTGGCTGTTTGGCGTGCCGCTCAGCCTTTATGCCTTTGTCGGGATGATCATGCTGATCGGCATCGTGAAGAAAAACGCGATCATGATGATCGACTTCGCCTTGACGCGGGAGCGCGGCGAGAACGTTCCGGCGGAAATCGCAATCTTCGAGGCGGCTGTCATCCGTTTCCGCCCGATCATGATGACGACGATGGCCGCGCTGATGGGCACGCTGCCTATCGCCATCGGCTTCGGCGCCGGCGGCGAAACGCGCCAGCCGCTGGGCCTTGCGGTGGTCGGCGGCCTGATGCTGTCGCAGCTTCTGACGCTCTACATCACCCCGGTGATTTACATCTATCTGGACCGGCTGGGTCAGCGCTTCTCGCCGAAGCATACCAACCCGGCACCGAGTGCGGCCGAGTAGGCGTCAGCCCTTCTTCGTCAGCTTGTCGATCTCGGCGAGATCTTCCGCGGAAAGTTTCCACGCCGCAGCGTTCGCATTCATCTCGACCTGTTCGGGTTTCGTCGCGCCCGCGATGACGCTGGACAAAGATGGCCGCGACAGAAGCCAGCCGAAGGCCAGTTCCAGCATGGTGTGGCCGCGCGTATCGCAGAAAGCGTGCAGCGCATCGACGATCTTCCAATTCTCCTCCGTCATGAAGCGGTCGGCGAGGCGCTTGATCGCCGCCATGCGCGTGCCGGCCGGCGCGTCGCTGCCATGCTTGTATTTGCCGGTGAGCAATCCCGAGGCGAGCGGGAAATAGGGGAGAAGCCCCATGCCCATGGCCTCAAGCGCCGGGATCAGTTCGGCCTCGGCGTCGCGCACCAGAAGGCTGTATTCGTCCTGCGCGCTGATGAAGGCATTGAGCCCTTCGCTCTTCGCGGCCCAGCTCGCATCCACGACCTGCCAGGCTTTCAGATTCGAACAGCCGATATAGCGGATCTTTCCCGCGCGAATGAGATCGTCCAGCGCGCGCAGCGTCTCTTCGATGGGCGTCAACGGATCTGGCCGGTGCAGCTGATAAAGGTCGATCCAGTCGGTCTGCAGGCGGCGCAGGCTGTCTTCCACCGCCTGCGCGATATAGCGGCGCGAGGCGCCGGTCCTGGTTTCGCTCATCGGCATGCCGAATTTGGTCGCGAGCACGATGTCCTTGCGGCGGTCGCCCAGCACTTCACCGAGCTGCTCTTCGGAGCCGCCCTGATTGCCGTAGATGTCGGCGGTGTCGAACAGCGTGATGCCCAGATCGAGGGCGCGGTGCACGACCTTGCGGGCGCTTTCCGTATCCAGCGCCCGGCCGAAATTGTTGCAGCCCAGGCCGACCGCCGAGACCCGCAGGCCCGATTTTCCGATGTTGCGGATTTCCATGGAGGGGTCCCTTTCTGTCCTTCTCCCTGAGCTTGGCATCATGCATCGGGTGCATCACCTCCCCACAAGGAGGAGGTGACTGCGCAAAGAAAAAGGGCGCCGGTTGCCCGGCGCCCCTGATCTGTCTTGTTTCCGCTTCTCTTAGAAGTGGACGCCCAAGGTCAGGCCGTAGGTGCGCGGATCGCCAACGAAGAGGTTGGTGAAGAGCGCGGACGACGGGTCGGTCACATACATACCGGTCACGTTCGTCTTGTTTGCGAGGTTCTGCACCCAGGCGCGCGCGTACCAGAAGTTATCCGGTGCGTTCAACTGGATCTGCGCGTTCATGACGTCGTACGACTTCATGCGATCGGCCGGATCGTTGTAGATCGTGCCCCACGCCTTGCCGTTCCAGTAGTAGTCGAAGCGCGGAACGAGGGTGTAATCGCCACCGAGATGGAAGGTGTACTGCACGCCGAGGCTCAACGTGAGCTTCGGGGTGTTGGGCATCTGATTGCCCTTCAGGCTGTCGAGCACGCCGCCGGAAGCGACATAACCCGCACCACCCGCACCTGCGCCGAGTGCATTGAGAACCGTCTGCAGCGTGCCGCAGGTGACCGCGCCAGCCGGCAGGCCGAACGGAACGCCCGCGTTGCTGTTCAGGTAACCGGCATATTGCGCAACCGAGGCGCCAGGCTGCGCCGGGGGCGCAACGATGAGGCCAGGGATCGGCGAAGTTGCCGGCGTTGCCGCTGCACCGCCGCCCGGGGTCTGAAGGGCGCAGTTCGCACCGTTCGAGTCCTTGAGGAGGGTGTAACCCGGCGTACCGAGTGTCGGGCTACGCGTATCCAGCTGAGCGGTGTTGCCGATCGACGAATGCGTGTAACCGACATTCGCGCTGAACTGCAGGTCGTCGGTCGGCGCCCAGAAGAATTCGCCTTCCGCGCCATACAGGTTGGAGTTGATGTTACCGTTCACAGACTGGCGGTTGATGATCTGCGAGACCTGATAGCCGTTATACTTGTAGTACCAGCCGGTCACATTGGCCTGCAGAGCGCCGAGGCCGGTCTCGAAGGTGTTCTTCGTACCGACTTCAAACGAGTCGACCTTTTCCGGAGCAAAGGAGGTCGGGAAGAGGCCCGGGACGCTCGCCGGCGGGTTGAAACCGCCCGAACGATAACCGCGCGAATAGGAAGCATAGACCGTGGTCTGATCGGACCAGTCGGTCTTCGGCGTCCAGGTCGCGACGGCGTGGCCCGTCCATGCCCTGTACTCTTTGTTCTGCAGCACGAAACCGTTTGCGTCGCAAACCGCGCCCGGGAAGGTGCAGTTCGGGTTGGCTGACGGCGGCGTCGTCGAGCCGATCGCCTGGATCGCCCCAAGCGCAATCGACTTCGATTCGAAGTGCTTCTTGTCGTCCGTGTAACGCAGACCGCCCGTCAGCTTGAAGTCGTCGGTGACGTTATAATAAAGCTCGCCGAAGATCGCGTTCGACTTCAGGTGGTAGTCCTTGTTGTTGCTGTTGAACTGTGTCGGCGACAGCACGGTGCCGTCTCCCGCCAGCAGCGGCCCAAGGATGATGCCCGGATAGTCGAAAGCGCCGCTGTTGTTCACGAAGTACTGCACATTGTAGTCGCGATAATCGAGGCGATAGGCCGCGATCAGGAAGTTGAGCGGGCCGGTGAAGTTCGACGTGAAGCGAAGCTCTTCGGTGTCTTCGTTGTTCTGACCCGAAATCTGGTCATAGGACGAGTCGTGATCGACGTAACGGGCGATGGAGTTGCCCACCGTACCGTTCTTGAGCACCGACGACAGCGGCAACGTTCCAATATGGCCGGCGAAGTAGTTCGCATAGCTGATCGGCGCGATCGCGCTGAACACAGCCTGCGCCGCCGCAACGCGGTTGAACGGCAGGGCCGGACCGAAGGTGGTGATCAGAGGGCAGAAGGCGGGATTCGCCAGCCCGGTGATCGCCAGCTTCTGCACGCAAGTCGGCGCGAAGTCGGCAAAGTCGGAGCCGGGGTTGGTCGTATAAGCCTGCTGGCTCCGTCCGCCCTGGTTATCGTAACCGAGCAAAAGGTTCATATCGAGCCACGGTGTGATGGTCTGCTTCCAGTTCAATTTGGCGAACAGGTCGCGGCCATGGCTTAGCGGGTTGAAGTCTTCGTTGACCTTGCGAAGGCTGTTCGGGATCGCCTGCTTGACAGGGTTGGTGATCGTCGGATCCGCGCCGGCGCCCGTGACGTTGTAGAGCTGGAACGGCGATCCGGCCAACGGACCGATATCGGATGCGAAGGTGCGGCTCAGGCCGGCATTCGCGTTCGCGGGTTCGGCCGCGAGGCTATCGGGCAAGCAGCCCAGCACGCCCGACGGATCGGTGTGGCAGCGCGTGGCCTGCGCGCGAACGCGGCTGTCGCTTTCGTGACCGGTCTGCACCATCAGATCGACGGTCGTGCGATCGGACGGTGTCCAACGCAAGGCGCCGCGCACGGAGTAATCGTTGCGGCTGTCCATCTTGTTCTTGATGCCGGAACCGGGATTGAGGCCCGGATAGATGTTTTTGATCGTGCCGTCGCGATTTTCCCAGAAGCCGGAAACGCGTGCAGCCAACTGGCCCGGGATGAGCGGAAGGTTCACCATCGCCCGCACTTCTTGGTCGTTGTAATTGCCGTAGGTGCCTTCAACGTCGGCGTGGAACGCATCGACATCCGGCTTGGCGGTAATCACGTTGATCGCGCCGCCGGTGGCGTTACGGCCATACAGCGTGCTCTGCGGACCGCGCAGAACTTCGACGCGCTCGGTGTCGTAATAGGTCGCGCTCGTCAGCGGCGGGGAGGAGAGATAGACGTCGTCTTCGTTGATCGACACGCCGTTGTCACCGGAGGTGGCAACCGCCGCCGAACCGATGCCGCGGATCTGGAAGTTGGACGGGCCGAAGTTGCCGTGCGTGAAGGTCACGTTCGGGACTGCGAACTGCAGATCCTTGAAGCCTTCGATCTGGTGGGCGGCGAGATCCTGCGATGTGAACGCGGACACCGCGATCGGAACCGACTGGATGTCTTCGGACTTTTTCTGCGCGGTAACGACGACTTCTTCGATTTGCGCAAAGGCCGGAGCGGCAAGCGCCGACGAAAGCAACAATGCGCTGATGAACGTCATGGACCGACCGGTCCGCGATGAACGCGTGGCAACCATTTCCTGAGCTCCCCTAGCATCCGCCTTCATGGCGAAATGTCACTGCCAGCCCCCACTGTCCCCGATTAGGCAGCAGAGTATGGCTATTTTTTCACCCGAAACTCTGGATGAGGGTGCGGGAGCCCGCAAGAAGATTGTCGGCAGACCGGTTTTTCCAGTGCCATTTGATCCCGGACTTGTGCCCGGAATGCCACACTATTACGTCGGATTTCCGCCGATTGCGAAAATACCGGTCATTCGAAAGCGCTGCTGGAGCCGTTAACCTGCCCAAACGGGGTACCGGACGGACCGGCACCCCGATTCTGGCGGCCTTGCGGCCCTAGTAGTGGATACCCGCCGTGATGCCGAACGTCCGGGGATCGCCCAGGAACTCGTTCGTCGACAGGCCCGACGTCGCGCTGGCCAGGTATTCGCCGGTCACGTTGTTGCTGTTGAAGGCGTTCTTCACCCACAGCGACGCGTACCAGAGATTGTCCGGCGCATTGAGCGTGATCTGCGCATTGCCCACGCCCCAGGCTTTGATCCGGTCCGCATTGTCGTTGAAGATTCGCGAGAACATGTGGGACTGCCAGTAGTAGTCCGCACGCGGAACCAGCGTGTAGCCGCCGTCCAGATCGAACGTGTACTGCGCGCCGATGCTGGCCGTGAAGTCCGGCGTGTTTTGCAGCTGGTTGTCCTTCAGGTTCACGAACGCACCCGAGCCCGAACCTTTGCCGGTTGGATCCGTGCGCGAGTAACCGAACGCACTCAGGAGCGGATTAAGCGCGGTGCTGCAGCTGCCATAGTTGGTGTTGGCGACACCATGCGTGGCAAGTGCGTGCGATCCGCCCGGCGGTGCGAAGAAAATGCCGCCCGCACCCGCGCCGGCTGCCGCCGCGAGGAACGCAGGATTGTCCGCCGGCGCAACCGTCTGCCCGCCCGTCAGATAGAGCACGCAGTTCTGGCCGGAGGTCGGCGCCAGCGTCGCGTCCTTGATCAGCACCACATCGCTGCGGCCTGCCGTCGGATTGCGGTCGTCGACAAGTTGGGAATTGCCGATGTTCGACTGCGTCGTGCCGAAGCTGAGGTTGAACTGCCAGTGCGTATCCGGCGCCCAGAAGAATTCGCCTTCCACGCCCCAGAGTTTCGCATTGATGTTCTGGTTGACCGAGGTGTTGTTCTCGATCGCCGACACCTGCAGGTCTTTGTAGTCGTAATACCAGACGTCCGCGTTGAACTGCAGCGTGCTGCCGAGCAGCAGGTTCTTGGTGCCGAGTTCATAGGCGTTGATCGATTCCGGTGCGTAGCTGACCGGCACGCCCAATCCCGGCGCAACACCCGGATTGAAACCACCCGCCTTATAACCACGCGCGTAAGACGCGTAGATCAACGTCGAGTCGGTGAAGTCGAGCTTCGGCGTGTAGTCCACGACGAAACGGCCGGTGACCTTGTCGTACTTCACGCTGTTGACCTGCCACGGCTGAACGCCGGGCGTGGAGCCGTCGAAATCGACACCCTGGGCCGTCAGGCCCGAGATGACGTTGTTCGCATTTCCGGTCGTGCCGATCGGGATCAACCCGTCGAGCAGTTCGATGCGGCCGCTCTGGCGCTTCTCGTCTTCCGTCCAGCGCAGGCCGGCGGTGAACTTCAACAGATCCGGGATCGCGTCGTAATAGGCTTCGCCGAAGATCGCCTTCGAAGTCAGCGAGTCCTTGTTGCCGTTGTTGTTGTAATAGCCGGGGCCATAGATGCAGCCCGTGGCGCCGCAGAGCGCCGCCGCGGCCGGCGAGGACAGGCCTTCGATGCCGCCCAGGATGATCGACGGATAATCCAGCGTCGGCGTATCGACGAAGTAATTGCCCCTCGTCGTGGTGCGCAGATAGTAGCCGGCCAGCATGAAGTTCAACGGACCTTCGAAGCTGGTGTTGAAGCGCAGTTCACCCGAATACTGCTTGGAGTAACCGTTGGACTGGTCGAACGCGGTGGCCTGCGGCGTGAACTTGGCGATGTCGCCGCTGATCAGACCGAGATGGCCCGGGTTCGAAACCGGCAGCTCGCCCGGATGCGAGAAGAACGGCGCGTAGTTCGCGGCATAGGCCGGACCACCGAGCGCGGTCAGCAGGCCCATGAACGTGCCTTCCGAAACCGCAAGACGCGTCGGATCGAAATTCAGACCATTGACGTTGTTGTAGCTCTCACGCGAATTCGTCGTCGCGCGGTCGAAGCCGAGCACCAGCGTCGAATTCAGCCAGCTTGTGACATCCTGCTTCCAGTTGAGCGCATAGAACGCGTCCTGTGCCTGGTAGGTCGGATCGAAATCCGAATAGACCTTGCGCGGATCGGACGGGTTGCAGGGATTGCCCGGCTGCGTGCACAGCGCCGGCGTCGTCGGCGGCGTGCTCAGATCGTAAAGACCCAGCGCATTGCCGAGGCCGGCGAGCGGCGTTCCGGCGAACGCGGAATTGAAGCCCTGCACGCTGGACGCGATCGTCGACTGCCCGGCGTTCAGATTGATTTCGCCGTTCGACAGCGAGTCCGGCAGGCAGCCCAGTGTGCCCGTCGGATCGGTCGCGCAAAGCTGCTTCTGCGAGCGCATGCGGTTGTCGTTCTCATGCGAGGACGACATGGTCAGGTCGATCGTCGTGTGCGACGTCGGCTCCCAACGCAACGTGCCGCGCACCGAATACTGGTTGCGGCCGTCGAGCTTGTCGCCATTGGCGACATTCGTGACGAAGCCATTGCGGCTCTGCCAGTCGCCCGCGACGCGCAGGCCGAGCTGGCCCTCGATGATCGGGATGTTCACCATCCCCTTGATCTCTTGGTAGTTGTAATTGCCGTAGGAACCTTCGACGTCGGCGTGGAATTCATCGAGGTTCGGCTTGGCGGTGATGATGTTCACCGTGCCGCCCGTGGCGCCGCGTCCATACAATGTGCTCTGCGGACCGCGCAGCACTTCGATGCGGTCCAGGTCGTAGAAATTGGCTTCGGCGAGCGGCGGGTTGCTCAGGAAGACATCGTCTTCATGCACGGCCACGCCGGATTCGGCGTCATAGCCGACGGCGGTGATGCCGATGCCGCGGATCTGGAAGTCCGAGCCGGTGAAGTTGCCTTTGGTGTAGCTGACGTTCGGGGTCGAAAACACCAGATCCTTGAACTGCTGGATCTGGTGCGCCTTCAGATCCTGGCTCGTGAACGCGGTGATCGCGATCGGCACGGACTGGGCGTCTTCGGTCTTCTTCTGCGCGGTGACGACGATTTCTTCGATCTGCGCGAAGGCAGGGGCGGCGAGCGCGGTGGAAAGAAGCAGTGCGCCGATAAGGGTGGCGGACCGCTTGGTACGCAATGAACGCGGTACTGACATAAGAACTGGCTCCCTCAACTGTTACCGGCGCTCGGCCGAGCGACGGGTGACTTCTGTCAGCCCGCTCCTTCTTGATGGGGAGCGCTTTGACCGGAATTGCTGCGATGCGGAGAGAAAGGGGGCGGTGGTTATTCTTCAAGAAATTTTATGAAGGAAACCGCGGCTCATGATCATTTGTCAGAATGTAGTGTTTGCGATGCAACACTCGAATTAGTGAATAGTATCAATAGTAACATGGGCTTTTTATCGCACTGCAATGTTATTTTCACAAATGTTAGAATCCAATTTCTTGCTGCAACGCAACAGGAAATGCATTCGCAAGACTCTCATAGTCCGCCAGCTCATTGTAAATCTGCGCGGAAATTCTGAAACAAAGCGCGTCTTCGAAAACATAGACCGGCAATACTGCACTGCAGCATTCGCGCAAGCGATGGATGAGCGCGGCGGCATGCGCGGCATCCAAAGATGACGGTCGTTGCGTCAAGCATGTCATGGCCCCGCGCATCGATGCCGGCGCGGTGATTTGCATGCCCAATCGTTGGGCAAGCATCTCGCCGGCATCCGCCGCCAGCTTTCGATTGCGCGCCATCAGTGATTCGCCGCCCAGCGCATCGTGGAAACACACCGCCGCTTCGAAACTGAGCCACGCCGTCGCGTCCCGCGTGCCGATCCAGTCGAAAGCCCTGGTGTAGCCATCGGGCGCACCATGCGAGAGCACCACGGGAAGCGTTTGCGCCTGCCGCTTCGGCGCGGTCCATAGAAGGCCGCAGCCGCGTGGCGCGAACAGCCATTTGTGCGCGTTGCCGGTGTACCAGTCCGCGTCGATGGCTTCGACGTTGAGCGGCAGGTGACCGGGCGCATGCGCGCCATCGACCAGCACCGCGATGCCGCGCGCGTGCGCGGCGTTCACGATTTCGCAAACCGGAAACACGATCGCCGTCGCCGAGGTGATGTGATCGACGATGAGAAGCTTCGTGCGATCCGAAAAACTTTCCGCGATGGCCTGAACCACCTGCTCTTCGCTTCCGACGATGACCGGCACTTGCGCGACAACAACCTTGGCGCCGAAACGCTGCGCCCAGATCCGCATCGCTTTCAGCACTGCGCCGTAAACATGCGATGTGGTGACGATCTCGTCGCCTTCGGGCAGACCGAAGGACGACAGCACCGAATTCACCGCCGCCGTGGCGTTCTCGCAGAACACCCAATCCTCCGCGCGGCCGCCAAAACGCTCTGCCGCAACGCCCGCAAGCCTGCGCAGCTCCGTGGGCAACTCATCCCGGAAGAAGCCGGTCGGATTGCTTTCGATATGCGCGCGCCAGCGATCCTGCTCATCGCGCACCAGCTTCGGCACGGCCCCATAGGAACCGTGATTGAGATGAAACAGATCGGGCGAAAGCTGAAACTGTTCGAGCGCCGCGCGGCCTTCAGGCCCGCTTGGGGAACGGTCCGATCGGGAAGGGTTGTTCATCGCGCGCGAAGACTATGAAGGCCACCAGCTCGAACAGATATTGCACCAGATTGAGGCTGAAAGCTTTCAGTTCTTCGTTGAGCCTGCCGTTGATCGCGAAAAGAACGAACTGGACCAGCGCGACGGCGAACAGAACATGCAACAGGAAATAGGCGAGAATCCCGTAACCGATCGCATAAAGAAGACGCACGCCCGGGAAGGGGTGATGCGGTTCGACCGGCGGCGGCGGCGGCGGTTGATATCCACCGGCGGTATTCGGGTTGTCGCTCATCATTGTCTCCACCTGTGGGGCAATCCCCACGAGTCTCATGTGGTTACAACGGCTCAGGGTTCAAGCGGTTCACCGGATCAAATAATCCCGCCAAAAGCAGGCCCGCTGCGAAACCGCCCAGATGGGCCTGCCAGGCGATGAATTGCGCGCCCGGCCCGGCGCCCAACCCGGTCACGCCGGCGACGATATTCAGGACAACCCAGATCGCGGACCACAGCAGGATCCGGCGGGACAGGATCGGCGCCATCCGCTGCGGCGGGATTCCGCCACCGCCTTCATGGCCGATCAGCCGGAACGCGGCCGCCATCAATCCGGAGATCGCCGCGGAGGCGCCGACGACCGGCGCCATCGCCTGCCAGTTGAGCATCAGATGCAGCAACGCGCCCGCGAGCCCGCACAGAATAAAGAAGAGGAAGAAGCGCGCACTGCCGAAGCGGCGCACGACCGCCGTGCCGAAGGCGAGCAGCCAGACCGTGTTGACGCCCACATGCATCCAGCCCGC
>JANWJQ010000044.1 GCA_025451875.1 Rhizomicrobium sp.
GCAAGCCGTTCCCCGATGATGTGAACGATCAGCTCTGGGGCGCGATCGGCGCGGTATTCGGATCGTGGCAATCGGCGCGCGCGAAGACCTATCGGCGCATGTATCACATCCCTGACGACTGGGGCACTGCAGTGAATGTGCAGGCGATGGTGTTCGGCAATCGCGGCGAGACATCGGCAACGGGCGTCGCTTTCACGCGCGATCCGTCTACCGGCGAGCATCTGCTTTACGGCGAATTCCTCATCAACGCGCAGGGCGAGGATGTTGTGGCCGGTATCCGCACGCCGCAGCCGATCAGCAAGATCGTGCGCGAACGGCAGGGCGGCAAGAAGCCGTCAATGGAAGAGGCGCTGCCCAAGACCTTCGCCGAACTGAACGAGATCGCGAAGACGCTGGAAGCGCATTACCGCGACATGCAGGACGTGGAATTCACGGTGCAGGAAGGCAAGCTCTTCATGCTCCAGACCCGCGCGGGCAAGCGCACGGCGCAGGCCTCGCTCAAGATCGCCGTGGACATGGAGAAGGAAGGGCTGATCGACCAGAAGACGGCGGTCAGCCGGGTCGAGCCCGCGGCGCTGGACCAGCTTCTCCACCCGACCCTCGACCCCAAGGCCGAGAAAGAACAGATCGCCATCGGCCTGTCCGCCTCGCCGGGCGCTGCCACGGGCGAGGTGGCCTTCACGGCGGATGAGGCCGAAAAGCTGGCCAAGGACGGCAAGGACGTCATCCTGGTCCGCACCGAGACCAGCCCGGAGGATATCCACGGCATGCACGCCGCCCGGGGCATCCTGACCGCCCGGGGCGGCATGACCAGCCATGCGGCTGTGGTGGCCCGGGGCATGGGGCGGCCCTGCGTCTGCGGCGCCAGCATGGTCAAGATCGATATCGCGGCGGGCGCCATGACCTGCGGCTCGAACACCGTGAAGCGCGGCGAGATCATCACCATCGATGGCGCGAGCGGGCAGGTGTTCAAGGGCCGCGTTCCGACCTTGCAGCCGGAACTTACCGGCGATTTCGGAACTCTGATGGGCTGGGCGGATTCCATTCGACGTTTGAAGATCCGCGCGAATGCCGACACGCCGAACGATGCGGACGTCGCGCGCAAGTTCGGCGCGGAAGGCATCGGTCTTTGCCGCACCGAACACATGTTCTTTGAACCCGATCGCATTCTCGCCGTGCGTCAGATGATTTTGGCAGACGACAAGAAGGATCGCGAAGCGGCGCTGGCGAAATTGTTGCCGATGCAACGCAGCGACTTCGAAGGCATCTTCAAAGTGATGGAGGGATTGCCTGTCACAATCCGTCTGCTCGATCCGCCGCTGCACGAATTTCTGCCGCAGAAAGATGAAGAGATCGCCGAAGTGGCGAAAGCGGCGGGATCGACACCGGCAAAGTTGCGCGCAAGGTTAATCGCGCTGCATGAATCCAATCCGATGCTGGGTCATCGCGGCTGCCGGTTGGGCATCACCTATCCCGAAATCTACGAGATGCAGGCGCGCGCCATCCTCGAAGCGGCGTTGAATGTGGAAGAGCAGGGCGGCAAGCCGGTCGAACTGGAGATCATGATCCCGCTCGTCGGCTTCAAGACGGAATTGGACATGCTGCGCGACCGCATCGCGCAGGTCGCCGACGCCGTGAAGGCGGAACGCAAAAAAAGCCCGAAATATATGATCGGAACGATGATCGAGCTTCCGCGCGCGGCGCTGCGGGCGGCGGAAATCGCGCAGACGGCGGAGTTCTTTTCGTTCGGCACCAACGACCTGACGCAGACAACGCTTGGCATGAGCCGTGACGATGCCGGCGGATTCCTCACCGATTATCTTTCGAAAGGCATTATCGCGCGCGATCCGTTTGTCACGATCGATGTCGATGGTGTTGGCGATCTTGTTCGCATTGCGGCGGAACGTGGGCGCAAAACACGTGCGAATTTGAAGCTCGGCATCTGTGGAGAACATGGTGGGGATCCGGATTCCATCCGTTTCTGTCACGACTCCGGACTTGATTATGTGTCGTGTTCACCATTCCGCGTGCCAATTGCGCGTCTATCTGCCGCGCAAGCCGCGTTAACAATTATCACGAAAGCAGAATAGTCCGTATACGGACGACACAGGGAAACCCTCGGTTTTTCTCGTTTACATGACTCAGAGTCATGATGAACAAAATTTTTGTTTGACGATTCGATTTTTCATGGGCATCACATCGGCACGCCTGAAGGGGGCGGGAGCTGTTCGGAACAACGACGAGACGAATTCAAAAATCGAAACGCCATTTCATCCGAGAGACGCCGAGTACCCAACTATGTCCAAGAATTTGAAAAACACGCTGCGTCGCGCAGATCGAGTCCTCGCGAGCGCCTTCTGCCTGACGCTGGGATTGTCCGCGGCAGCGGTCGCTTATGCTCCGTATGCGGATCATAACGCGCCGGTGGTGCAGAAGGTTGCCGCGCTCAAGGCATCCGTCGCGCCGGCTCCGGTCCAGACCGCCTCCGTGCCGGTTCAGGCCCCCAAGGCGGCCTCCAGCCCGCTGGAGCTGCATGCCACGCCCGCGAGCTACCAGCCCGGGACCAACCAGTTCAACGGCACCACGCTCACGCCGGCCCAGGCGGATCTTCTTGCACAGGTGTTTCTTCAACAAGGAAACTGCCTCGCGGATGCCATGTATTACGAAGCCCGCGGCGAAGGCCGCGCCGGAGAAATGGCAATCGCCGAAGTCGTCTATAACCGCATGCGCTCTGGCTATTATCCGCGCACGATCTGCAGCGTTGTATATGAAGGCGCCAGCCTCCACACGGGCTGCCAGTTCTCCTTCACCTGCAGCGGGGACATGGCACGGCGGAAGTCCCCCATCGTCTGGCGGCGTACGCAGCGCCTTGCGCTTCAGATAGTCACCGGCATCGTCCAGCTGGGCGATATGACGGGCGGCGCGCTGTCCTTCCACGCGGCGGCGGTGCAGCCGGGCTGGTCGGACACGATGGAGCGCACCACGCAGATCGGGCACCACATCTTCTATCGCCCGTATCGTCATTACGCGACGCGCGGCGCCTAGTCTTTCTTCGCGGCGAAGAGCCCACCCAGCATCTGCTTCTTGATCTGGTTGCGCATGAAGTTTGGCACCAGCGCCTTCAGGATATCGATACGGCGGATGTCCCTGGGCACATACCAATGCAACTGGTCGCTGTGATAGGCCTCCCACGCGCACTCCGCGACCGCTGATGCCGGCATCAGGCGGAACATACCCTTCTTGGGCGCATTGGCGTAGAACTCATCCTCCGTCGGCTTGGCGCGGTCTTCCGTGCGGTTGGGCGTGTTGCGCAGGATGGCGGTGTCGATCAGGCCGGGCAGAACATCCGCCACGCGGACGCCGAAACGCGAGAACTCCACCGACAGCGCTTCCGTCAGCCCCTTCACGCCATGCTTGGTGGCGGAATAAACCGCGATGCGCGGCATGCCGTAAGTCGCCGAGGAAGACGAGGTGATGAACACCAGCGAGTTCTTGGTGTTCTTCAAGAGCGGCAGCGCCGCATAGATGCTGGCGATCACGCCGATGAAATTGATCTGTACCACGCGCATCGCCGCTTCGAAGGGAATGTCCTCAAACCAGCCGCTTTCGCCGATGCCGGCATTGGAATGGAGCATATCCATCTTGCCGTCGGTCTCGGCGCCAAACGCGGCGACGGCCGCGTCGAAGTCTTCCTTCTTCGTCACGTCCAGGCGCATGGTGTGGCAGTTGTCGTTGCCGATCTCTTGCGCCAGCGTAGCGAGGCCTTCGGTATTCACGTCATAGGCGCCGACGAACCAACCTTTGGCGTGAAACAGTTTCGCCGTCTCGCGGCCCATGCCGCTCGCCGCACCCGTGATGAAGATGGATTTGCGTCCCCGCGCTTTTCCGGCCATTGCGTCCCCCGATTGCCTTAGAAATTCACGCGGCGGCTGATTGCGCCGTCGACCAAAAGATTGACGCCCGTTGTGTAGGACGACGCCGGGCTTACGAGAAACACCGTCGCATTGGCGATGTCCTGCGGTGTCGCCGCGCGGCCTGTCGGATTTCGCGCCATGGCGGTCTTGAAATAGTCGGGCATGTTCTTCTCGACCATGTTCCATACGCCGCCTTCGAAATAGACCATGCCGGGCGACACCACATTGGCGCGGATGCCGCGCTTGGCATGCTGGCGCGCGAGGCCTTTCGCATAGTGGATCAGCGCGGCCTTGATCGGGCCATAAGATGCCGCGCTATCGGCTTCTGCGGCGGAGACCGACGCGATGATGACGAAAGCGGCGTCCTTGTTCTTGTCCGCCGCTTTCTCAAGGAAGGGATATGCGGCGTCGAACGCGTTCACCGCGCCCAGCACGTCGAGCCTGAAATTGGATTCCCATGAGGCCGGGTCCGCGCCTTGCGCCATCGCGCCGGCGTTGGAGATGAGGATGTCGATACCGCCCAGTTCACCGGCCGCTTTCGCGATCCAGCTTTTCAGCGCCGCGCCGTCCATGATGTCCACCGCGCCGCCGGTGACGTTCGTGCCTCTGGATTTGAGTTCGCCGACGGCGTCCTTCACCTGATCGGCATTGCGCGCGCAGATGGCGACATTCGCGCCTTCGCCAACCAGCGTCTCTGCGATCGCGCGCCCGATGCCGCGCGTGCCGCCCAATATGACGGCGTTCTTGCCCTTGAGATGAAGATCCATGGCGCTTCCCTTTTGTTATCTGGGAAGCACTTTGGGGCAGGGCTTTCGCCTAGTCCATCGCCGTGGGGATGACCTGCGCGTCGGAGATGAAGATTGCCGCTGCGGAAGTTTTGCACGCGCCGATAATTGCGGGCTGCGCCGGAACGGCGCCCGGCGCACTCTCCAGCGCGGCGGCCTGCGCCGTCATGGCGTTGTGCTTCGCACAGTCGCGCACGCGGCCCGTGATGACGACGAAAGATGGACCAAGCTTCAGATGACCGGCGAGGGCCGGGTCTTTCCAATAAAGCCCATCATTGGACGCTTTGACCGGCTTTATGCCCTTCGCATCGACATAGAGCGATGTGCCATCCGTGAACGCTTCCAAGCGGATGCATTTATCCAGATAACGTTGCGGTGCGATGTTGAGCAGTTTCAGGCCGATATTCTCGGAAGTAGCGCGCGTGCAGTTGAAGTCATTGGCGAAATAAGCGGCATTCGCGGAGCGTTCGGCGGAATGATCCGGCGTGGACGGCGGCTGCGCGGTACCGCAAGCCGCAAGTGCAGCCAATGCGAAAGCGGCCCCGACGCGCAGCGATGTGAGACGATCCCCCGTCATGCCGTCAGCAGATCAAAAATCGAGGCCGAGGTCCAGATTGATCGCGGAATGGGTGATGGCGCCGGAGGAGATGTAGTCCACGCCGGTTTCGGCGACCGCGCGCACCGTGTCGATGGTGATGTTCCCGCTGGCTTCCAGCACCGCGCGGCCCTTGGCCATCGCCACGGCCTTGCGCAGCGTGTCCGGCGGCATGTTGTCGAGCAGGATCGTATCCACGCCGATCTTCAGCGCTTCCTCGAGCTGCTTCAGCGCATCGACCTCGACTTCAATCTTGACCATATGCGCGGTTCCCGCGCGCGCGGCTTTCACCGCCTTGGTGATCGAACCGGCGGCAGCGATGTGGTTGTCCTTGATGAGCACGGCATCGTCGAGGCCGAAGCGGTGATTGAAGCCGCCGCCGCAGCGCACGGCATATTTCTCCAGCACGCGCAGACCGGGCGTCGTCTTGCGGGTGCAGACGATGCGCGCCTCGGTGCCTTTCACCGCGTCCACCAGCGCGCGCGTGGCTGTGGCGACGCCGGAGAGATGGCCTGTGAAGTTCAGCGCCACGCGCTCTGCTGTGAGAATGCTGCGCGCGGAGCCTTCGATGGTGGCGACGAGCGCGCCCGCTTTGGCTTGTGACCCGTCCGGCAGCTTCGCGGTGAATTTCAGGTCGGGATCGATCATGTGAAAGGCGCATTCGGCCGCGATCAGTCCGGCGATAGTGCCGGGCTTGCGCGCAGAGAGTTTCACTTTCACCCTCTTTGAAGCCGGAATAGTGAGATCGGAGGTGATGTCGCCCGCGCGGCCGAGATCTTCTTCCAGCGCATGCAGAACGATCGGCTCGATCAGCAGCGCATGTGGCGGATTGGTGAAGGGAAGGGCTAGAGGCATGCGGCGTTCTTCGATGTCGATGATGCGGTGGAAATGTTCTCGGCATCCGCCAATGTAAGGAAGCTGCGCTTCGCCACCGCGTCGGTCTGCGGATAGTCGTTGCGGAAATGGCTGCCCCGGCTTTCATGCCGCGCCAGCGCGGCGGCAGTAACGATCTTCGCGGCCGTCGTCATATTCAACAGCGCCGGTTCGCCCGCGCCCGCGCGTTCCACGGCTTCGATGGTGGAGAGCGCGGATTTCAGGCCAGCTTCGTCGCGCTCCAGGCCGACATTCAATGACATCGCTTCGCGCATCGCCTTTGGCGGCGGCGGGGCATTGAAGCGTTCGGGCGCGGGCGGCGTGCCCTGTGCATCGCGCGAAGTAATGGAGCCGCGTACATCTTCCGCGGCACGCGCGCCGAACACCAAAGTCTCGAGCAGCGAGTTGGAGGCCAGACGATTGGCACCGTGCAATCCCGTCGATGCACATTCTCCGACGGCCCACAAGCCTGCGAGCGATGTGCGTCCGTATTCGTCGCTGGCGATGCCGCCCATGTGATAATGCGCGGCGGGCGCGACCGGGATCGGCTGCGTCGCTGGGTCTATGCCCGCGGACATGCAGGCCGCGTAAACAGTGGGGAAGCGGTCAGAAAATTTCACGCCGATGGCTTCGCGGCAATCGAGGAAGGTTTTGTGGCCGCGCGCGATCTCGCGGTGGATGGCGCGCGCCACAACGTCGCGTGGCGCAAGTTCGGCGTCGGGGTGAATGGCGGGCATGAAGCGGCGACCGGTCTCGTCAATCAGCGTCGCGCCTTCGCCGCGCAGCGCTTCCGTTGCCAGAGGTGCCGGATCACGGCCGATGGCGATGGCCGTAGGATGGAATTGCACGAACTCCGCATCGGCGATCACCGCGCCGGCGCGCGCCGCCATGCCCATGCCTTCGCCGCGTGTTTCCAGCGGATTGGTTGTCACCGCATAGAGCGCACCGATGCCGCCGGTCGCGAAGATGATGGCCTTGGCGCGGAAGAGGACCAGCCGCATGCCGTGACCGGTGCCATAGCGCGCGAAGACGCCGGTGATGCGGCCGTTCTCCACCGCCAATTCCAGCGCATGGAAGCCTTCAAGAATTTGAATGGACGGTGTCGCCAATGCGCGCTCGGCGAGTGTGCGGGTGACTTCCGCGCCGGCGCGATCGCCTTTCACATGGACGATGCGTTTGGCGGAATGTGCGGCTTCACGGCCGAGCGCCAGTGTTCCGTCCGCATTGCGGTCAAACGGCGCGCCGAGCGCGATGAGATCTTCAATGCGCGAAGCAGCTTCGCTGGTGACGATATCCACGATCTTCGGATCGCAGGTGCCGGCGCCCGCCGCGACCGTATCCGCCGCGTGGCTTTGCCAGCTGTCACCGGCGCCCATGGCGGCGGCGATGCCGCCCTGCGCCCAGGCGCTCGAGCCGGACGTGCCCGGACGCGCGCCTGCCAGTACCAGCGCGGGGAAGGGCGCCAGCTTCAGGGCCGTGAACAGGCCCGCCATGCCCGCACCTAGAACGAGCGCACCGGGAGCCTCGATGATGTTGTCGATATGGCGTGCCACTTATGCGGCCTTCTGAACTGGGATCTTCACCGCCAGCATCCGGTCCACCGCCGCCTTCGCGCGCGTGGCAATCGCCGGATCGACCAGAACCTCGGTCGTCATGGTCTGCAGCGAGTGCAGGATCTTCGGCAGGGTGATGCGCTTCATATAGGGGCACAGATTGCATGGCCGCACGAATTCCACATCGGGAAATTCGACGGCGACGTTGTCGCTCATGGAGCATTCGGTGACGAGAACGACTTTCTGCGGGTGATGATTGCCGACATAGCCGATCATCGCGCTGGTCGAGCCGGAGAAATCGGCTTCTGCCACCACATCGGGCGGGCATTCCGGATGCGTCAGCACGACGACACCGGGATTGGCGGCGCGGAAATCGCGGATGTCCTGCGGCGTGAAGCGCTCATGCACTTCGCAGGCGCCGTCATAGGTGATGACCTTGATCTTGGTCTGCTTGGCGACGTTCTGGGCGAGATATTTGTCCGGCACCATGATGACCGTATCGACGCCGAACTCGCGCGCGATCTCTTCCACCACCGCGACGGCGTTGGAGGACGTGCAGCACACATCGCTCTCCGCCTTCACGTCAGCGGAGGTGTTCACATAGGTCACGACCGGCAGGCCCGGATATTTCTGGCGCAGCAGGCGCACATCGGCGCCGGTGATGGAGGCCGCCAGCGAGCAGCCCGCCTTCACGTCCGGAATAAGCACCGTCTTGGACGGTGATAGGATCTTCGATGTCTCCGCCATGAAGTGTACGCCAGCCTGGACGATGACCTGCGCATCGGTGCGCGCGGCTTCGCGTGCGAGCTGCAGGGAGTCGCCGGTGAAGTCGGAGACGCAATTGAAGATCTCCGGCGTCATATAATTGTGGCCGAGGATGACGGCGTTCCGCTGCTTCTTCAGCTTGTTGATCGCATCGACGTAAGGCGCGAACACCGGCCATTCGATTTCGGGAATGACATGCGCGACCTTCGTGTAGAGGTCTCGCGTCGCCCGCGCGATTTCCGGCGTGTAGGGCAGAGGCTCTGCGCCTTTGAAGTTCTGGACCGCCACGTTCATCGCCATCTCCTTATGCTCATTTTGAGCATATATATAAGACGAAAAGACCGGCCTTAAAGGGCCGGCACCGAAACTGGCCTTATGCTACACCTGAGCATAAATCCGTCAAGACAGGCCGCCGGGATCCCAACAGGCGCAAAGCCGGTATGCCGCGATTAAGCTGTGATCGCTCCCCCTTGAAATTAACGTCTTCAAGGCAGAATTGCGGCGAATCATCCAGTATTACCAACGCGTTAGCTGTGTCATAAAAAGCACGGCGCAGCCAGATCATGGCGCACGGTGACCACAACCCCTTGGCGAGATCGAGCGGTAGGCCTACTTCACGCGGACGAAGCGGGGGACGCCCGCTCAATCAACGGAGGGTGACTTGTCACTTCGCACGAACCTTTTCGGGGCTGCCTGCGCGCTGGCTCTTGTTTCGATTTCCGCTCCCGCCTTTGCCACGGACTTCAGCGGCATCCTGGACGGCGGCTATTCGAACTACAATTTCAACCACGGTGGCGGTAGCGCCAACGACTATCACATCAACGGCGGCGGCATGTTTGGCCTGGCGCCGAACTGGGCGGCGCAGATCAACGCCGGATACAACCATTCCCACGCCAGCGGCTCGAATGCCAACGCATGGAATGTCGACGGAACGGCGTTTTATCGCGCGGCCGGCGGACGTATCGGCGCCACGGTGGGTTACACCTCGATCGACACCAGCCCGAATTCCAACGCGACGCATTACGGTCTGTTTGGCGACTGGTATGCGGGCCGTTCCATCACCGTGGGCGTGAAGGGCGGAGCGTTCGATGGCAATCACGGGATCAAGGGTGATTATGCAGGCGCACAGATCGTCGGGTATGTCATGCCGGACCTCTCGTTGACCGGCAGCTACGACTACACGCACCTCAACCATGTGACCAACGAGAACGACTTCACGGCGCAGGCCGAGTGGTTGGTATCGCATCAGGTTCCGGTTTCGATCTATGGCGGCTACACCCGCTCGGAGTTCAGCCACAGCGTCTCGGCGAATGTATGGTTCGTCGGCTTGCGCTTCTACTGCGACCCGGTCGATGGCACGCTCGTCGATCGCCAGCGTAATGGCGCCGAAATCTACGGTGCGCGTTTCGGCTCGGCGGCGCTTCACTTCTAGTCGTTGCCGATCTTGCATGTTGCAGCGCCGCGCATCGAAAGGTGCGCGGCGTTTGCTTTTGCGCCATGCTGGGGTCTGAAAGGAAGCAGCTATGCAAGGCATCTGGCGCAATGCGGCCGTGGCGGTTGCCCTGGTTTTCGCGGTGCTGTTTGGTGCCAATCAGCTTTCACACAACAGCCGCATCCAGCCGCCGCCGGACATGCAGAGCCCGTCCGTGCCCGTGGTTTGGTCGCATGGCCCCGACGGCGCGGTACGCAACGCCGAGGAACATTGGGAAAAGCACGGCGGCGAATTTCCCGAATTTCATAGCGCTCTCGAATATGAAAGAGGCGCCCTGGCGTTTGTCCTGTCTCCACCGCGCGGAACCCTGACGAAGACGAACGCTCGCGGCGACACGCTGCTCTACGATCCGGTTTCAAATACTTTTGCCGTGCGCGATGCGCAAGGCGAGCCTCGCACCTTCTTTCGTCCCGATAGTGGCCGCGCCTATTGGGACCGCCAGTGACCATGCTGCTGCCGTGTGTTTGTTGTGGGTCGCACACGATCCATCACCGCGCCGCATTCGAGATATGCCCGGTCTGCCGCTGGGAGGACGATCCGACGCAGGCGGCTGACGAAAATGTCAGGGGCGGCGCAAACCGCGAAAGCTTGGCCGAAGCCCGCGCGGCGTGGCTTAATCGGAACAGCACATCTGGAGATCGAACATGAACAAGCCGGCGACGGACAAGGAATGGATCGAAGCAGGGCAGGCGCTTCTGCCGGACATGGTCAAGCTGCGTCGTGCGATCCACGAAGACCCCGAAATCGGCTTGATGAATCCGAAGACCACCGCGAAGGCGAAAGCCGCGCTCGCAGGTCTGCCACTGGAAATCTACGAAGGAAAATCCACGACGGGGTTCATTGCGCTGCTGCGTGGCCCATCCAACGGACGCACGGTTCTGCTGCGCGGGGACATGGATGCGCTGCCGCTTACCGAAGAAACCGGATTGCCGTTCACCTCCCGGAACGAAGGCGCCATGCACGCCTGTGGACACGACACACATGTCGCCATGCTGGCCGGCGCGGCCAAGGCGCTATGCGCGCGGCGGGAGAAGCTCGCCGGTTCGGTGATGTTCATGTTCCAGCCGGGCGAAGAAGGCCATCACGGCGCGCGCTTCATGCTGGATGACGGCCTGATCAACCCGCTGCCGGATGCAGCGTTCGCGCTGCATGTGACGCCCAATCTGCCGAGCGGCGTGTTCGCAAGCCGCGAAGGGCCGCTGATGGCCGCCGCCGACAAGCTGATTGTCACGCTGAAGGGCAAGGGCGGTCACGCCTCGATGCCGCAGGATGCCATCGATCCGATCCCGGTGGCTTGCGAAATCGTCATGGCGCTCCAGAGCATGGTGACGCGCCGTATTCCGGCTTTCGATCCTGTGGTGATGACGGTTGCCCAGATCGTCTCCGGAACGACGAACAACATCATTCCGGAAACCGCTCAACTTGTCGGGACGATCCGCAGCTTCTCGAAAAGTTCGCGCGCAATCGCGCATGAGGGGCTGCATCGCGTGGTGACGAATGTCGCCGCTGCCCACAAATGCGAAGCGACGGTCGAGATCGAGCAGGGCTTTCCGGTGACGATCTGTGACGGCCGCGCTGTTGCGCTGGCGCAAGAGACTGCGGTGTCCCTGTTCGGCGAGGCAGGTTGGATGACCTTGCCGACGCCAATGATGGGCGCGGAGGATTTCTCCTACATCCTGAATAAGGTTCCGGGCACCATGGTGTTCCTGGGCGCGACGCCGGAAGGCGGCGACTTCAAATCCTGCTGCGCGCTGCATTCCAATCGCATGGTGCTGGACGAGAACGTCATGGCGCGGGGCGCGGCAATGCATGCCGCTTTCGCGGAGGCGTTTCTTGCAGAAGGATTCAGCGCGTAGCTAGCGGGTGCTGCGTAGCCGCGTGGTGAGGCGCACGCCGGCCACGGGGCGTTCCGCCAGCACTTCGCGGCGGAAGCGGAAAAGCTCCGCGGGACGTCCGCGCGACTGGCTCGATGATTTGCCGGTGCCTTCGACAAGGCCCTGCGCTTCGATCAGGCGGCGGAAGTTCTGCTTGTGCAGGCGCACGCCGGAAATTGCTTCCACCACGCGCTGCAATTCCAGCAATGTGAAGGTCGGCGGCATCAGTTCAAACACCACCGGGCGGTATTTCATCTTGCCGCGCAGGCGCGCGATGGCCGTCGCCAGGATGCGGCGATGGTCGAACATCATGCCGATGCCGAGCGGCGTTGCCGGAAGTTGCGCGGCCTGCGCGCGGCCGTCGCGCCGCGCTTCCTCCACCAGACCGGCCTCGTAGAGAAGCTCGTAACGCTCCAGCACGCGGTCTTCGTCCCAGCGCACGCCATCGAGGCCGAAACAGAGGCGCGCCCGTTCGCGGCGCTTTTCGCTGTCGGCGAATTTGATGAAGGCTTTCAGCGCGGGTGCAATGACCTTGTCGATGATCTCCGGTTTCTTTTCGCGCCAGTCTTCCCACGGGAAATAGCGATACCAGTCACCCCATATCGCATCCGGCGCTTTCGGCTCGCCGCTGGCGCGGGTAAGCGCGAGATAACCGACCGACACCACCCGCGGTCCTTCGCCGGATTTCACCAGATGCCGCCCCCGATCGCCGAAGGTGTAAAGCTGCTCGGCGTAATCGAGATCCAAATAGGTCTGCTCGCCCACCCAGGTGCGCAGACCGCTTTCCAGCGTGCGGTGCGTCTTCGGATCGAACGGACCGAAGGGGAGGGCATCTTCGGCGCCCTTGTGATGCACCACCAGCACGCGCGGCCGTTCCTCGGCAACGGACACAATTGCCGCCGAGAGGCCGATACTGACAACGTGTTGCGCGGTGTCTGTCTTCATAACTCGTCCGACAATGGCAGTTCGACGATTTCGCCTTCCGCCACGATGGTGCCGCGACCGATGGAGTCGGCACCCATGATCATGCGCCCGTTTCGGCCCAGTGCCTTATCCGCCAGTTCTACGAGCAGCGGGTTGGGACTCGCATGCGGGGCGCGGGCGCGGAGGGACTTTGCGATTTCCTTTTCGCGGAACGGCCCGAAGCGGTCGCACAGGATGATGTAAGCCGCTGCCGTAGATCGACTGATGCCCGCCCAGCAGTGAATCAGCATGGGCGCTTTCGCGTCCCAGCCGCGACCGAATCGGATCAGCTCTTCGATATGCTTTTCGTTGGGCGGATCCTCCGCGAGTTCGGCGGTGGGAACATCGTTCATTCCGAGCCGCAGATGGCGTCCGGGCTGGATGCCCTCCGGCGTCTCGATCATGTGGCCGGGCGAGAGCAACGTCATCATGTGGGATGGCTTGTAACGCTTGATCGTGGCTTCGACCTGCGACAGCGGCGTGACGAAGATTGCGGGCATGGCGCCTTGCTATCCGAGCTTGAAGCAATAGGAAAGGGTCATGCCGTAAGCCGCTTAAATCGCTCCAAAAACAGAGCCTGTGCCTCTGCCGTGGGCAGCGGCACCATGCGGGGGAATCGGGTGCCGCGCGGCGGTACGCTGAAGATTTTCTTGGCTTCTTCCGTGGTGAAACCGGCAAGCTGGGTGGCCTCGTGGAAGGCCGAGATGATGTCCGCTTTCTTGAGGATGATTTCCAGATCGGCGGGCGGCTTCGGCGGCAGGCCGAAGCGAATGTGGATGGCCGCGAGCAAACGATTCTCGAAGGCCTTGTAGTCGATGCCAACCGCCGCCTTGAACGGGCTGATGAGGTCGCCGATGACGTATTCGGGCGCGTCGTGCAGCAGCGCCATGAGGCGCGCCTCGCGGCCCAGGCGTGGTTTCAACTCGACGGCGATCTTCTCCACGAACACGCAATGCTGCGCCACCGAATAGGCATGCGCGCCCTTGGTCTGTCCGTTCCAGCGGGCGACGCGCGCGAGGCCGTGCGCGATGTCCTCGATCTCGACATCCAGTGGCGACGGGTTGAGCAGGTCCAGCCGGCGGCCGGAGAGCATGCGCTGCCAGGCGCGGGGCGGTTCTTTTTTGATCGGCATGAGCCTGTGTAGCGCGGAGCGTCCCTTGACGTGAAGCCTTTTGCGCGTGTTGTTCGTTATGCCGGAAAGGAACGGAGGGCAGGCATGGCCTATGTGAAGATTCTGGTGCCGCTGACGGGCAGCACTTCCGATGCAACGGTACTGGCCGGTGCCTTCGCTGCTGCCGCGCCTTTCAAGGCGCATATCGTTGGCCTGTTTGTGCGGCCCGATCCGGCCGAAGCGATGCCCTTCTTTGGGGAGGGCGTGTCCGGCGCCATGGCGCAGGAGATCGTGGACACGGCGAAAGAAGCTGCCGACAAAGCGTCCAGTGATGCCCGTGTGGCGCTCGCCGCCGCCGCGAAGGATGCGGGTGCGGTTGTGATCGACCGGCCTGAGAAGCGGGGCACGGTCAGCATCTCGTTCCGCGAAGTGCAGGGCAATTTTGCGGATCGCGTGACGCTGGCGGGCCGTCTTTCCGACCTCGTTGTATTTGGTCCGCTGAAGCAGACCGACAGGCCGGGCTTGGCAGAGGCGTTTGAAGCGACTCTGCGGGAGACGGGCCGGCCGGTGGTACTTACCGGGCAAGCCGCACCGAAGAATTTTGCGCGCCGGGTCGCCATCGGCTGGGATGGTAGCGGCGCCTGCGCGCGCGCCCTGATCGCGGCGATGCCCTATCTGGCCCGCGCCGAAGCGATCGAACTTCTCAGCATCCGCAAACCCAACACCGAATGCGAATCCTGCGACGAGGCGCGCGACTATCTCGCACTGCACGGCCTTGCTTGCCAGGAACGCATGATTGACGCCGGAAGCCGTGGGATCGGTGAAGTGTTGCTGGAAGCCGCCTCACAGGGCGGCGCGGACCTACTGGTGCTCGGCGGTTATGGTCACAAGAGCCTGCTGCAGATGTTCACCGGCGGCGTGACCAAGCATGTCGTTGCGCATGCGGAGCTGCCGCTCTTTCTGGTGCACTAGGCGAACCAGAAGCGGATACAGACCGCGATCAGAACGATGGCGAGCGTCACGCGCACGGCGGTGTCTGAGGCGCGCGACGATACGATGCTCATGACGACGATCGCAGGGATCGATCCGACAAGGAGCGAACCGAGGACGTGCCAATCGATCAGGCCGAGCGAGGCATGCCCCAGCCCGGCAATCAGGGTCAGCGGGACGGCATGGGCGATGTCCGAGCCTACGATGCGCCGCGCTTCCAGCCGGGGATAGAGAAATACCAGCGCCGTCACGCCGATCGCGCCGGCGCCAACCGATGACAGCGACACCAGCACGCCGAGGGTCGCGCCCGTCAAAATCGTCAGCTTGCGGACGCGCTCCGGCGCCATTTCCGGAACATTGTCCATGTACCAGCGCATCAGCGGTTTGCGGATCAGGAGCGAGATGGCCGTGAACAGCAACGCGATGCCGAGAACACGGGTGAGAACAATCTGCGTCGACTTGCTGTCGACATTCATGAAGTAGAGCGCAGCGATGGTGAGCGCCGTGGCGGGGATGCTCCCCAGTGCGAGCCGTCCCACGACGCGCCAATCCACCGTGCGGTTATAGCCGTGCACAAGGGAGCCGCCCGTTTTGGTGATCGAGGCATAGAGCAGATCGGTGCCGACGGCGGTTGCCGGATGGATGCCGAACAGCAGCACCAGGATCGGCGTCATCAAAGAGCCTCCGCCCACACCCGTCATCCCGACAAGACCGCCGACGAGGATTCCGGACAGGACGTAAAGCGGATCGACGTGCAGGAGAAATTCGAGCATGCAAAGAAAACCTGGCTAATACAGCTTTCGATATGGGCTTTGCACGCGAACGTGCTTCGCACGCTATCTGCGCTGCGCGAAAGCTTCAAGCATATGCGATTGTCAGTGCAGCTTGCGTAGAATGATGCTGCCGGCCGTGTAACCCGCACCAAAAGAGCACAGATGCCCCAGGTCGCCTTTGGCGAGATCGGAATTGTGCAGATGGAAAGCGACGATGGAGCCAGCAGAGCTGGTGTTGCCGAATTCTTCGAGCACGTTTGGCGCTTCTGTCTGCGTCGGTTCGCGGCCAAGAACCTTCGTCGCGATCAAGCGATTCATGTTGATGTTGGCCTGATGCAGCCATAGCCGCTTGAGTTGCGACGGCATGATGTTCTGCTGCGCCAGATGTTCCTGCATGAACTCGGCGACCATCGGCACCACTTCCTTGAAGACCTTGCGGCCCTTCTGGGTGATAAGCTTGTCGTCGTTGAATTGGGTAGATGGATCGAAACGGTTCATCGAGCCGAAATCGTTGCGGATGTTGTTGGAATAGACCGATTTCAACCGCGTGCTCACCATCTCCCAGGCATTCGCGCCATCTGCGCCTTGTGCGGGTTCGAGCAAGCAAGCCGTCGCAGCATCGCCGAAGATGAAATGCGTCTCGCGGTCGCGCAGATTCAAATGCATCGTGTTGATTTCGGGATTGATGCAAAGGATCGCACGCGCATGGCCTTGAGCCACCATGTCGGCCGCTGATTGCAATGCGAAGGTTGCGGAGGAGCAGCCGGCCATCATGTCGTAGCCGAAACCCTGAATGCCGAGCGCGTTCTGAATTTCGATGGCGATCTGCGGGTAGGGCCGCTGGAAGATGGACGCGGCGCAGATTACACCGTCGATGTCTTCCGGACGGCGCCCTGCGGATTCGAGTGCTTGTTTGGCCGCGGCGATACCCATCTCGGCCGAGAGGGCGATCTCGTCAACGGGCCGTTCCGGCAGGCGCGGGCACATGATCTCCGGATCGAGCATGCCGTTCTTCGCCACGACATGGCGGTTGCGGATGCCGGAGGCCTTGTGGATGAACTCATCGCTGGATTTGAGCTGGGCGTGCATGCGCCCCGCGTCGATGTCCGCCTGATGCGCGGCATTATGGGCGCGGACGTATTCATTATACGCCTCGACCAATTCGATATTGGTGATGCGGTCGGGCGGTACATAGAGCCCGGTGCCGCTGATCGCGATTCTTGTCACGCGCCCCTGAACCTTCATGCTGCGTTGCGGCAGGCTGACGGACGCGGGGTCCAAAGGCAAGCACAAGCCGTTATGGCGTTAACCCCTGCGTCTCAGTGAAGCTTTTTGAGGATAACGCTGCCAGCGGAATATCCCGCACCGAAGGAGCAAAGCAACCCCATATCGCCCGCTTTCAGGTCTTCACTGTATTTGTGGAAGGCGATGACCGAGCCCGCGGACGAAGTATTCGCGTATTCCGCGAGGATATTGGGGGCTTCGCCTGCGACAGGATCTCGCCCCAATACCTTGCGCGCAATCAGGTCATTCATATTGATGTTGGCCTGGTGCAGCCACAACCGCTTCAAATCCGATGATGGCACACCATTCTCGGCCAGATGCGCCACCAGCATTTCTGCCACCATCGGCACCACTTCCTTGAAGACCTTGCGGCCCTCCTGGACGAAGAGCTTGTCGGGCTTGCCGATGCCTTCGGGCGCGGCTCGATTCAGGAAGCCGAAATTGTTGCGGATATTGTTGGAGAACTTCGTTTTCAGTTTCGTGGAGATGATCTCCCACGCATTGGCGCCGTCGGCTTTGTCCGCGCGCTCGACGACAAACGCCGTCGCGACATCGCCGAAAATGAAATGGCTGTCGCGGTCGCGGAAGTTCAGATGGCCGGAACATATCTCCGGATTGCAGACGAGGATCGCGCGCGCATTGCCGGCGCGTACCATACCGGCGGCGGCTCGTAATCCGAAGGTGGCCGAAGAGCAGGCGACGTTCATGTCGAAGGCAAAGCCTTCGATGCCGAGCGCTTCCTGCACTTCGATCGCCATTGCCGGATAGGCGCGCTGCATGTTGGAGGCCGCGACCAGAACACCGTCGATATCGTCAGGCTTGCGGCCGGCAGCCTTCAGCGCATCGCGCGCGGCGGCGACGGCCATTTCCGCCAGAACGGAAATCTGATCGTTGGAACGCTCCGGCAGGCGCGGACACATGATTTCCGGATCGAGGATTCCGGCCTTGTCCATGACATAGCGGTTCTCGATACCGGAAGCCTTCGCCACAAATTCTGTGCTGGAGGGCGTAAGCGGCTGCATTGCTCCCGCCTCGATGGCCTGTGCATGGGCCTCATTGTGACGGCGAACATATTCGTTGAAGGAAGCGACGAGTTCTTCGTTGGAGATGGATTGGGGCGGGGTGAAAAGACCCGATCCGCTTAACGCCATTCCTGTCACGGACGGCACCTTGCTCGATTTGCGCCGCGAAACTGGGCTAGTGGCGGCGCAAATTCAAGGATATTGGAATGGGCCGCCGTTGCCGCTAAGGAAGCGCCCATGGTGCAGCGCGAAACGGCTTTGGTTCTCTTCTCCGGCGGACAGGATTCCACAACCTGCCTGGCCTGGGCGCTCGACCGCTTCGCGCGCGTGGAGACGGTTGGTTTCGATTACGGCCAGCGTCATATGGCGGAAATGGACGCGCGGCCGCGCGTACTGGCGGCGCTGCGCGACGGGTTCGCGCAATGGAAAGGCCGCTTGGGCGACGACCAGGTGCTGCCCATCGACACGTTGAAAGCCATCGGAGGCTCCGCGCTCACAGAGAACATGAAGATTGAGATGGGCGCGAATGGCTTGCCGACAAGTTTCGTACCCGCGCGCAACATCTTCTTCCTGAGCGCGGCGGCGGCACTGGCCTATCGCCGCGGCATCCGCGATCTCGTCGGCGGCATGTGCGAGACGGATTTCTCCGGCTATCCCGATTGCCGCGATGACACCATAAAATCCACAGCGAAGACGCTGAGCCTTGCGATGGACACCCATTTCGACATCCACACGCCGCTGATGAAACTCGACAAGGCGCAGACCTGGGCGCTGGCGGAACAGCTTGGCGGCAAGGCGTTGGTCGATCTGACGATCGAAGAAACCGTCACCTGTTACAATGGCGACCGCACGCATCGCCACGACTGGGGCTATGGCTGCGGCGAATGCCCCGCCTGTGACCTGCGCGCGAAGGGTTACGCGAAATACGCGGCGGCATGACGTATTCGGTCAAAGAGATCTACTACACGCTGCAAGGCGAGGGCGCGCACACCGGCCGCGCTGCCGTGTTTCTGCGCTTTGCTGGCTGCAATCTGTGGACGGGCCTGGAACGCGACCGGGCTACGGCGGTCTGCACTTTCTGCGATACGGACTTCGTCGGCACCGATGGGCCCGGCGGTGGCAAGTTCAAGGACGCGCAGGCGTTGGCTGATGCCGTTGCCGCGCAATGGCCGAATGGTCATCCGGGCAAACCTTATGTCGTCTGTACGGGCGGTGAGCCATTGCTGCAGATCGACGAACCGCTAATCGGCGCGTTGCATGCGCGAGGTTTTGAGGTCGGTGTCGAAACCAACGGTACGCAGGAAGCGCCAACAGGGCTCGACTGGATCTGTGTCAGCCCGAAAGCGGATGCGGAACTGAAGCTGAAGCGGGGCAGCGAGCTGAAACTGGTCTATCCGCAAACGCTCGCGCCACCCGAGAAATTCGCCGGCATGAAGTTCGATCACTTTTTCCTGCAACCGATGGACGGGCCGGACCGTGACGCGAATACCCAGGCCGCCACCGAATACTGCCTTGCCCATCCACAATGGCGGCTGAGCCTGCAGACGCATAAGCTTATCGGAATTCCGTAACCCCGGTTTTGATCGGCGCCGTCTCGCGCACGGACATCATGGCGATCAGGCCGATGGCGATACCGCCCATCATATAGAATGCCGGTGCGAGCGGATTGCCCGTTACGGCGATGATCCAGGCGATCATGAATTGCGTAGTCCCGCCGAACGCCGCGATGGAAATGGCGTAGATCACTGCGACGGCGCCCGCACGGATGCGGCGCGGCAGGGATTCCGTCACCACCGTCAGCGTCGGCCCGCCGCCCCAACATTGCAGCGAGGCCAGCAGCGCACTCACCGCGTAGAGCGCGAATACGGTGCGCGCGTGAGATACGAAATAAAACGCCGGAAATGCGAGCAGGAACAGCAGCACATAGGGAATGATCATCACCGGCTTGCGGCCGAAGCGGTCTGTCGTCCAACCGCTAATCAGATCGAATGTCACGCTGAAAACGCCGACAACCACCGTGGCGCCGAAAGCGACCGCCGTGTCCATATGCAACGTGTTGATCGCATAGGTGGTCATGTATTCCAGGGCGTAATTGCAGACCGTCCCCGTCAGCAGCATCATCAGACCGAAGAGCGCGAGGCGCAGATAGGGCGCGAGCGTTACAGGCGTCTCGTCCGGCTCTTCGTCCAGCGTCTCCGGCAGATTGCGGCGAACGTAGAGGCCGAAGGGCACAATGGCCGCACCGAGGAGGAACGCCACACGCCAACCCCAACCGGTCAGCGCGTCCGCGGATAATGACGACGCGAGAATGGTGCCAATGATGCCAGCGACGAGAACACCGCCATCCTGTGTGGCATAGGAGATCGCGGCGTAGAATCCGCGCTTCAGCGGCGGCGCGGCTTCCACGAGATAGGCGGTGGTCGGCCCCACTTCGCCGCCGAGCGCGAAGCCCTGGATCAGCCGAAAGAGAATGAACAGGATCGGCGCGGCGATGCCGATAGTCTGATAGGACGGCGTCAGTGCCAGTCCAACAATGCCAAGGCCCATTAGGCTGAACGACAGCATCATCGCCGGTTTACGGCCGATGCGGTCCGCCATGCGGCCGATGATCAGTCCGCCGAGGGGGCGCGTGAAGAAGCCAACGCCGAACGTAGCCAGTGATGCGAGCAGGCTTGTGGTGGGATCGTGCGAAGGAAAGAAGCACGCGCCAATCTGCGTGGCGAAGAAGGCGTAACAGACGAAATCGTAGAAGGAGAGTGCGTTGCCGATTGCGACGGCGGCGATCTGGTAGGCAGGCAGGCCATGTTTCTGTGTATCCGCCATGCCGCCCCCAATGCTCGCGCGACGCTAGCGGATCACTGCGCGCGCGTCACCCGTCGATCATCTTCTGCACGATCGGATGGAAATGGCCCTCGTAGCGTTCCTGCACGATGGACAGTGACCAATCCTTCTCGGTGAGCCGTTTGCGGCACGCGGCGGCACCGCAGCCGCAGTCCATCTCGTCCCAGGTGTATTCGCTGTCGTCGAAATTCCAGGTTCCCTGATCGAGCGTGACCTCTTCGCCGGGCGCGATGTCGCGCCGTGCGGTGAGCGTTACCTCATCGGTGAGCCACGCATTCGCATCGCAGGAATGGTTGAGGTTTTCGTCGAGGCTTGGTTCCGGGTCGCTTTCCGGCAAGGCGAGATAGGTGTCATCTGCGATTGTCCAGACCGAACATTCGCGATAGGCGCCGTTCGCGGCCTGCTTGCCGGAAATCTTCTCACCACCGAATTCCATCAGCTTCTCGCCACGCGCGATGGTCGCTGTCGCGAAAACGCCTTCCCCATGGATGTTGGACGTCCCGCCACCGAGCTTCGGGTTCACCCAGCTGCGCGCGAGATAGGTCCGCATCAGACCGACGCGACCACCGGACGATGCGGCTCGGCGAGTTTCGGCGTCTTGGCGCGCAATTCTTCCAGCAATGCCTTCTTGAGCGGAGCCGCGGTGGGCTCATCCCAAAGATTGCGCCATTGCAGCGGATCGCTTTCCAGATCGTAAAGCTCGCCTTCTGTGCCTTCGTAGATCGAGGATTTTCCGTAAGCGGTGACGATCCAGTTGTCGCGATAGAGCGTGCGCAAGGAGATGGATATTCCATTATGCTCGGAATCCCATTCGGTGAAGACGCTATCGCGATGATCGGCAGCGGCGGCATCGCGCGGCAACGGCGCGCCTTCCATCCATGCGCCGGGCTCGATGCCAGCGATCTCGCAGAAGGTTGGCGCGAAATCGACCTGGCCGACTGAGGCATCGATGCTCTGCGGCGCTATCTTCGCGTTGGGTGCGGGCCGCCAGATCATCGGCAGATGCATCAGGCTGGTGACATGGTGCGGGCCTTTGAACAGCAGGCCGAAATCGCCCTGAAATTCGCCATGATCGGTGGTGAAGAGCACATCGGTGTCGCCGTCCCAACCTCGTAACTTGATCGTCGCCATCACTTTCGCGACGGCTTCGTCGATCAACTCGTTCTTCACATGCGTCAGCGCGTCGATCTCGCGCAACTGATCGGTGGTGAGGTTTGCGGGAACGAAATCCGGCGGTGCTTCATAACAGGTGACACGCTCGCCCGCCCACCACTCACGCCAATGGCGCGGCTTGCCGGACAGAATGCTCTCGATCTTCTCGTGAGTGCCCGGATAACCGGCGGGGATGGGTAGGTCGCGCCAGTTATGGCGATGGATTTCGCTCTCCGGCGGATCCCAGGGATGATGCGGATCGGGGAAACTCATCCACACGAACCAATCTTCGTTCGGGTCCAGCGAATTCAGATAGGCGATGGTGCGATCCGCCACCCAATCGGTGTGATAAAGTTCGCGCGGACATCTGTTGTGTTTTGTCTGGATCGCCTTGGTATCGCCTTCGCCATAAGAATTCTGCGTGAGGTTTGGGCCAAGCACCGGATAGAACATATCCGCCACCTCGGGATGGTTCTGCATCAGCCAGCGCGAATAATGCAGCGGCCCGCGCGCGCCATGCGCGGCTAGCTCCATGTGGTCGAAGCCGCGATGCGGGCCGAAGGTGCCCTGGACACCCATGCGGTTCTCCTCGAATTGCAATTTCAGGTCGAGGAACGGCTCGAAATGCGCTTTGCCGATCAGCGCGGTGCGGTAGTTCTTCTTCTCTTTCAGCAGCCGCGCCACCGATGGTGCATCCGCCGGCAGCGGCACGCCGTTCATCCACACACCATGCGTTGAGACATATTGCCCGGTGATCATCGTTGCGCGCGCCGGCATGCAGACAACGTTCTGCGCGTGGCAGCGCGTGTAGTTGATGCCGTCACGGGCGAGGGCGTCGATGGCAGGCGTGCGCGCGATCTTCTGTCCGTTCACGCCAAGCGCGTCGAACCGCATCTGGTCCGTGGTGATGAACAGGATTTTCCGCCCCATGATCGGCCCCTAGAAATGTGTGATGAGTTTGTCCAGATCCGGCCGCGCGCGTTCTTCGAGCGGCTCCGCAGGCTTGCCGATATAGATGAAGCCCGCAATGCGTTCGCCGGGCTTCAAACCTAACTTTTCCTTCACGGCGTTATCGAAAGCGCACCATTCGGTGAGCCAGTTCGCGACATAGCCCAGCGCGTGCGACGCCAGCAGGATATTCTGGCACACAGCACCCGCGGATAATTCCTGCTCCCAGGTCGGGATCGGAATGTTCTCGCGCACGCGGCTGACGACGCCGATCACCACGGGCGCGCGCAGAAAACGTCCGCGCTCCATCGCGATCCGTTCGGCGCTGACATCGCCTTCGGCACAAAGGATGTCGCCCAGCAGATCGCCCATGCGCCTGCGGCCTTCGCCTTCGAACAGGATGAAGCGCCAAGGGAACAGCTTCTTGTGGTCCGGTACGCGCGCTCCAGCCTGTAATATCACACGCAATTCTTCGGGGTTTGGCCC
>JANWJQ010000045.1 GCA_025451875.1 Rhizomicrobium sp.
CAAGAACATCATGCATCGCAAGGGGCGCGCCGATAAGGAGCGCTCGAAGATGTTCTCCAAGCTGGCGCGCGAAATCTTCGTCAGCGCCAAGATGGGCATGCCCGACCCCGCGCACAATCCGCGCCTCAGAGCCGCCATCATCGCCGCCAAGCAGCTCTCGATGCCGAAAGACAATATCCAGCGCGCCATCGACAAGGCGACCGGCGCGGGCGCCGAGAACATCGAGGAAGTGCGCTATGAGGGTTACGGCCCCGGCGGCGTCGCCCTCATCGTCGAAACCCAGACCGACAACCGCAACCGCACCGGCAGCGACATCCGCTCGACCTTTTCCAAATATGGCGGCGCGCTGGGCGAACCCAATTCCGTCACCTTCATGTTCGATCGCGTCGGCGTCATCACCTATCCCAAGGCCAGGGGCTCGGACGATGCGATGCTGGAAACCGCCATCGACGCCGGCGCCGATGAAGTCGTCTCCGACGAAGAGAGCCACACCTTCATCACCCCGCTGGAAAGCTATGGCGCGGTGCGCGATGCGCTGGAGACGAAGCTGGGCGAGCCCTCCGGCGCCAAGATCGAATGGCGCCCCAAGACCATGTCGCCCGTCAGCGACGAGAACGGCGAGACGCTGATCAAGCTCATCGAAGTTCTCGACGACCATGACGACGTGCAGACCATCTTCGGCAATTACGAATTGTCCGATGCTCTCATGGAGAAACTCGGCGGTTAGTGCATGATGCGGTGCAATGAGTGATGCGCCCGCTCTTGTCCATCAATCGCCCCTGATCGCCGCGCTGGTGATCGGGCTGGGTCTGGCCTTCGTCTTCGGCACCATCGCCAACCGGCTGAAGCTTTCGCCCATCGTGGGTTACCTGATCGCGGGCGTCATGGTCGGCCCCTTCACGCCGGGCTTCGTCGCCGACAGCCATCTCACCTTGCAGCTCGCCGAGATCGGCGTGATCCTCTTGATGTTCGGCGTCGGGCTGCACTTCTCGCCAAGCGATCTCATCTCCGTGCGCCGCATCGCCGTTCCCGGCGCGCTGGTGCAGGTCACCGTGGCGACCGTGCTGGGCGAGGGCGTCGCCTGGATGATCGGCTGGAGCTTCGGCACCGGCATCGTCTTCGGCCTTGCGCTCGCCGTCGCCTCCACCGTGGTGATGACGCGCACCCTGCAGGACCGGCACCTGATGGATTCCACCCGCGGCCATATCACCGTGGGCTGGCTGGTGATGCAGGATCTCATCACCGTGCTGGCGCTGGTGCTGCTGCCGCCCTTGGCGCTGGCGTTGAAAGGCGGTCAGGTCGATGGCGTCGCGCTGGCGAAGATTCTCGGCATCACGCTGGTGAAGCTCGCGGGCTTCGCGGCCTTCATGCTCATCGTCGGCAAGCGGCTGATCCCGTGGGTGCTGCATTACACGGCGCATACCGGCTCGCGCGAACTCTTCCGATTGGCCGTGTTGTCGGTGGCGCTGGGCGTGGCCTTCGGCGCGGCGGAATTGTTCGGCGTCTCCATCGCGCTGGGCGCCTTCTTCGCCGGCATGATCATGAGCGAGTCCAAGCTCAGCCAGCGCGCCGCCGAAGAGTCGCTGCCCCTGCGCGATGCCTTCGCCGTGCTGTTCTTCGTGTCCGTCGGCATGATCTTCGATCCGCTCGTCGTGGTGCATGAGCCGGGCGTGCTGGTGATGACCTTGCTGGTGGTGCTTGTCGGCATCGGCGGCGTCGCCTTCCTCATCGCCCGCGCCTTCGGCTATCCGCTGGCGACCGCCTTGTTCATCGGTGCGGGGCTCGCGCAGATCGGCGAGTTCTCCTTCATCCTCGCCGATCTCGGCATCGGCCAGGGCCTACTGCCGGACCGCGCGCGCGATCTCATCCTCGGCACCTCGATCCTCTCGATCATCATCAACCCGTTCCTCGTCGCTGCCGCCGAACGCTTTCGCAAACCCGAAGCCGCCAAACCCGAAGTGCGCGAGAAGCCCGCGGAGCTGCAGCCGACGGGGCTTACTGCTCACGCCATCGTCGTCGGTTACGGCCGCGTCGGCAGTCTCGTCGGCGAAGGCTTGAAAGGCGACGGCACGTCCTTCCTTGTCATCGAAGAAGCGCAGGACCGGATCGAAACGCTGGAGCGCGAAGGCATCGAGGTCATCGAAGGCAATGCCGCGATGGACCGCGTGCTGAAGGCGGCGAATGTCGCCGGCGCGAAGCTCCTCTTCATCGCCATCCCCGAAGCCTTCGAGGCGGGGCAGATCGTGCAGCAGGCGAGGGCCGCCAATCCCGCGCTGGAAATCGTGGCCCGCGCCCATTTCGACGCGGAGGTCGATCACCTGCTCAAGCTGGGCGCCAGCGAGGTCATCATGGGCGAGCGCGAAATCGCCCACGCCATGCTGGATCACGCACGCGGCGTGGCATAAGACATCGTCGAACAAACACGGTACAAATCGCCGATGGGCGCCACGATTCGCATTCTCGGCTTGGACCCCGGCCTCGCACGGATGGGCTGGGGCATCATCGACATGTCCGGCACCCGCCTGACCCATGTCGCGCATGGTGTTCTCACCAGCAATGCCAAGTCCGAATTGGCCACGCGGCTGATGGTGCTTCATGAATTGCTCTGCGCCGTGATCGCCGAGCATCGCCCGGTCGCGATCAGTGTCGAGCAAGCTTTTGTTGCCAAAGATCCGAGTGCCGCGTTGAAGCTCGGTCACGCCCGCGCCATCGCCTTGCTCGCTGCGGCGCAGGCCGGATTGGAAGTCGCCGAATACGCGCCCAATCACATCAAGAAATGCGTCGTCGGCGTCGGCCACGCCGGCAAGGACCAGGTCGGCATGATGGTGCGCCGCCTTCTCCCCACCGCCCGGGTCGAAGCCGCCGATGCCGCCGATGCGCTCGCCGCTGCCATTGCGCACGCCCATCTCGCGGGCACGCGTGCGAAGATCATGGCGGCGTTGGCATGATCGGCAAGCTCAGCGGCATCGTGGATTCCATTCATGACGATCATTGCATCCTCGATGTGAACGGCGTCGGCTATCTGGTGCATTGCCCGTCATCAACCTTGTCGCGGCTGACGGTTGGTTCGCCCGCATCGCTGATGATCGAAACCAAGGTCAGCGAAGACGCGATCCGGCTTTATGGCTTTGCCGGTGCCGAAGAACGCGAATGGTTCCGCCTGCTGCAGACCGTCCAGAATGTCGGCGCGCGCGTGGCATTGAATGTTCTGTCTGCGCTTTCGGCCAAAGACCTGCAGCGCGCGCTGGCGCTGTCCGACAAGGCGATGATCGGCAAGGCGCAAGGCGTCGGTCCCAAACTCGCGCTGCGTATCGTCACGGAACTGAAGGACAAGGCCCCGGCCATGATCCTGCGCAGCCATGACGGCGAGGACTTCGTAGCGGTTGTGGCCCCGCGCGGCCCCGAAGCCGATGCGGTCGCGGCCTTGGTCAAGCTGGGTTATTCTCAAGGGCACGCAGCAGAAAGCGTGGCGCGCATCGCCAGGGATATGGGCGATGCGCCGGTGGATGTGCTGATCCGCGAAAGCCTGCGCGCGATGGGACGATAGATGGCGAGTGCAGTTCCCAAAACCGATCGCATCGTTGCGCCCGAGCGCGGCGAGGACGACACGTTGGAGACGTCGCTACGCCCCAAGCGCCTGAGCGAATTCGTCGGCCAGAAGCAGGCGCGCGAAAATCTCTCCATCTTCATCCAGGCGGCGCGCGAACGCGAAGAAGCGCTGGACCATGTGCTGTTCTCCGGCCCGCCGGGTTTGGGCAAGACAACCTTGGCGCAGATCGTGGCGCGCGAGTTGGGCGTGAACTTCCGCTCGACCTCCGGCCCCGTGTTGGCGAAGGCGGGCGACCTTGCCGCGATCCTCACCAATCTCGAACCGCGCGACGTTCTTTTCATCGACGAGATCCATCGCCTCAATCCCGCGGTGGAAGAAATCCTTTATCCCGCAATGGAGGATTACGAACTCGATCTCGTCATCGGCGAAGGCCCGTCGGCGCGCTCGGTGAAAATCACGCTCGCGCCGTTCACGCTGGTCGGCGCCACCACGCGCGCGGGATTGCTGGCGACGCCGTTGCGCGACCGCTTTGGCATTCCGGTTCGTCTGAATTTCTACACGCCGGAAGAATTGCTCTCGATCGTCGAGCGTGGTGCGCGCGTTCTCGGATTCGAGCTTACGACAGACGGCGCAAAGGAAATCGCCGGCCGCGCGCGGGGCACACCACGCATCGCTGGACGGCTTCTGAAGCGTGTGCGCGATTTCGCCAGTGTCGGAGGCCATAAGACCGTCGATGCAAAGATCGCTGACGCTGCGCTGACGCGTCTGGAAGTGGACAAGCGTGGTCTGGATGCGTTCGATATGCGCTATCTGAAACTGATCGCGGAAAGTTTCAGTGGCGGTCCTGTGGGGATTGAGACGATTGCCGCTGCGCTGGGCGAACCGCGTGATGCGCTGGAAGAGATTGTGGAGCCGTTCTTGATGCAGCAGGGTTTCGTGCAGCGTACGCCGCGCGGGCGCATGCTGACCGGCGCGGCTTACGGACATCTGGGATTGAATGCGCCGCCGCGCGATCCGGCTCAGATTGGTCTGTTCAAAAGCGGGGAGGATGATGAATGAAGATCAATGCCATCCTTTTTCGCATTGCGATCATCGTCTTTGCGGTCGGTTTCACGATTGTCACCTTTGGTTTTTGGGGCAAGTTCGGCGGCGCGCTCGATAGCTATCTCACAATGGAGACCAAGCCGGACAAACCCAAGTATACCGGAGTCGTCACCATGACGATTGTCCAGCCCAACCAGAAACCGTCTTGCGACAAACAGCACCCATGTCCGAAACCGTAGAAAGCTTCGGCAAGTTCGTCGGCAAGGTACATGTCCTTCCGATCCGCATCTATTACGAAGACACCGATCTGTCCGGGATCGTCTATCACGCCAATTACCTGCGCTTCATGGAACGCGGCCGTACGGAGTTCTTCCGCACCGCCGGGGTTCACAAACTCGCAGAACTGGATGGTCCGGAACCGTTCGCATGGACCCTGCGCAAGGCGGCGCTCGAATATATGCGCCCCGCACGGCTCAACGACCTCATCGAGGTTCACACCAGCGCGGTGTCGCTCACCGGCGTTCGCATGATCGCGTCGCAGGACATCTATTGCGACGGGCGCCAGCTCACGCATGGAACCGTGGAAGCCTGCATCATCTCGCTGAACGGAAAACCAAAACGCATTCCACAGGATACGCGAGATAAACTTTCGCCTTTCCTTTTGGAAACAGGCGCTTAACGATTGCCGCCCAATTTCGGCCACGTTCAAATGCGCTTATGACACTTGCTCTCGGCGCATCACGCGGTATCACGGAGCAACAACCGGCACGCCTTTCGAAGCCGGCATGAAGAGGTCTGCTGATGAGTTTGATGCGTTGGATCGCCGTAGCTTTTGCGGCGCTTGCTCTTTGCATTGCCGCACCCGTGCTCGCCGCGCCGGTAGCCGCGCCCACCGGGCAGGACGCGCAAGTGCAGAATCTGGGTCCAGCCGCCGCGCCAACCACCAATGTCGATGTCACACAGACGGGTGGGAGTGTCACGCCGGATGTGGCGGGAATTTCGGTCGTCTCCTTGTTTCTGCGCGCCGATCCGATTGTGAAAGGTGTGTTCCTGCTGTTGCTGCTGGCATCGTTGTGGTCGTGGACGATCATCATCAACAAGCTGATCGCGCTCTCCAATCTGCGCCGTAAAGCCGACCGGTTTGAGAAGACGTTCTGGTCCGGCCTTTCCCTCGACGAACTCTACACGCAATACGCCAAAATGCCGGATCACCCGATGTCGGCGGTGTTCGTCTCCGCGCTGCGCGAATGGCGCCGGGCGTTTGAAGGCGGTGCGCCGCGCGAATGGCTGCTGCCGAGCATCAAGGAGCGTATCGACAAGTCCATGTCCGTCACGATCCTGCGCGAGACGGATAGCGTCGAAAAGAACCTGGGCTTCCTTGCGACGGTGGGCGCGACCGCGCCATTCGTCGGTCTTTTCGGCACGGTATGGGGCATCATGAATTCTTTCTCGGCCATCGCCGCGCGCCATGACACCACGCTGGCGGTCGTCGCGCCGGGCATCGCGGAAGCCTTGTTCGCCACAGCGATGGGTCTGCTGGCCGCTATTCCGGCCGTGATTTTCTACAACAAGTTCGCAGGCGACATCGGCCGGTACACCGGCCGTCTTGAAGCCTTCGCGGACGAGTTTTCCGCGATTCTGTCGCGCCAGCTTGATGAGAAGGCAGCGCGCTGATGGCCATGGCCATGAAACGCGTCGATCGCCGTGCCCGCCGCGGGCGGTCGCATGCGATGTCCGAGATCAATGTCACCCCGTTCGTAGACGTGATGCTGGTGCTGCTGATCGTGTTCATGGTGACAGCGCCACTGCTTACAGTGGGCGTGCCGGTCGATCTGCCCAAGACCAAGGCGCAGGCGCTGGGCCAGGACCGCGAACCGCTTTCCGTCACAGTGCGCCGTGATGGCCGCATCTATCTTCAGAACGCGCCGGTTCCCGAAGATCAACTCGTCGCCAAGCTCAGCGCCATCGCCGCCAACGGCTACGACCAGCGCATCTTCGTGCGCGGTGACAAGTCGGTGGACTATGGCCGGGTGATGCAGGTGATGGCCGAGATCAGCGCAGCGGGGTTCACGCATATCGGACTTGTCACGGATGTCGCAAAGCCGCGCGATCGGAAATAGGATTTCGCTGGCGTCAGGCGCCGGCGAAAGAACGTCGCCGCTGGGCATCATAACAGCGACGGTTCTGCACGTGCTCGTCATCGGCGCGACGCTGTTCACTTTCGCGCATAAACTCGATCTCAGCATCCAGGATTCTCCCGTGGTGCCGGTCGATCTTGTCACCATCGGCGAGAAGACGAATTTGAAAGCCATGGTGAAGGAGCAGCCCAAGGCTCCGCCCAAAGATGAGCCGCAGCCCGCACCGCCCACGCCTCAACCCGTGGTGCCCCCTCCCCCGGACACACAGGCTGAAGCCGCACCCGATCAGGCGCCGTCGGAACCGTTGATCGCCAAACCGGAACCAGCACCGACGCCAAAGCTTAAGCCTGTGGATCAGCCGAAGCCCGAAGCCAAGAAGAAGCAGTTCGACATCAACAACATCATGGCATTGCTCAACAAACAGACGCCCGCCGCCGCCAGCGCACGCAACGCCAAAACCGGTGCGCGCAATGTGAAGGCCTTCGGTGCGCAAAACGCCATGACCGCCGATATCCAGGACGCCTTGCGCAGTCAGATTCAGCAATGCTGGAGCCCGCCGGTCGGCGCGCCGCATGCTGAGGATCTCGTCGTCGATTTCGATTTGTTGCTCAATCAGGATGGATCGGTCGCACGTCCGCCACAATTAGTTGGAGACTCCGCCTCCAACGCGGCGGGCAACCCCTATACGCGGGCGGCGGCGGAAGCGGCGAGGCGGGCAATCTATGAATGCGCACCCTACAAGCTGCCGACGGACCGTTACGATCAGTGGCGCGAGATCAACCCTTTCCACTTCGACCCGCGCCAGATGATGGGCCAGTGATTGGGGCAAAGAGTGATTTGGAGCAAAGCATGAAGAAATTGGCACTCGCAATTCTGGCCCTCGCGGCGATCTCGCTAGGAATGGTCGCGCCGGCATCCGCGCAGCTCCGCGTGGACGTGACCCAAGGCAATATTCAGCCGCTGCCGATCGCGATACCCGATTTTATCGGCGATCCGTCCGGCGCGCAGATTGCGAGCGTCGTGCGCGCAGATCTCGACCGTTCGGGATTGTTTCGTCCGCTCGATCCCAAATCCTTTGTCGAGCAGGTGAAGGACATCAACACCATTCCCAACTTCGCCAACTGGCGCGTGATCAATGCGCAAGCGCTAGTGACCGGACAGGTGACCAGCCAACCGGATGGACGGCTGCGTCTTGATTTCCGTCTCTGGGACGTCGCCGGTGGAAGCCAGATGGTGGGCTTGCAATACTATACAACACCGGACAATTGGCGCCGCATCGCGCATCTGGTGTCCGATGCCATCTATCAGCGCATTACCGGCGAGAAGGGCTATTTTGACACCCGGATCGTCTTCATTTCGGAATCGGGGCCTGCGACCAATCGCAAGAAACGGCTCGCGGTGATGGATGAGGATGGCGCGAACCCGAAATTCCTCACCAGTGGCAGCTATATGGTGCTCACGCCGCGCTTCAACCCCACCGCGCAGATGATCGCCTATATGTCCTATATCGCCGGCAAGCCGCGCGTGTATCTGTTCGACATGGAAACCGGCAAGCAGGAGATGCTGGGCAATTTCCCCAACATGACCTTCTCGCCCCGCTTCTCGCCGGACGGCAACAAGGTTGTGATGTCGCTCGAATCTGGCGGCAATTCGGACATCTATGTGATGGATCTGCGCACGCGCAGTGTGTCGCGCCTGACCAGCGATCCGGCGATCGATACTTCGCCGTCCTATTCACCTGACGGCACGCAGATCGCGTTTGAATCCGACCGCGGCGGATCGCAGCAGGTCTATGTGATGAATGCCGACGGCTCGAACGTCCATCGCATCAGCTTCGGCGGGGGTAAGAACGGCACGCCGGTGTGGTCGCCGCGCGGCGACCTGATCGCCTTCACCAAACAGGCCGGTGGCGCCTTCCGCATTGGCGTCATGCACCCCGATGGTTCAGGCGAACGCATGATCACCGATGGTTGGGAAGATGAAGGACCGACTTGGGCGCCGAACGGCCGCGTACTGATGTTCGGCCGCACGGAAAGGGGCGGCCGCGGTTCCTCCGTTTGGTCGGTCGATGTTACGGGCCGTAATGAACGGCGTGTAACCACGCCGGGTGCTGCCTCCGATCCGGCCTGGTCGCCCTTGATCCAGTAGCCGGTGATTTCTAGAGTTGTTTTCTTGGCGGGAACATTCGGGGGGTTGAATCGTTATACGGCGGTGCGCACGCTGGGTCAGGTCTATGCTCTCTGCGCATTGGGAGCGTCTTTCGGAGCGGTATTCCAATGATCAAGATTTCGACAGTTCTCAAATTTGCAGCGGTGGCGTCAGTTCTTGCCTTGGCTGCGTGCACAGACAAACCCAAAGCGGTCGAAACCGCTCCCCCACCGACGTCCATGTCCAGCTCGACCACATCAAGCATCGTTCCCGGCAGCGCTGAAGATCTGCGCGTGAATGTCGGCGATACCGTCCATTTCGACTACGACGCCTATAACATCACCGATGAAGACCGCAGCGTGTTGCAGCGTCAGGCCGCGTGGTTGGCCAAATACCCGTCCGTTCGCGTGACCATCGAAGGCCATTGCGACGAGCGCGGCACACGCGAATACAACCTTGCGCTCGGCGCGCGCCGTGCGAACTCGGTGAAGGAATATCTGGTCAGCGTCGGCGTTTCCGCCGGCCGTCTGGATACGATTTCTTATGGCAAAGAGCGCCCGATCTGCACCGAATCCGATGAAGGTTGCTATGCGCAGAACCGCCGTGGCGTGACCACGATCACCGGCGGCGCCAACTCGTAAGCTGCCGCAAATCAAGGAAAGGCGCCTCGTAATCGAGGCGCCTTTTTCTTTGGATTCCGGCAAGCCTCAATTTCGGCTAAGTGTTTCGGCCAGAATGTTTTCGGGCCATTCTTCAGGAGCGGATGTCGAGCATGACGAAGATGCGAAAATTCCCGCAAACACGCCTGTGGCGGATCGCTGCCGTCGCAACGCTTGGCATCACGGCCGGGGCGGTGGGTGCGCTGGCGGACGTGAACGCCGTGCAAATGCCATCGGCGCCAAAGATGGCGCGCAAGCTAGAGGCGGGCGAGGTGCAATCCCGCGCGCTTGAAGCGCACATGAACACCGTGCAGCAGAAGGCCGGATATACGCGCACGGCCGCTCTTTTCGGTGAAAGCGATGAGGAGAAGGCTGCGCGACTGGCGCATGAGCAGAACCAGGACACGCAGATCAACCAGCTCAATCAGCAGGTCAACGATTTGCAGGAAACCATCCGCCGTCTTACCGGTCAGTTGGAGCAGCTCGATCACAAGCTGAGTGACGTCAACGGCCGGATCGACCGTATGCAGAAGGATTTCGACTACAAGATCTGCGCCATGACGGCGCAGCAGCTCGGCGAAGATGCCAGTGGCCTGTCTTGTGCGGGTGGAGGCAATGGTGGGGCCGCCCTGTCGTTTCCGCAGACCGCCCCCAACAATGCACAGCGTCTTTCTCCGCCGCCCGGCGTGCTGGGCACAATACCGTCCAACCAGCCGCTGCCCTTGGCGGCGCCTGGTTCACCCGATGCCAGGGGCGGTCCGGCGCCCAGCGCGACGCGCCCGCAATTCGAAGCAGCGATGAACATGCTTTCCAAGGCGCAATACGATGAAGCGCGCGCCGCCTTCCGCAATTTCGCCGATACCTACCCCAAGGACGAGCTTGCGCCGCAGGCGGTTTATTGGGTGGGCGACATCGCTTATGTCCAGAAGGACTATCCCAATGCGGCGCGTGCCTTTGCCGAAGAGATCAAGAAATATGGCTCCAGTCCGCGCGCACCGGACAGTATGCTCAAACTGGGGCAGTCGCTGATTGCGCTGAACCAGAAACAGGAAGGCTGCACAACACTTGGCGCGCTCCCCGGCAAATACCCGCAAGCCTCCAAAAACGTCCTCGCGCAAGCCAAAGCCAGCCGCAAAACCGCCGGCTGCAAATAAGCTTGCCGCGAAATCCGTTCCGAAACCGGACACAGATGTCTTCGCGCAATTCGCCGCGCGCATGGACGCGCTTAGAAGTGCCGGCGCCGCATGGCCCGGCGCTGTTGCCGTGTCGGGTGGTGGCGACTCCGTCGCGCTGATGCTGTTGCTGGCGGCTTATGCCAGGCACGCGAAACTGCCGCCGCCGGTCATTCTCACCGTCGATCACGGATTGCGTCCCGACTCTGCGAAGGACGCCAAGGCCGTTCTGAAGATGGCTGCCGATGCAGAATTGAAAGCGCATGTGCTGACATGGAAAGGCGCGACACCGAAATCCGATATCGAAGCGGAAGCGCGCGCAGCGCGTTATCGCCTCATGGGCGAATGGCTGGCGGCACACGAAGTAGCGGCACTCTATGTGGCGCATACGATGGAAGATCAGGCGGAAACCTTTCTGCTCCGGCTCGCGCGCGGCAGTGGGTTGGACGGCCTTTCGGCGATGCGCGTGATCGCACCTTATCCGATGCAAGGCTTCGCCGGATTGATGCTGGTGCGGCCGCTGCTCGACATGGCACGCGCGCCGCTGCGCGATTTCCTGCGTGCGAGAAAGCAGGCGTGGATCGAAGATCCCATGAATGGCGATCCGCGCTTCGCACGTTCGAAGCTGCGCGCCGCGTGGCCGCAACTTGAGGCGCTTGGCCTTACCGCTCATCGCGTATCCGACGCCGCCGAGCATCTGGGCCGCGCACGCGAAGCGCTCGATGACATGAACGCCGCATTGCTGGCGCGCGCCGCGCGTTTTGAAGATGGCGGCGCGTTGATCGATTCCGTGCGGCTGAAAATGGCGCCGCGCGAAGTCGGTTTGCGTGCTCTGGCCGCCATATTGTCGCGCGTCTCCGGCGAAACCTACCGGCCGCGCTTTGGACGGCTGGAGCGTCTGTACAATTCCATCCGCGACGGTTCGCTCGGCGGCGGCGCTACGCTTCACGGTTGCATTGTCGCACCCGCGGCGCGCACGACCTTGGCCTTTGGAACCGGCACGTTGGCCGTCACGCGGGAAGTAGGCCGCGCCGTTTCGGAAAAGCCCGCTGTTGCGGCGCCTTATAAGGATGCGGTTCCTGTGAAACCGCCAAAACGGACCAAAAAGCGGCACTAGAATTAACCGCGCTTCTTAAGGGGATTTGGAGGCTCCAATTGCCCGGGCGCATTAAATTTCTTAACGCTTTGCTGGCTGACAACGGGCTACACTGTACCTATCTGTGAGAGGACAGGTCCGCGCCGGCGCCGCGCGCGCGAGGCCATGAAAGGATGACCGTGAACAACCTTCGCAATCTCGCCCTCTGGATCATCATCATGCTCCTGCTGGTGGCGCTCTTTAATATGTTTCAGAGCTCCGGCACGCATCAGGCGACGAGTGCGATCAACTACACCCAGTTCAACCAGTATGTTGATCAGGGCACGGTGAAGGATGTCACGATCCAGGGCGATCAGATCACAGGCCACACCACAGGCGGCCAGGCATTCACCACCGTTTCTCCGAACGATCCGCAGCTCGTTCCGCACATGCTGCAGAAGAACGTGCCGATCACGGTCAAGCCCGCGGATGATGGATTCAACCTGCTGGGCATCCTGCTCAACTGGTTCCCCATGCTGCTCATTGTCGGCATCTGGGTGTTCTTCATCCGCCAGATGCAATCGGGCGGCGGCAAGGCGATGGGCTTCGGCAAGAGCCGCGCGAAATTGCTGACGGAAAAAACCGGACGCGTGACGTTTGAAGACGTCGCGGGTGTGGATGAAGCCAAAGACGATCTGAAAGAGATCGTGGACTTCCTGCGCGATCCGCAGAAATTCCAGCGCCTTGGCGGACGTATTCCGAAGGGCGTGCTGCTGGTCGGCCCGCCGGGTACCGGCAAGACGCTGATCGCACGCGCTGTCGCGGGCGAGGCGAATGTGCCGTTCTTTACGATCTCGGGCTCCGATTTCGTGGAAATGTTTGTCGGCGTCGGCGCAAGCCGTGTGCGCGACATGTTCGAACAGGCGAAGAAGAACGCGCCCTGCATCATCTTCATCGACGAAATCGATGCGGTCGGCCGTCACCGCGGTGCCGGTCTCGGTGGCGGCAATGACGAACGCGAGCAGACGTTGAACCAGTTGCTCGTCGAGATGGACGGCTTCGAGGCGAATGAAGGCGTGATCCTGATCGCCGCCACCAACCGTCCGGACGTTCTGGATCCCGCGCTGTTGCGCCCGGGCCGTTTCGACCGCCAGGTGGTCGTTCCCAATCCCGATCTTTCCGGCCGCGAGAAGATCCTGCGTGTGCATATGCGCAAGGTGCCGCTGGCGCCCGACGTCGATCCGAAGGTGCTGGCGCGGGGGACACCCGGCTTTTCCGGTGCCGATCTGGCGAACCTCGTAAACGAAGGTGCGTTGCTCGCCGCCCGTCGCGGCAAGCGCGTGGTATCGATGTACGAGCTCGAAGACGCCAAAGACAAAGTCATGATGGGTTCGGAGCGCCGTTCGCTCGCGATGAGCGACGAAGAGAAGAAGCTCACGGCCTATCACGAAGGCGGCCATGCGCTCGTGGCGCTGTCCGTGGTGGGTTCCGATCCCATCCACAAGGCGACGATCATTCCGCGCGGCCGTGCGCTGGGCATGGTGATGCGTCTGCCGGAGCGCGACCAGCTTTCGCTGACGCGCCAGAAAATGCTGGCCGATCTGTGCGTCGCTTACGGCGGCCGCATCGCCGAGGAGCTGATCTTCGGCCATGAGAAGGTCACGACGGGCGCCTCAAGCGACATCGAGCAGGCCACCCGCATGGCGCGCGCGATGGTCACGCGTTTCGGCATGTCCGACGAGCTGGGCCCAATCGCCTATGCCGAGAACCAGGAAGAAGTCTTCCTCGGCCATAGTGTTTCGCGCACGCAGAACATCTCCGAAGCCACAGCGCAGAAGATCGATGCGGAAATCCGCAAGATCATCGACACGACTTACAACCGCGCGCACGAAATCCTCACCGAGCGCATTAATGACTTGCATGTGATCGCGCGCGGGCTTCTGGAATATGAAACGCTGTCGGGCGACGAGATCATCGCGCTGCTGAAAGGCATCGCGCCGGTGCGCACGCCGTTCGATGAGCCGGAGCCGACTCGTGGCACCGGTCCCAGCGTGCCGACGGCGGGTCGCCCCCGTGGCGGCATTATTGCGCCGGAACCGCAGCCGCGCTGAAGTTTCGGCAAAGAGCTTGAAAAAAGGGAGGCCTTGGCCTCCCTTTTTGTTTTGGAGCCGCCATGAAAATCCTCGGCATCGTCAACATCACGGAAGATTCGTTTTCCGATGGCGGAAAATATCTCGCCGCAGAGGCGGCCATCGCGCATGCCCGGGCACTGGCACAGGACGCCGACATCCTTGATCTGGGCGCGGCCTCGTCCAATCCGGATGCGAAGTCCATTGCGCCAGATGTTGAGATTGCGCGTCTGGCGCCGGTCGTCGAAGCGCTCCGGAAGGATGGTTATTCGATTTCCATCGACAGCTTCGCGCCGCAGGTTCAACGCTGGGCAATCACGCAGCGCGTCGATTACCTGAACGATATTCAAGGCTTTCCTGACGAAGCGTTGTATCCGGATATCGTCGCGGCATCCGCCAAATTGATCGTGATGCATTCCGTGCAAGGGCGCGGAAAGGCGACCCGCATCAATGTGCCGCCATCGGAAATCATGGAGCGCATATACCGCTTCTTCGAGAAGCGCATCGCCGCGCTCACCCGTGCGGGCGTATCGCGCGACCGCCTCATCCTCGATCCCGGCATGGGATTTTTTTTGGGCAGCGATCCGGAGACGTCATTCACGGTCCTGCGCGCACTCGCCGAGTTGAAGCGGCAATTTGACCTTCCCATCCTGATCTCGGTCTCGCGCAAATCTTTCCTGCGCAAGGTCACTGGCCGTCCGCCAGGGGAGGTGGGTTCCGCGTCGCTCGCCGCAGAACTATTTTCGGTGCTGCAGGGCGCGGATCTGGTCCGAACCCATGCGCCCAAAGCCCTGAAGGACGCGCTGGCGGTCTGGGCGGCCCTGTCCCGCAATCAAGCGTAACCCCTTGTGAGATAAGACCTCTCGCGTTTGGCCCCCGAGATTTGGTAGGATTGGTCCGCAAAGAGGGGCCTTAAGGCCCGAGGGATCATTTCAGACATGACACGCAAATTGTTCGGCACCGATGGCGTGCGCGGACTCGCCAACAGCTTTCCGATGACGCCTGAGATTGCGATGAAGATCGGCATGGCAGCGGGGCGGCTGTTCACCCGAGGCGATCATCGCCATCGCGTGGTGATCGGCAAGGACACGCGCCTTTCCGGCTATATGATCGAGCCCGCGTTGGTCGCAGGGTTCACTGCTGTCGGCATGGACGTCTTTCAGTTTGGTCCACTGCCATCGCCTGCCGTCGCGATGCTGACGCGCAGCCTACGTGCCGATCTGGGCGTCATGATTTCCGCCTCCCACAATCCCTATCATGACAACGGCATCAAGCTCTTCGGTCCGGATGGCAACAAGCTCTCCGATGAAACCGAAAAGAAGATTGAAGCGCTGATGGAAAATGGCCTCGAGGCCGGTCTCGCGGATCCGGCCAAACTTGGCCGGGCCAAGCGTATCGACGACGCACAGGCACGTTACATCGAATACGCCAAGCGCACCTTCCCCAAGAACCTGCGCCTGGAAGGTCTTCGCATCGTCATCGATTGCGCCAATGGGGCGGCTTACAAAGTCGCGCCCGAAGTGCTGTGGGAATTGGGCGCGGAAGTCATCAAGCTCGGTGTCGATCCCAACGGCTTCAATATCAATGAAGATTGCGGCTCTACGGCGCCGAACGCGATGGCGGCCAAGGTGCGCGAGACGCGCGCGGATTTCGGCATTGCGCTCGATGGCGACGCGGATCGCGTTGTCATGTCCGACGAAGAGGGCCGTATCATCGACGGCGACCAGATTCTCGCGCTGATCGCACGCTCCTGGCAGGCCAAGGGCCGGCTCGCGGGCGGCGGCGTCGTCGGTACCGTGATGGCGAATATGGGCCTTGAGCGCTATCTCTTGGGCAAGGGATTAACGCTCGTTCGGTCGGCTGTCGGCGACCGCTACGTGCTCGAAGAGATGCGCAAAGGCGCTTTCAACGTGGGCGGCGAACAATCCGGCCACATCATTCTCAGCGATTTCTCCACGACGGGCGACGGTCTGATCGCGGCACTTCAGGTGCTGGCGGTCCTGGCGGAAGAGGGCAAGCCCGCGAGCCAGGCGGCGCATGTGTTCGAGCCAATGCCGCAGGTGCTTGAGAACGTCCGGTTCAAGAACGGCGCGCCCTTGGAAGATGCGCGCGTGAAGTCCTCCATTGAGGCCGGCACCGCGAAGCTGAACGGCAAAGGCCGCATTCTGGTCCGCAAATCCGGCACCGAGCCGGTGATCCGCGTCATGGCGGAGGGCGAGGACGAGCGCGAGATCCGCGCCGTCGTGCGCGCCATTTGCGGCGCCATTCGCGAAGTCGCGGCCTGATCGCATGAAGCGGCTTTTGATTATCGCCGGCTCCGATTCCGGCGGCGGCGCGGGGATTCAGGCGGACATCAAGACGGCCAGCGCCTTCGGCGTTTATGCGATGACGGCCATTACCGCTGTCACGGCGCAAAACACCAAAGGCGTGAAGGCGATCCATTCCATTCCACCCGCGATCGTCGCCGAGCAGATTGCCGCCACGCTCACCGACATCGGCGCGGACGCCATCAAGATCGGCATGCTCGGCAATGCCGCCACGGTGAAGGCTGTCGCGTCCGCGCTGAAGAAGTATGCGAAGAAAATTCCGATCGTGCTCGATCCGGTGATGATCTCCACCAGCGGCCATCGCCTCCTGGCCCCCAATGCGGTGACGGCGATGGTGAAGGAACTCTTCCCGCTCGCAGCACTCGTCACGCCGAACATTCCCGAAGCCAGGGCGCTTGCGCATCTGAAAAGTACAAAACGCAACGACGCAGAAGCCGCCGCGCGCAAGCTCATCGCGATGGGCGCGCAAGCCGCGCTCATCAAAGGTGGTCATGCCACCACTTCAACCATCGACGATGTGATGGTGTGGAAGGGCGGCGTGGAGGTCTATGCCTTCCCGCGTATCAAGACCAGGCACACGCATGGCACCGGTTGCACCTTGTCCACTGCCATCGCCTGTGGGTTGGCGGAAGGCGAGACATTGCCGCTCGCCGTCGGGCGCGCGCGCGAATATGTGCAGAAGGCAATCGAGACGGCGCCGGGCCTTGGCAAAGGCCACGGGCCGCTCAATCATTTCGTTGAAGTTTAAGCGACAAGCTTGTCCAGCCGCGTGCGAATGATGGATTGCGCTTCGCTGACAATGCGCTCCACTAGCTCTTTGCAGGTCGGAATGTCGTGGATCAGGCCCTGGGTCTGACCAGCGGACCAGATGCCGTAGTCCGTATCGCCTGAATCATAGACCACGCCGCCGCGCGTGCCGGCCACCAGATCGCGCACGTCTTCGAACTTCGCGCCGCCGCGCTTTTCGATTTCCACCACCTGCTGGCTGATCGCATTCCTCGCCACGCGCGAGGAATTGTGCATGGTGCGGAAGATCATGTCGGTGGCCCGTTCGTCGTTGGCGACGAGCGCCTGCTTCACCTTCTCATGGATCGGCGCTTCCTTGGTCGCCATAAAGCGCGTGCCCATGTTCGCGCCTTCGCAACCCAGCGCCAGCGCCGCCACAAGGCCGCGCGCATCGGCGATGCCGCCCGACGCGATCACGGGAATTTTCAGCTTCGCCGTGGTCACCGGAAACAGCACCAGGCCGCCAATATCTTCCTCGCCCGGATGACCGGCGCATTCGAAGCCGTCGATGGAAACGCAATCGACGCCGATGCTTTCGGCTTTCACCGCATGGCGCGCGGTGACGCATTTGTGGATCACCTTCACGCCCGCTTCCTTGAACGCGGGAAGATGCGGCGCGGGATTGTTGCCGGCGGTTTCCACCACCTTCAACCCGCTCTCACAAATCACCTGCCGGTATTCGTCATACGGGATCGGATTGATCGACGGCAGGATGGTGAGGTTGATGCCGAATGGCTTGTCCGTGAGATCGCGCGTCTTCTTGATTTCCGCGACGAGCTTTTCCGGCGAGCCTGGTGTCAGCGCGGTGAGGAATCCCAGCGCGCCGGCATTGGCGACGGCCGCGATCAGTTCGGCTTTGCCCACGCGGGTCATGCCGCCGCAGGTGATCGGCACTTCGACACCGAACATTTCGGTGAAACGGGTTTTCAACATGGCGTTCGCCCCTTGGCTTTATAGCTGTTGGGCCAAGCCTGCCGGGGTCGAACGGTCAGCGCAAGTGGTTAGCGGTCCACGAACGGATCGCGCACCATGATGGTGTCCTCGCGTTCCGGACTGGTGGAAAGTAACGCTACGGGAGCGCCGATCAATTCTTCCACGCGGCGCACATATTTCACGGCCTGCGCGGGCAAATCCGCCCAGGAACGCGCGCCGCGCGTCGAGCAGTTCCAGCCTTCCATCTCTTGGTAGATCGGCTTGCAACGCGCCTGTTCCGTAGCGTCAGCGGGAAGGTAGTCGAGTGTCGCTCCGTCAAGCTCGTAACCGACACAGACATTAATCGTTTCGAACGCATCAAGGATGTCGAGCTTGGTGAGAACGATGCCGTCCACGCCGCCGGTAATGACAGTCTGTTTCACCAGCACCGCATCAAACCAGCCGCAGCGACGCTTCCGTCCCGTCACCGTGCCGAATTCCGCGCCGCGCGTGCCGAGCTTCTCGCCGATCGCATTCTGCTGTTCGGTGGGAAAGGGACCTTCGCCGACGCGCGTCGTATAAGCTTTCACGATGCCGAGCACATAACCGATATCGCGCGGCGAAATTCCCGCACCCGCCGCAGCCTGTCCCGCAACCGTGTTGGACGACGTGACGTAGGGATAAGTGCCGTGATCGATATCGAGCAGAACTGCCTGTGCGCCTTCAAAAAGAATACGCTTGCCTTCACGCCGCGCCGCATCGAGCTTGCGCCAGGCGCAGCCGGCGAACGGCAAAATCTTCGGCGCGATCTCGCGCAGGGATTCCAGCAATGCGCCTGCATCGATCTCCGGCAGATTGCTGCCGCGGCGCAGCGTGTTGTGATGCGCGAGCAGCCGTTCGATCTTCATCGGTAGTGAATTGAAATCTTTCAGATCAATCACGCGCAGTGCGCGGCGGCCGACTTTGTCTTCATACGCCGGACCGATGCCGCGTTTTGTTGTGCCGAGCTTCTGCACCGAATTGGAGTTTTCGCGGTTCTCATCCAGCTCGCGATGCAACGGCAGGATCAGCACGGCGTTCTCGGCGACCAGCAAGGATTCCGGCGTGATGTTCACGCCCTGTGCGCGGATCTTCTCGATCTCGGAAACGAATGCCCATGGATCAACGACGACGCCGTTGCCGATGATGGCAAGTTTGCCCGGGCGCACCACGCCGGACGGCAGCAGGCTGAGCTTGTAGGTGACACCGTCGATGACGAGCGTATGCCCTGCATTGTGGCCGCCCTGGAAACGCACCACCACATCGGCGCGCGCACACAGCCAGTCCACGATCTTGCCTTTGCCCTCGTCGCCCCATTGGGCGCCGATCACGGCGACGTTTGCCATTATTCCGTACCTGGATCATTCCGCCTGAAAACGCGGAATCGCGTCAGGCACGGTGACGACTTATAGCCCGAACGGTTTTGAAAAGTCAGGCCGCTTTTGGGCCGAAAGGAACCAGCATTGGAACCCTGCGGCGATAGGCGTCATAATCCTGTGGACCGAGTTCCTCGCGCAGGAATCGCTCCTCGAGCCGCGCCTTGATCCAATATCCAATGATCAGGAGAACTGTACCGAGAATGGCGTGCACCTGTCCCAGGACGACCATTGTTGCCACGGCGCCCGCAAGGATGCCTGTGTAGATCGGATGGCGCACGATGGCATAGGGCCCGGTGTCGACGATGTGGTGGCCTTCCTTGCGCGTGACGCGTCCTGACCAGAGCCGGCCAAGATGAATGCGCGCCCACCATGCAAACGCAAAGGCGAGCGCGGCAATGCCGACCATCGCCCAATTCACGGCGAGCGGCGCCATCCAGATCTGCTTTCCAAGGATTCCGGGGAAAGAAGCAAATTCAAGATGACCATTGCGCTCGCGCAGCGCTGCGCCGAGCAGCAGAACAAAACCCGCCAGAGCTATGATCCGGTAGACGATCTCGCGCCCGATCGTTGGCCGATTCACGGTGCGGTCCACCCAGAGGGCCGCGACGATCCAGGTAACGGCCCAGATATCCCAAGGAAGATAAATTGCGCCTTGCGGCCACATTCCCATCCACATGTCCGTCCCCACCCAAGCGGCATCCAAGAAGTGGGTGGCAACAAGGCTATTGCAAGAGGCTAGTGGGGGGTGTCCAGCAAGGGCGTTGGGTTGAGAAGCGGCGCGGTATTGCATTTCGCCCGTGCAGCATTTTCCGCTTTCTTGCTGCGTGCCAGAAAGGCATCGACATCCGGCTGTTTCATGCCGCGCTTGAGCATGACGTCGGACATCTGCTTGTCGAAAGACTTCTGATCTGCGCCGCTGCCGATCACGATCAGCATCTTTTCGTGCAAATCGTAGTCGTCTGGCCGGAGCGTAAGGCGCAGCTGCTTGGTCGCGCAGACGCAAGCGTCCTTGTCCACGTCATCCAGTTTGACGTGATCGGCTGCCGCCGCCGCTTTCATGCAGACATTGATCTCGCCTGCGGAGGGCGTGCCCGCGGCATGGGCGAACGATAATCCGGCGACCAGAAAGGGCAGAGCGAGGGTGAAAGCGCGCAAGAGAAACTCCGAAAATCAGAAGCTCAAGGCCTGCGCCATTTTAACCGGCGGCAGTTTGCGAATGCTTGTGAGGATTTTTTCATCCACGCCGCCATCCACTTCCACCAGCGCCAAAGCTTCTTCGCCCGGCGCGCTGCGGCCCAATGCGAAGGAAGCGATGTTCACTTTCGCATCGCCCAGCAGCGTTCCCAGCTTGCCGATAAAGCCCGGCTTGTCCTCATTCACGACATAGAGCATGTGCGGCGCGAATTCGGCGTCCAGATTGATGTCCTTCACCTGGATAAGGCGCGGGCGCCCGTCGGAGAACACCGTGCCTGCCACGCGGCGCGTCGAGCCGCCATCCAGCGTGACGGTTATCTTGATGTAGCCGTCATAGATGCCCTGTTGCGGCTGGCGCGTTTCGCTCACCTTGATGCCGCGTTCCTTGGCGATGATCGGCGC
>JANWJQ010000046.1 GCA_025451875.1 Rhizomicrobium sp.
ATCGTGGCGACGATAACGAGGAGCAGCAGGAAGCCGTGCTCAAGCGCGTTTCGGGCATCTGCGCCTTTGGCCAGCCCGGCTTGCCGGTCGGTATCGATCTCCGTTACTCCCTTCTCAGTCTCTCGTGCAGGTGCTGCGTCGGCTGAGGCCGGCGACGTCGCCACCGCCGATCAGGAACCCGGCCACAATCGCTCGCTCGTGCATCGGCGAACTTCGAAACCGTAGACGATAGCCAGGGCCCCGTCTTTCGGTGGCTAACAGGGACGGGAATCCGAATTTCGCCTCTGACCATCGTCTTCTGAGTTCTGCCGGGGCCGCTCAGTAGGAGTCGCGGCTCATTTCGTACAGATCTCGACGGTCCAAATTTGTCATGACCACCTTCCGGTCCGAATCAAATCTCAGATCTGCGGCCTCGATCCAGACATCGCCTCTGCCACGGTCTAGCGTGACGCGCAGCGCGTCGACGCGGCCAGAGGCCATGGCCACTTCCACCACATGTCCCACGGATCGGCCGTTGTACGTATGAACGCGCGCGCCTAATAGGTCGCGGGTGTCCACGATGCGGCGATGTTCGTAGCGTCTGGGCCACGCGGCTCTATGGTAGCGTGCGTGCGCCGCAATGTAGCGATCGCGCGCCGCTTCGTAGTGGGCGGCCTTCTCTTCGTAGTTCCTCACCCGCCTTCTGTATTCCCTCAGTTGCTCCTGGTAACGCTGCTGCGCCGCTCCATATTGAGCGTTGTCGCGGTCGCTTTGCTCATCGGCGGTCTTGTTGGCATCGGTGATGCCCTGGTTGAGCTGCCGCGTCTGCTCTTGCTCTGCCGGGGAAGACGTCTGCGGGTTCGATGACTGGCCAAGCGCCGCGCCAGACAGAAGCAGCACAAGGCACAGCGACGAGGAGCCCAGAAAGGCGAAGGTCTTTGTGGATTTCATGACTGTGTATCCCTTTTCTGTTGCAGAGGAATGGAACAATGAAGGTTGGAGTGCCCGCATCGGCTGCTCCCCCAAACCTCGCGCTCCGGGCACCGGCTAAAATATCCAAAATGATATCTAAGCCGCTTCCGCCCGCTGGTTCTTGACCTCAATCAAGTTGCACGCAGGACCGCCAACCAAGCGCCGCGCCTTGCCAGGGATGCTCGGCTCGGCTAGCCCGGCCGCGGGCGGAAACACTGGAAATACACGGGAAATACGGCGACAGGATATGCGCGATGCGTGCACTCACCGAAAAAGCGGGCCGCGAAGTGACGCCCAAATTTGAGGACGATGTGGAGCGCCTGTTCCGCCGTTTCTGCGAAGGCGACAGCGTGCGCGCCGGCGTGACGGACATATCGGAAGAACTGTTCTACCGGCCCCAAGGAACAGCGGGTGAAGTCTGGGCCATAGGCGCGAAGCGCGCGAGAGCCTGGACGGAATTCCAGCTCTGTCTAGCTCTTACCTTCTCACGGGGTGGGACGATAGGCGTGTTTGTGCAATACGTATCGCGCGATCATTGCAGTGCATATTCGCGGGAGATCGCGAGGAAATAGAGAGACGCCGCAACAACCAGGAGATGCCAGCCTACGTTGTGAAAACGCGGCCGATTCATTTGCTAGACGACGGTGCCGACACGATAAGTGATCGCTCCCGCAACGATGAGCTCGAAGTTGGACGGTCGAAGCGCATGAAACAACGTGCGGACAAACAATAATCCCGTCAGCCCCATGACGATGCATAGCGCCAGGCCAAAATATTCGAAGCGGCGCGCGTAAAGGAATTTCAAACCGACGCAGCCCAATGCACATGTCCACATCGTCGCCTGCACCGCGATGTCTCTAGGCGCAGGCAGGCGATAGGCCGCTAGCACGCGTACTGGTCCGCCGGCATAGTGGGGACGCACGACGTATCGATCAAAGTGCGTTCCAAGCCTGTTACGGTGATCGTCTCGGACGCGACGGTCATCGTCGACACCAAGGTTTTTGGTATGTTTTGCGGAGAGCTGGGTGATCTGGGTTTTGCCTGCGCTATAGATAAGAGCGGATTCTCGTTGGTTGCTCCGAAAGGCTCGATCGAGGTTAGATTGTAGAAGGATGCCAGATGGCTCGGACTTGGGACGCTGTTCGGTGCGTGTGTCGGTCGTGTTGCCGTGAGCAGCATTTCTGCCGGGCCTGCCGCCGGAAGGTTCCTTCGCTGACAACATCGCGGAAACGAATGGCGTCGCGGAAACGGAGACATTGGGCGTCGCGAAAGCCGGATATTGGGAATGGCGAGAATTTCTGGGAGGACCACTTTCTGCGTCCACTCATCCCCCATAAAGGCTGAAAACTCGACGCCTATGAAGACAGCCGATGACAAAATCGACTTGCTTGTGACCGGGTCAAAGGGCCGTGTTGGCCATCCCGATAAAAGTGAGCGCAGACCGATGATCGATCGTTCGGGATATCGCGGGGCTATTCCTCGTCGGCGATGGCTTGTAGGCGCTCGGCTTCGATTGTCGACAGGCGGCCCCGTTCGAGGATGATGATCCCCGATTTGCGCAATCGGTTGAGGTCCGGTTAACACGGACAGTGGTAAGCCCGAGCACGTCCGCGAGAGGCATAGATCGCGTGGAATCTTCGGCGAACGTCCAGGAAGAGCCGGAAAGCTGGTAGTGGCGGAGCGGGAGGAAGCTCAGAGCGTCAGAATAAGCCCGAATTTCCGAGTGATCTTGCACCATCGACGACCGTGTCCATCCATGTGTCCCCATGAAAAGAACGCGAGGTCCGGGACCAACAACCCGACGGTGGCGGAAGTGATGTTGTGATTGGGAACAGCGGCATCGTTCACCGTCGCTACACCCTCGTGTGACCATTCGAGGGTGACGGTGTTTGACCGTGCAGCTATGCCTTCGTGAAGAAATCCGCACGCGGGCGGCCCTCCGGATCGTAAACCGGCTCGAAGTGATCGACACGATATTTCTGCGTGACGGCGTTCACGATCCCCACGCCTTGAAGATGCGCCAACATGGAGCGGTAAGGCTGCCCGGCGAGGTGAACCGCAAGGTCCGCTTCGGATTCCCATTCCTCGAACACACGGATGCGGCCGGGAATGCTTAGATCGGCCGTCCAGGAATATTCGACGCAGCCATGCTCAGCGAGCGCCTGCTCGATCAGCGGCCGGGCGCCCTTGAGTGCCTGCTCCCGCTTTTCCGGCGCCACATCCACCGCGCCTGCAACAACGATACGCATGTCTTCTCTCCGATCAGGTGTCGCTTAGAATTCGATAATTGCGCGACTGAAACAGCCAATGGCCGTCGCGCTTGACAAGCTTGTCGTCATATTGCCCCACAACGCGTCGCGCATTGCCGCCGGTCTCGACAAGAAATTCGAGCGTGTAGACGCGCACGTCGGCGGTGTCGCCGTGAATCGCGATGGAGCCGGGATTGCCGAAGAAGGAGACGAAGGAAAATCCTGCCATCGCCTGGCGCCACATCGCCACGATATTGGCCTTGCCTTTCACTTCGGTGCCCATCAGGCTCCAAACCGCATCGTCTGCCCAGTTGGCGCCCCATGCGTCCGCGTCCCGCTGGAATACGGCATCGGCATAGCTCTCGATGCGCTCGCGAATGGCGAGGCGATCTTCCTGCGATCTTTCGAACGCCATGGTCAGGACGCCCCCATGGCTTTCATGACCGATGCATGGATCTCGTCGCGATTGGGATTGCGGCGCAGGGTGAGGCCGCCATTCACCTGTAGATTCTGGCCGGTCATGAAGCATTCGTCGCTGGCGAGCCAGGCGCAGGCGGCGGCGATGTCGCCGGAGGTGCCGACACGGCCCAGCGGGTAAGCGGAGGCGAAGGCCTCGAATAATCCCGGCGTCGTCTTGGCCTGTGCCGTCATCGGCGTATCGGTGATGCCGGGCGAAACAGAATTGGCGCGGAGGCCTTTGCCGCCGAACTCATTGGCGACACAGCGCACGACATGATCGATGCCGGCCTTGGTGCCCATATAGGCAGCGTGGTCATTCAGCATGATGGTGGCGGTCGCAGAGCTGATTTGGATGAGCGATCCGCCGCGATCCATGTTCGCGGCCATCACCTGCAGGAACTGGAATGGTCCTTTGAACTGAAGGTCCATCATAGCGACGAGTTCGTCTTCGGTCGTTTCCAGAAACGCTTTCAGCAATCCCCAACCGGTGGCATTGACCGCAACGTCGATGGAGCCGAAGCACTTCTTCGCGAAGGCGGCCAGCGCTTCGATATTGGCACGCTTGGTGATGTCGCAAACACACGCCGCGCCGTCGATGGTCTTGGCGAACTGCTCCAACTCATCCTTGTGTCGCCCGGCGACGACGACGGATGCGCCGTCCTGTGCGAAGCGGGCGGCAATGTGCTGGGCCATGTTGTCTTTCCCCGCCGCGCCCAGAACAATCGCGGTCTTGCCGCTCAGCTTTGCCATGTGCCTCTCCTCTCCTTTCAGTCTTTCTTTTTGTTGGTGCGGTAGTCGCCGAAGTTGCTGTCACGCGCGTCAAGCCCGGCCTTTACGCCTTCTCGGAATTTGCTGAAGGTCTCGCGTGAGGATTCGGTGGTGAGTGCCAGGGCTTGAATCTCCGTGCCGGCGCGGATGGCGGCGCGCAGGCCCATGATCTCCATGGCGCGATGTACGCTGCGCTTGTTCATCTGCTGAACGTCCGGCGCGATCTTCGCCACGCGGTCCGCGACGGCGAGCACTTCTTCTTCCAGCCGATCGACGGGGAATGCGCGGTTGGCGAAACCGACTCGCACCGCCTCTGCACCGCTGATCGCATCGCCGGTGAGCATCATCTCCATTGCGGGGCGCAGGCCACAAAGCCACGCATGAAACTGGTTGTCCGGCGGGCTCATCATGCGCACCGGCGGATAGCCGATCTGTGCATCCTGGGCGACGTAAACCAGATCGCAGGCCGTCGCGAGTTCCGAGCCGCCCGCCAGGCACCAGCCATGCACCTGCGCGATCACCGGCTTGGCAAGATCCCAGACGCGAAAGCAACCCTCCACGACGTGCCGTGCCCATTCGCCCGCGCCACCAGCGGTGTGGAAGGGCAAGTCCTGCACATGCCGGCCATTTTCACGCGACAGGTCGTATCCGGCGGAGAAGCAGGAGCCGGCACCGCGCAGGATCGTCACCCTTACGGTCTTGTCGCGATCGGCTGCCTCAAGTGCGTCGAAGATCGCGCCACGCAGGTGATTGGACAGCGCATTGCGCTTGTCCGGCCGGTTCAACGTCAACCGCCGGACGTGCGGGCGGGGATCATCGATCAATAGAAGGGGCGCTTCGGCCATGGCTCGTCTCCGGAAAACAGCTTCCACTGTCCGCGACAAGAAAACAAGCACGCTTGCTTTTTTCAGACGCGGAGTTACGCTTTGCCAAAGAGAACATGGATCGGCGGCCCACGCCGAGGAGGAAGTGTCGATGCCCGACAAACAGGATGAGACCCCCGCGCCCGGAACCGCGCGTTGCCCCGGCGAAAGCTGGGATGACCTCGTCAAGGCGGATTCGCTCGGGGTTCCCGAATTCCTGAAGAAGGAAAGCTACGAATATCTCGGTTCGGAACCGCTCGCGGCTGTGCGTTACACAAGCCCCGAATTCTTCCGGCAGGAAGTCGAGAAGATGTGGCCGAATGTCTGGCAATTCGCGGCGCGTGAAGAAGACATGCCCGATGCCGGCGATGTCGTCGTTTACGAGAACGCGGGGCGCTCTTATCTGGTGACGCGGCAGGAAGATGGCAGCGTACGCGCCTTCCACAATGTTTGCCTGCATCGCGGCCGCAAGCTGCGCCTGGAGTCCGGCTACTCCAAGGACTTCAAATGCCCGTTCCACGGCTTCACCTGGAACACCAACGGATCGCTCAAGGAAATTCCTTGCCGCTGGGATTTCGGCCATCTCACCGACGAAAAGATGAAGCTGCCGGAAGCGCGCGTAGGGCGCTGGGGCGGTTACATCTTCCTTTGCGAAAACAACACCGGCGTATCGCTGGAGGAATATCTCGCGCCGCTGCCGGAGCACTTCAAGCGCTGGAAACATGAAGACTGCGTGACGGTCATCCACGTCGGCAAGGTCGTCCGTGCGAACTGGAAGGCGGTGTCGGAAGCGTTCATGGAAGCGTGGCATTCCGTCGTCACGCACCCGCAGATCCTGCCGTTCACAGGCGATGCCAACACCTTCTATGCGACCTGGGGCGACAACGTGAACCTGGCGCTCACACCTTTCGCCGTGATGTCGCCGCACATCAATCAGAGCGAGCATCCGCAGCAATGGATCGTGGACGAATTCCTGAAATATAACGGCCGCGCGGGCGGCCCCGATCTCAAGGTACAGGTGCCGGAAGGGCAGACCGCGCGCCGCGCGATGGCCGCCGCCAATCGCAAGCGCTATCAGGATGCGACAGGCCACGATCACAGCCATGCTTCGGATGCGGAGCTGCTGGACGCGCTCGTCTATAACGTGTTCCCGAATTTTGCGCCGTGGGGCGGGTTCATGCCCAACATCGTCTATCGCTGGCGCCCCTGGCCGGACCAGGACGCGACGCTGATGGAGGTACGCATTCTGCAGCGCATTCCGCCGGGCCAGAAGAAGCCGCGCTCGGTGCCCATGAACATGCTGCGCGAAGACCAGACATGGACGGCCGCGACGGAACTCGGCACGCTCGCCAATGTGTTCGACCAGGACATGGCGAACCTTCCTTATGTGCAGGATGGCCTGAAGGTCTCCAAGACCGGTCAGGTCAATCTCGGCGACTATCAGGAAATCCGCATTCGGCAGTTCCACCGCACGCTCGACAAATATCTCGCCGCGCGCTGAAAGCCGATTGCGTTAAAGGACCGCCATGAGCGACGTCATTCCCATACGCATGCCCAAATGGGGCCTTTCCATGCAGGAAGGCACCATTGTGAACTGGTGGAAGGAAGAAGGCGCGGCCATCGCGGAAGGCGATGACCTCGTCGATATCGAGACGTCGAAGATCACCAATGTGTTCGAAGCGCCACGAGGCGGCACCTTGCGCCGCATCGTGGCGCAGCAGGGCGAGACGCTTCCCGTGGGCGCGCTGATCGGCGTGGTCGCGGGCAGCGATGTCAGTGACGCCGATCTTGATGTGTTCGTGAAGGACTTCCAGGCGAGCTTCAAACCCGGCGAAGACGATAGCGAAAGCACCGGTGGACTTGCCGTATCGAACGTCGATGCCGGCGGGCGCACGATCCGCGTGGGCCGGGTAGGCGAGGGCGATGGCACGCCGATTGTGTTGTTGCACGGCTTCTCCGGCGACATGAACAATTGGCTGTTCAACATCGAAGCATTGGCGGCGAAGGCACCTGTCATCGCCATCGATCTGCCCGGCCACGGCGGATCGTCCAAGGATGTCGGCGATGGATCGCTGGCCACGCTGGCGAAATCCGTCGGCGACACGCTCACGACGCTTGATGTCGGCAAGGTGCATCTTGTCGGGCATTCGCTCGGCGCGGCGGTGGCGGCGCGCTTTGCGGCGGACAATCCGGCGCGCATAGCGTCGCTGACGCTAATCGCGCCGGCGCTATTTCCCGGCACGAAGGCTTCCGAGGAATTCTTGACCGGCGTGGTCGGGGCGCAGCGCGCGCGCGACCTGAAGCCTTATGTGGAAATGCTGTTTTCCGATCCTTCGCTCGTCACCAAGGACATGCTGGAGGACATGGTGAAGTACAAGCGGCTGGACGGCGTCGAGGAAGCGTTGAGCATCCTGCGCGACCGGCTGGTGAGCGCGGCCGACGCCCCGTCGCTCATCGTGGATCTGAAGAAGATACCTGCCGCTACCATTATCGCTTCAAAAACCGACCAGATCGTCGGCGCGCCGGATGCGGGGGCGCTTCCGCTTGGCTTCAAGGTCGTGTGGGTCGACGGCGCAGGGCACATGCCGCATCTGGAAAAAGTGGCCGATGTGAATGCGATTCTGGCGAAAGCCGTGGGCTGATTATTTTCGCTTGGCGGGAACCTTCACGTCGCCCTGGCGGATCGCCAATAGCGTCTTGCCCACGAAGTCGCGAAGCTGACGGCGGCGCGGTTCGCTCGCCCAGATATCACGGTTGAGCAGAAGTCCTTCGATCGCCGCGATACAGAAATCCATCGCGAACAGATAGCGCTCGTGCTCCTTTTGCCATTCGGGGAAGGCCTTGATGACTTCCTCGCGCTCGATCTGATCGTAGCGCCGCGCCTTGGGGAGGAAGATGTCGCGCAGCTCTTCATCGGTGCGTGCTGCCATCGATAGTTCGAGATAGGCGGAGAACTCGCGCGTCAAAAGGCTGTCCCAATAGCGTTCGACGCCCGCGACGTCCTCCACGCGCTGCCGCTCGCTCAGGGACTTGATGCGCTCCACGAAGCGCTCCATGCGCTTGTAGAAGGTGTAATCGATGACGGAGGCGATCAGCTCCTGCTTCGTTGCATAGTGATGCAGCATCGCGCCGCGCGAAATCTCGGCCACCTGCGCGATCAGCTGTGTGGTGGTGCGGGCGTAGCCATACTTCTCCAGGCAGTCGATCGCGGCCTCAAGGATGGCGATGCGAGTCTGGGCGCTCTTGCGTTGTTGCCAGCCCGCGCCTTCGGGCGAGAGCCCTTCCGGCTCCAGCTCGGCCAGCGCCTTCGCACCCATCTCCTTCATGTTCATCGCAAACAAGCCTTCGTGACGGAAACAAACCGGTTATTCGAACTGTTTATACCAGTCAAAGGCCAAGCGCGAGCCGCGCCAAAATGTTGCGCTGAACTTCACTAGAACCGCCGTAAATCGTTGCCGCGCGGGTGTTGAGGTAGCGGGCGCCGATGGTCGCAGCGTAGTCCGGACCGATGGCCGATTCGTTTGCGCCTTCGCCAAGCGCGGCGCGCTGGTCCGGCTGGGCATAGAAGCCGATGGCTTCCAGCGCCAACTCCGTCACGGACTGCATCGTCTCGGTGCCCTTGAGCTTGAGCATCGAGGCGGCGGAATCGCCGGTGTTTCCACCGGTGGAAAGCTGGGAAATGATCCGCCGCTCGGTGAAATCCACCCCCGCCAATTCAATCTCCACGGAGGAGATCTTGCGGCGGAAATTTCCGTCGTCCCATAACGCAATACCATCGCCATTTCGCTCGGCTTCCGCGATGGCGCGCACGGCATGTAGGGCGCCGCGAATGCGCGAGGCGAAGGCGTGGCCGCGTTCGAACTCGAGCAGGTATTTCGCCACCGTCCAGCCGTCGTTTTCCTTGCCGACGCGGTTCGATGCGGGAATGCGGATGTTGTCGAAGAAGACCTGATTCACCTCGTGCTCGCCGCTCATGGTGATGATCGGCTTGATGGTGATGCCGGGCGTCTCCATGTCCAGCAGCAGGAACGTGATGCCCTGTTGCGGCTTGCCGCTGTTGTCGGTACGCACCAGAAGGAACATCCAGTTCGCGTATTGCGCGTGCGTCGTCCAAATCTTGGTGCCGTTCACGACATAGTCGTCGCCCTCGCGCATCGCGCGGCACTGCAGGCTGGCAAGATCGGAGCCGGAGCCCGGCTCCGAATATCCCTGACACCAGTAGTTTTCACCGGAGAGGATGCGGGGCAAGTGCCAGGCTTTTTGTGCGTCGCTGCCGTAGCCCATCAGTACGGGGCCGCACATCTGCAATCCCATCGCGGGCAAGGCGGGCGTGCCAGCTTCGGCGCATTCGCTGTCGAAGATGTAGCGCTGCACGACGGTCCAGCCGGTTCCGCCATATTCCCTGGGCCATGACGGCGCGACCCAGCCCTTTTCATAGAGGATGCGATGCCAGCGACGATTCACGGATGCTTCGGCGAACACGCCAGCCTGCCGCTTCGTCGCCGCGCGCAAATCCGGCGTGAAGGCGCTGGCCAGAAATCGGCGGACTTCGTCGCGGAACGCGACATCGGCGGGAGCGAGTGCGAGATCCATTGCCATCCCAAATAATAATGACGCCGGACTTGCGGGCCGACGCCAAAAGAATTCTAGTATGAAAAAAACAATCTGTCCTGTTTAATAATTTGGAGGATGCGATGGATCTGGGATTGAAAGGGCTGAAGGCCGTTCTCGCCGGTGCAAGCAAAGGCATCGGACGGGCGACCGCTTTGGCCTTGGCCGCCGAAGGCGTTGACGTCGCCATCTGCGCGCGCGGCAAGGAAGCGGTCGACAAGACAGTCGCCGACATCAAAGCCAAGGGCGTGAAGGCAAGCGGCCAGTCGGTCGATCTTGCGGATGCGGCTGCCTATACCGGCTGGATCAAAAATGCCGCAACGGAATTGGGCGGATGCGACATCTTCATTTCCTTTGCGTCGGCTGGCGGCGGTCCCGCCAGCGAAGAAACATGGAAGAAGGTTTTCGACCTCGATCTGATGTCGACTTTCCGCGGCATCCAGGCGGCATTGCCGCTTCTCGAGAAGTCAAAAGCCGGCTCCATCGTGGCGATCTCCACCACCGCGGCGCTTGAAGAGTTCCTCGGCCCGCAGGCCTATAACGCGATGAAGGCGGCCGTAATCAATCATGCGCATGCGATGTCTCAAGCGCTCGCGCCCAAGGGCATCCGCGTGAACACGGTATCGCCCGGCCCGATCTATATCGATGGCGGATCGTGGGACATGGTGAAGACGCACATGACGCCGATCTACGACATGACGCTTAAAGGCATTCCCATGGGTCGGCTGGGCAACGCCGAAGAAGTCGCGCGCGCTATCACGTTCATCGCTTCGCCTGCATGCCGGTTCATGACAGGAACAAATGTCGTGATCGACGGCGGATTCACCAAGCGCGTCCAATATTAGGCGCGTCCCATGACGGAAAAACGCAAGATCAAGGTCGCCCTCGTCGCGGCGGGAAAATATCACGATATCGACTTCGCCCGGCTGGAGATACTGAAACTCCTTGCCGAAGACGAGCGCGTGCGGGTGCGCGTGTTCGAGGACTACTCGAACATCGCGGCGATCCGCGAGAGCGATTTTCTCGTCACCTATACCTGCGATGTCATGCCGAGGCTGGACGAGCAGGAAGCACTGCGCGCCTATGTTGAAGGCGGAGGTCGCTGGTATGCGCTGCACGGCACCAACTCGATCCTGCGCTTCCTGGCCGACGGGCGGGTGGACAGTCCGCGCTGGGCGCCGCACTTCATGGAGACGCTGGGCACGATGTTCATCGCGCATCCGCCGATCTCGCCCTACAAGGTGACGGTCGCGGATCCTTCGCACTCTCTCGTGAAGGGTGTGACGCCGTTCGAGACCAATGACGAGCTTTATCTCGTCGAGACCTACGGCAGGCTGCATGTTCTGCTGGAAACGGAGTTTGAAGGCGAGGCGACCGGCTTTGTCGAGAAAGACTGGAAGAAGGCGAAGCACCCGGTCTTCTATCTTCATCCGGTCGGCAAAGGTGCGGTGCTGTATCTGACGCTTGGTCATTGCCGCGGCCACTACGACATGCAGCCTCTGATGGATTTCTATCCGCAGGTTGAGCGCTGCGCCTGGGACCTGCCGGTGTTCTATGACCTTCTTCGTCGCGGCCTCGCTTGGGCGAAGGAGCGGTCGTCATGACGACCTATCTTCATGTCACGCTCGAAGTCGAGGCGACCGGCATGGCCCGCTTCATCGAGACGATGGGCGAGGCGGTGTCGCTGCTGGAAGGCTGGGGCTGGAAACTGCACGGTGCGTTTGTCCAGCGCACCGGAAAGCTCAACACGGTCATCGATGTTTGGGAGCTTGAGGATTTCGGTCATTTCGACCGCGGGCTTCAGCAATTTCGCGTGCATCCGCGCTTTTCGGCGATCAAGAAAGCTCTCGACGAAACCGTGAAAAGCGAGACGATCGTTTTCGCCGATCGCCTGTCCTACATGCGTTGAACCGGTCTTCAGGCCATCTGCTTCTGGAAATCGGCGAGATCGAAATAATCGCGCCAGGCGGAAATCAGGCCGTCTTTGAATTCAAAGGTCCCCATTACGGGAAGCGAAATCGTCTTGGTGCCCATGACGAACACATCGGTCCGCTCGGTAAGGACGACGCCCGCCGCCGTCTCGGCGATGTGGTGCACTGTCCATTCTACATGTGTGGCGCCGGCCAGGAACGGCGCGATGAACGCGCGGATCGCGTCAGGGCCTTGGAGCGCCTGCATCGGGATGTTGTGATAGATGGCGTCCGGCGCGAGCCCGGCAAGAATCGCTTCCACGTCTCGCGCTTCCCAGGCGGCGATGAACGCCTTCACGCGGTCGCTGTTGGTCATGACTTTTCCGGATCGAAGGTGATGTGCAACTCCAGCACGCCGCGCAGCAGAATGTTGGGGCTGTAGCGGAGCGAATTCTTTCCGGCGGCCAGCTTCAGATTCTTCAACCGCTCGAGCAGGATCGGGAAGGCGATATTCATTTCCTTGCGCGCGAGCTGCGCGCCGATGCAGGTGTGGATGCCGGCGCCGAACGCCAGGTGCGACTTCGCGTTTTCGCGAGAGACATCGAACTTCTCCGCGTCGGGAAAGTGCGCGTCATCGCGATTTCCCGAGCCGTAGCGCAAAAGGATAAGCTCGTTTTTCTTGATCGGAACGCCACCGATCTCGGTATCCTGTGTCGCCACGCGCCACATATTGTTGGTGGGCGTGAGGTAGCGCAGCGTCTCTTCCACGAAATTGGGAAACAGCGAAGGATCGGCCTTCAGCTTCGCCATCTGATCCGGATTGCTGATGAGATAAAAGAGCCCGGCCGTCAGCGTGTGCGCGGTGGTTTCGTTTCCGGCAACAAGGAGTTGCTGCAGGATCGAGAGCAGCTCCGAATAGTCCATCTTGCGCGGATCGCCTTCCTCGGCGAGATCGGCATGGACGAGATCGGAGATGATGTCTTCCGTCGGGTGCGCCCGCTTCTCTTCGATCTTTTCGATGAAGTAGTTCTGAAACTCAATGATCTTTCGCGCCGCATCGATCCGGGCCGCTTTGTCTGCCACGCCGCCGAGCTGCGCCACAAAGGCTTCCGACCATTGGTGGAACCGGTTCATGTCGGCGCGTGGAACGCCAAGTGCATCGGCGATCACCGTCATCGGCAGGTGCGCGGCGAAGGCCGATTTGATTTCGCAATGCCCGTCTTTCGCGAAACCATCTATCAGCGCATTCGTGACCTGCGCCACATATTGGCCCATGCCTTCGACGCGCTTGTAGGTAAACGCCTTCATGCCGAGCTTGCGATAGCGCGTGTGGTCCGGCGGATCGGCTGTGAGCATCGTGTTCTTGACGATGATGCCTTCCTTGAGGATCTCCAGTTCGTCCGGGTCGATCTGCGCGGTGCTGCCGGAACGGAGCTGTTCGCTGAAATTGTTGGAGAATATCTTGGGCTGCGTGTTGACCTTGGTGATCAGGTCATAGGTCGAGACGGATACGATGCCGGTGTTGGGATCGCGATAGACCGGCGCCTCGCTGCGCAGCCGTGCGAAATAGGGATAGGGATCCTGCAGGATGACGGGATCGAACGCATTGATCTGGTGCAGTGGGCATTTCGCCATATCGCGCGCGGGCTCTGACATCATGTTCTCCTAGGCCAGATAGCCGCCATCGACCGGCAGATCGATGCCGGTGATGTAGCTCGATTGATCGGATGCAAGAAATACGATGGCGTCCGCCGGTTCGTGCGGGCGCCCCAGTCTCTTCAGCGGGTGAACCGATGCGAAGCCTTCGATCACGGCTTCGCGCGTGCCGCCCGCCGCAATTCCAGCGGCGATATAGCCTTCGACCATCTCGGTGTGGATCGCACCGGGCAGGATCGCATTGACCCGGATGTCGTATCCCTGTTCTGCGCAATGCAGCGCCACCGCGCGGGTCAGCATGCGCACGCCGCCTTTCGACGCGCTGTAGGACACGAAGATCGCGCCTGCTTTCGCGCCGAGCGTGGACGCGACGTTGATGATCGCCGCGCCTTTCTGGCCTTTGAGCGCCGCTACGCCAAACTTGCAGCCGAGAAAGGTGCCTTCCAGATTGATCGCGATGGTGCGGCGGAAGCCTTCGAGACTTTCCTGCTCGATCGTTGCCGGTACCGAAATCCCCGCCGAGTTCACGAGCGTGGTGAGCCCGCCGAAGCGCTTGATGGCGGCATCCACGGCGGCGCGCCACGAATCTTCCGAAGTGACATTGAGGTGGACGTAAAACGCCGCGTCTCCGAGTTCGCGGGCGAGCGCATTGCCTTTGTCGTCCTGAAGGTCCGCCAGTGCGACCCGCGCGCCTTCCGCCACGAACCGCCGCGCGGTGGCGGCGCCGATTCCGCTCGCCCCGCCGCTGATGAATGCGATTTTCCCGTTGAGCGTCATGTCCTTGCGCGCCTCCCGCGGATCCCCGTTCGCGGGGACTCTTATGTGCTGCAATCCAGCAAGATCAGAATAAACAGATCAACTTGCTTATAACAATCAAGCTTGACTTTTTTTTGCCGCGTGGAAGAGTTGCCTTCTCGGCGCCGGGGGATGGGCGAAAAAAAGGCGGCAAAGCCGCCGATCTCCCCCACAAAGCGCTTGAGGGGAGGAAAAGATGGCGTACGCACAACGGGGATACGTTCGCGCATTACTGATTTCAGCAAGCTTTTTGAGCATCGGCATGGTTGTCGAGCCGGCAGCGGCCCAGAAGCAGGGCGTCGCCGCTTCGTCGGGGAGCGGTATCGAAGAGGTGACGGTTACGGCGACGCGCCGGGCCACCGACAAGCAAAAAGTCGGTGTTTCGCTGACGGCGCTGACATCGGAAGAACTGAAGGTTCAGGCTCCGCACACGCTCCAGGACCTGAACGGATCGGCCCCCAACGTCTTCATCGGCATGGGCACCGCCGGGCCCGCGCAGAGCGCGATCTTTATTCGCGGCCAAGGCTATGCCGACGTGGAAAAGACGCAGAGCCCGCCAGTCGGCGTCATGCAGGACGGCGTATTCTTCGGAAATAACACCGGCCAGCTTCTCGACATGTTCGACGTGTGCTCGGTGGAAGTGGACCGCGGACCGCAGGGCATCTTCTACGGCAAGAACACGACCGCCGGCCTCATCAATATCACCCGCTGCGCGCCGACACGCGAGTGGGGCGGACAGGTGTCCGTCGGCTTCGGCTCGTACAAGGATGAATACATTCGCGGCGTGGTGAACATGCCGCTCGGCGAGAACGGTGGCATCAAGCTGTCCGGCCAGTGGCATTCGAATGACGGCTATTACCGGGACGTGTTCACCGGCGATCGCGCCGGTGGCTCGCGCTACAACGCCTTTAACGCCGTCATCGATTACGATCTGACGAGCTGGCTGAACGTCAATTTCAGCTATGACCATATGCACGACAATGGCGGCGGTCAGCCCGTGCAGTTCGGAAACGCGCTGACGGCAAATATCCTGACGGGCGGTTTCCCGGGGCTGGTCTGGCCGAGCTACAATCCGAAGACGGGAAGTCCGGATGGGTTAAAGCCCTGGCAGATCGAGAACAATGCAGGCGGCGACTCCGATCATTACGACAACGATATCTACAGCCTGATTTTGAAGGCCGATACGCCAATCGGACAGCTGGTTTCGCAGACCGCCTTCATGAATGAATCCGACAACGTCCATCAGGATTTCGATGGCACATGCGTGGGCGCCGTCGGTTGTACCAGCGTCGGCAATCCGCTGCTGGCTGCGACCGGATCCATGTTGGAGACGATCCGCGATCAAAAGTACCAGCAGTTCACACAGGAAGTCCGCCTCGCCGGATCGTTCTGGGATAACTGGGACTATCTGCTTGGAGTCTTCTACTACCATCACGATATCGATCTGCATCAGAACACCAACAGTGTGATCGACCAGTACTCCGCGGAAGGCGACTACTCCTGGTCGTTCTTCGGCAACCTGGACTGGAACGTCACCGACACGATCAAGCTGTCGGCCGGTCTGCGCGACATCGAGGAAACCAAGCACTTCGGCACCAAATACATCCTGCTTGGCACGATCCCGATCACGCCGCACATCACCGACCACAAGAGCTGGAGCAAGGTCGTTTCGCGCCTGAACGCACAGTGGCAGGCGACACCGGGCACGCTCCTCTATGCAAACCGTTCGGAAGGCTTCCGTTCGGGCGGCTTCTCGATGCGCGGCACCTTGTCGGAGCAGAACGGAACGCAGAGCAATTGCGGTGTCTTGGCTGGCTGCCCGGCGAACAACTTCCTGTCGTTCGATCCGGAAACTAATGTCACCTATGAAGTCGGCGTGAAAAACCAGTTCTTCGACAACGGGTTGACCTTCAACGTCGATGGCTTCATCAACGACATCAAGGGCTTCCAGCAGACCGAAGTCGTCGAAACGCCCGGCTACGGTCCCGGTACCAACACCTACATCGTGAACTACCCGAAGGTCCGCATTAAGGGTCTCGAGTTCGAGTTGGATGCGGTGCTCGGCACTTGGGCGCCGGCGCTGGACGGGTTCATCCTGACGGCGAACCTCGGTATCCAGAGTGGAAAGGTGAAGGATGGTGTCGTCAATGGCCAGCAAGTGGCGCTCGGTGCGGGCGCGACGGCCGGTCCTCCGGGATCTATCGCCGATTTCACCGGCACTGGACTGCAGCGCATTCCGTCCAACAACTACACGCTCCGTGCGACCTACACGCGGGACGTTGGTACGGACACGGACGTAGCGCTGACCGTGGGATATTCGCACATCGCGAAATTCTCTCTCGGCAATTTCGGCACCGCGCAGGACTTCCAGCCGGGTTACGGGTTGCTCGATGCTTCGGCAACGCTGGACTGGAAGAACTACTACATCAAGATTAGCGGCAAGAACCTGTCCAACAAAGCTTATCGGGACCAGTCCTTGCCGACGGTGTTCTTCCAGGGCTGGGGAGCGCCGCGGACATATCAGATCGAGGTCGGCGCAAAGTTTTGATCGCTCGCTCGATTTAGAAAAATGCGGTCCGGCTTCGTCCGGGCCGCCATACCGGATGAAACGGCTGCAGCCGCGAAGGCTGCAGCCGTATTCATCCCGGCGCCCACCGATCGGTTCCTGGTTGTAGTGGCGCGCCGGACACGCAAGGAGAGTGCGTTGCAGAAGTCCGACTCCGAACGCGAACTGGCCGGGAAGGTGGCAATCATCACCGGCGCGTCGCGCGGAATCGGGAAGGCTGTGGCCGCGAAGTTCGCGCGCAACGGAGCGCGCGTCGTGCTAACCGGCCGGAACGCCGAAGCAGGTGTGGCAACTGCCAAAGAGATTGCCGACGATGGGCTCGACGCGATCTTCGTGAAAGCGGATCAAGGTTCGGAAGCCGATTGGACGGCGGTGCTGGCCTATACGCAGGGCGCCTTCGGCCGCGTCGATATTCTCGTCGCCAACGCCGGCATCTCGAACAACGTCCCCACCGCGCGGATGGAGCTCGCGCAATTTCGCGATCTCAATCGCGTCAATCTGAAGGGACCATTCCTGGGGCTGAAGCATTGCGTTGCCGCGATGCGCCGGCACGGCGAGGGCGGTTCGGTGGTGTTGATGTCTTCCATTGTGGGAATGGTCGGCGTGCCCGGCTACATCCACTATTCAGCGGCCAAGGGCGGCCTGCGCCTGATGGCGAAAGCCGCTGCGCTGGAGCTTGGCGCGGAGAAGATACGGGTCAACTCGATTCATCCCGGCATGATCCGCACGGACATGACAGCGGCCTTCGATCAGACCGTTCTTGCGTCCAGAATTCCGCTTGGAAAATTCGGCGAAGCTGAGGACATCGCAAACGCCGCGCTTTTTCTCGCCAGCGATCGCGGCAAGTTCGTCACCGGGATCCAGCTTGTGGTTGATGGCGGGTGGACGGTGCAATGACCGGCAAGCTCACGAACCGCACCATCGTCGTGACAGGCGCTACCAAGGGTATCGGCCGCGAGGCTTGTCTGGCATTGGCGCGCGAAGGTGCAAATGTGGTCGCCACGGGGCGCGATAAAAAAGGGGGACTGGAAACGGCGGCGCTGGTGAGCGATCTGGGCGGTGCGTGCCTCTATCTGCCTCACGACATCCGCAAGGAAGACGATTGGTGCAATGTCTTCGCGAAAGTCACGGAGCGCTTCGGCGCGCCGCACGGATTGGTGAACAATGCCGGAATCTTCTTCGTAAAGCCGCTCGCGGACACCACGGAAGAGGATTTCGACAATATCTATTCCATCAATGTGGAAGGCACCTTCCTTGGAGTGAGACGCGCATTCCAGTCTTTTGCCGCATCGAAAACGCAAGGCGCCATCGTCAACGTGTCCTCGCTGATGGGGCAGGTCGGCTTTCCCAATGCTATCGCCTATTGCGCGACCAAAGGTGCGATCACGGCCATGACCAAAACCGCGGCACTCGAAGGCGCGGCAATGGCGCCCAAGGTCCGCGTGAACTCCCTGCATCCCGGCGTGATCTGGACGCCGATGATCACCGGCATCTTCGGCGACGATAAGGCATTGTCCGATGCGTTCGCAGCCGACACGCCGCTCAAGATGATTGGCCTTCCGGAATACATGGCCGACGCGATCACATTTCTCATCAGCGATGACTCTGCCTACGTCACCGGCGCGGAACTGACTGCGGACGGCGGACGTGGCGCGGACTGACATAAAAGGAGACGTTCATGCAATTGAGCCGCGACGAGTTGAAACGGGCCTATCAGCGGATGTTCACCATCCGCGCGTTCGAGGAGCGCGTGGAAAAGGAATTCGCCGCCGGCAACATTCCCGGTTTCGCACATGTCTATCTCGGGCAGGAAGCTTCGGGCGTCGGCATCTGCCACGATCTCACCGATGAAGATCTGATCGGCTCCACCCATCGCGGCCACGGCCATTGCATCGCCAAGGGCTGCGATGTGAAGGGCATGATGCTGGAGATCATGGGCAAGGCGGGCGGGCTGTGCGGCGGCAAGGGCGGTTCGATGCACATCGCCGATCTGTCGAAGGGCATGCTGGGTGCCAATGCCATCGTGGGCGGCGCGCCGCCCATCGCGGTTGGTGCTGCGCTCACGCAGAAATACAAGAAGACCGGCCGCGTCTCGGTTGCCTTCTCCGGCGACGGCGCTTCCAACCAGGGCACGGTGTTCGAAGCGATGAACATGGCCGTGGTGCTCAAGGTTCCGGCCATCTTCGCGTTCGAGAACAATGGTTATGGCGAGCACACGGCGGCCAGTTACTCGGTGGGTGGCGGTTCCATCGCGGATCGCGCGCGCAGCTTCGGCATGCCGGCGGAAGTGGTGGATGGCGTGGATTTCTTCGCGGTGCATGACGCCATGGGCCGCGCGCTGGAGCATTGCCGCGCGGGCAATGGCCCTTATGCGCTGGAAATTCGCTGCTATCGTTTCCTCGGCCACTTCGTCGGCGATCCGCAGGCTTACCGCACCGCGGACGAATTGAAGGAGGCGCGCGCGAACGATCCCTTGCCGCTGTTCCGCAAGAAGGTGACGGAGGCGAAGCTGCTCGAAGCAGCCGAACTCGACGCTATCGAGAAGGCCATTCTCGCCGAGGTTGAGGACGCTGCGCAAACGGCCATCGCCGCGCCGCCGCCCGATCTCAAGTCACTCGAAAAAGACGTTTACGCTCGCTACTGAGGCACGCCCGCTATGGCAAAGAAATCTTATCGCACGGCAATCAACGACGCGCTGCGCAGCGAGATGCGGCGCAATCCGGACATCATCATTCTGGGCGAAGACGTCGCGGGTGGGCAGGGCGCGACCGGCGATGTCGGCGTGGTCGGCAGCGTCTTCGGCGTGCTGGGCGGCTTATATAAAGAGTTCGGCCCCACCCGCGTGATCGACACGCCGATCTCCGAAAGCGCCATCGTGGGTGCGGCGGCAGGCGCGGCGCTCACCGGCCTTCGCCCCGTGGCCGAAATCATGTTCGTGGATTTCGTCGGCGTCTGCTTCGACCAGATTTACAACCAGGCCGCCAAGTTCCGTTATATGTTCGGTGGCAAGGCGAAGACGCCCATGATCATCCGCGCCACCATCGGAGCGGGCTTTCGCGCCGGTGCACAGCACAGCCAGTCCATGCACCCGCTGTTCACGATGGTGCCGGGCCTGAAAGTCGTGATGCCGTCCAACGCCTATGATGCGAAGGGTCTGATGATCGAAGCGCTGCGTGGCGACGATCCGGTGATCTATCTCGAAGCGAAGACGCTTTACGACACCGAGGTCGAGGTGCCGGATGAGGCTTATCGCATCCCGTTCGGCGAGGCCCGCGTGGCGCGCGAGGGCAAGGATATTACGCTGGTGGCGTTCGGCCCCATGGTTCCGCGTGCGCTTGCGGTTGCCGAAGCCGTCGGCAAGGATGGGATCAGCGCCGAAGTCATCGATCCGCGCACGACCTCGCCGCTGGATGAGGATACGATCCTGGAAAGCGTGGAGAAGACAGGACGCCTGGTGCTCGTGGATGAAAGCCCGCCGCGCTGTTCGCTGGCCTCCGATGTCGCCGCCATCGTCGCCGACAAGGGATTCAAATCTCTCAAAGCGCCGATCAAATCGGTAACCTGTCCGCACACGCCTGTGCCCTTCGCGCCGGTGCTGGAGGACGAATACATGCCCAATCCGCGCCGCATCGAAGCGGCGGTGCGCGCGGTGATGAAGTTCGACTGAAACCGAAAGGATTTTCAGATGACGATATCGCAGGAAGATCGCAAGGCCGGATGGCTGGCGCAGGCGCGCAGAATGGCCACGCATATCCGCAACAAGACATCGGATCTGGCGCCCAGCACTATGCGCAACGACGTGTCGGTCTACACCGATCCGGTACGCCATGCGGCCGAGCGGCAGAAGCTGTTCCGCGAAACGCCGGTGGTCGCGTGCCTTTCGACGCAGCTTCCCAAGCCCGGCAGCTATCGGCTGTTCGATGAGACAGGCGTTCCGATCATTGTGGTGCGCAGCAGTGACGGCGAGGTGCGCGCCTTCCTCAATATCTGCATGCATCGTGGCGCGCGGCTGGTGCGCGAGCGCGAAGGCACGGCCAAGCTTTTCACCTGCTGGTTCCACGGCTGGTCGTTCGACAACAAGGGCAATCTTGCTGCCGTGCCGGAGAAGGATCGCTTCGAAGGCGGCCTTGCCCAGAGCGAACACCTGATTTCCGTTCCGGCGGCGGAGCGCTTCGGCCTGGTCTTCGTGCAGGCGGCGCCCGGCAGCACGATGGATGTCGACAAGCATTTGGGTTCGTTCGCGCCAGTGCTGGAAGCGTTGGAGCTCGACCAGTGCGAACACGTCAAATCCGGCGAGCTTCCGGTGAAGTCCAACTGGAAATACGCGCTCGACACCTATGGCGAAGGCTACCATTTCGCGGCGCTGCACAAGGCGACGCTGGCGCCCTATTTCCGCAATGACATCACCGTCTATGACAAATACGACCGCCATCACCGCGTCGGTTTCGCGAGCCGGCAGATGGAGGAATGGGCGCACAAGCCGGAAGAAGAATGGCCGCTAAGCGGGCCGAGCGGCATCCACTATCTCTATCCCAATACCATCATCTTCGTGGGATCGGTGCGGCCGGGTTACAGCTACACAACTCTGTTCCGCCACTTCCCCGGAGATGCGGTCGGCGAGACGGTCACGCACAAATCCATCTACGCACCGCGCGGCGTGAACTCCGACGATTATCGCAAGGAAGTGGAAGCGGGGTTCGATGCCACCGCGCATGTGGTGATCACCGAGGATTACGTCACCGCCGCCGAAGGCTGGCGCAACATGACGATGATGCCCAAAGGTGCGACCGTCGTGTACGGCCGCCAGGAGATCGCGCTGCAGAACCAGCATCGCGATATCGCCGAAGGTGCGGGCATGCCGCTCCCCAAAACCGCCATGCAGGAAGCCGCCGCATGAGCCGCAAAAATTCCATCACGGCGCTGGGCGAAGTGATGCAGCTCGCCTATGTGCCTGCCGATTTCGACGGCGCGCTGAAATTCTGGATCGAGACGATGGGCGCCGGGCCGTTCTTCGCGCTCGATCACGTCAAGCTGGACGACGTGAAATACAGGGGCAAACCGGCGAACATCGATTTCTCGATGGTGCTGGGGTACTGGGGCGATATCCAGATCGAGCTGATCCGCCAGCACAACGCCACACCCTCCATATATAAGGAGTGGCGGGACGCCGGCCGCGAGGGCCTGCACCATGTCTGCATTCTGGTGGACGACATGGCCGCCGCGCGCGCCACGGTGAAGGACGCCGGCGCGACCATCGCCCAGGAAGGCCGCGTGCCGAATGGCGGCGAGGTCATCTATGTCGATACCGGCGGTGGGCCGGGGACAATGGTCGAGATCCTGAAATCCGCGCCGGGCGGGCGTGAGTTCTTCGCCATGATGCGTGACGCGGCGAAGAACTGGGACGGCAGCGATCCCATAAGGAAACTCGGCTGATGGTGGATCGTCTCAAAGGCAAAGTCGCCATCGTCACCGGCGGCGCGAGCGGCATCGGCGCATCGACCGCCCGCATCTTCGCGCGCGAAGGCGCGAAGCTCGTTGTCACCGACGTTCAGGACGAGAAGGGCAAGGCGGTCGCGAAAGAGGTCGATGGCATTTTCCTGCACCACGACACCTCCGACGAAGCGCAATGGACGACGGTGCTGGCGGAAACGCGCGCCAAGTTCGGCCGCCTCGACGTGCTGATGAACAATGCAGGTGTTTTCATTCCGCAGACTATCGAAGATTCCACACTTGATGTGTGGAACAAGGTGCTGGGCATCAATCTCACCGGTGTGATGCTGGGTTGCAAGCATGCGGTGAAGGCAATGAAGGAAAATCCCGGCGGCCCGAAAGGCTCCATCGTGAATGTTTCGTCGATCACGGGCTTCATGGGGCTGGCTTCGGCGGCTGCTTACACCGCATCCAAAGGCGGCGTGCGCTTTCTCACCAAATCCGTCGCGGTGCATTGCGCGCGCAACTACCGCACCATCCGCTGCAACTCACTGCACCCGGGCGCCATCGACACGCCGATGAACCAGGCGGCGTTCGACGCCAGCGGTGATCCCGAAGGCACGCGCAAATATTTCGAGGGGCTGCAACCCATCGGCCGCATGGCGACATCGGACGAGATGGGCGAGTGCGCCCTGTTTCTCGCCAGCGACGAGTCTTCCTACATGACCGGCGCCGAGCTCCTCGCCGATGGCGGCTGGATGGCCGCCGCCGGGCCGCTTTGAAACTTTAAGGTGCTTCCATGACCGTCAATCATCAATGGCTGATCGCAGGCCGTCCGACCGGGCGTCCACTGAAGGATTCCGATTTCGAATGGGTCGAGAAGCCCATTCGCGCGCCGGAGTCGGGCGAAGTGCAGCTCAAGACGCTGTTTCTCGGCTTCGATCCTGCGCAGAAGGGCTGGATGGAGAATGTCGGCGGCTACGTCGCGCCGACGGAGATCGGCGAAGTGATGCGCGGCTCCGGCATCGCCGAAGTCGTCGCCTCCAATTCTTCCATGTTCAAGCCCGGCGACAAAGTGATGGGCCAGATCGGCTGGCAGGATCATCCCACGTTCGCGGCGAAGGACCTGCTCAAGGTGGAAGACAACGATCTTCTTTCCGGCAATCTCGGCGTGCTCGGCACCACCGGTATGACGGCGTTTTTCGGCCTCAACAAGATCGGCAAGCCTTTTGCCGGCGACACCATGGTCATCACCGGTGCGGCAGGTGCGACAGGGTCGGTCGTCGGACAGATCGGCAAGATCGCCGGCTGCAAGGTGATCGGCGTCGCGGGCGGGCCGGAAAAGTGCAAATGGCTGATCGACGAACTCGGCTTCGATGCCTCCGTCGATTACAAGGCCGGCAGCGTGCGCAAACAGATCAGGGAGCTAGCGCCCGGCGGCATCGACGTGTTGTGGGACAATGTCGGCGGCAAGATCTTCAACGATCTTCTGGGCGAGCTGGCGCTGCATGCGCGCGTTGTCGTCTGCGGTGGCATTTCGCGTTACGAGCTGGGGCAGATGCCCGCGGGACCGGAGAACTATTTCAACCTTATTTTCAAGCGCGCCACGATGTCGGGTTTCATCGTGCTCGACTTCATGAGCGAATATCCTTGGGCGCGGGCGCGCGTGACGCAGTGGATTCGCGAAGGGCGCATCAAATACAAGGAAGATGTGCAGCACGGGCTCGAGAACGCGCCGCGCACCTTGATGCGCCTGTTCGGTGGCGAGAATTTCGGCAAGCAGCTTCTGAAAGTCGCCTAGTGCCTATCGTCCGCTACGGGGAAAAGCTCAACGTCCTCATCGCGGCGAAAGGTCATCCGTACCTGCGAGATCCATTCATGGCGATGTTCGATGAGATGGAGGGCGTAAGCGCCTCGCTCGTCGAACAACCCGCGGTGCAGAATCTGATGAACCCCGAAGCCGTCAAAGGCTTCGATGCGTTGGTGCTGTACGACATGCCCGGCATCGACTTCCGCGACGGGGCGCTCTTTGTCGAACCGTCCGAGGATTTCAAATGTGGTTTTCGCGCGTTGCTGGATTCCGGCTTCGGCATCGTAGCGCTGCATCACGCTATCGCAGGGTGGCCGGCGTGGGAGGAATATGCGGAGCTGTTAGGCGGCCGATTTCTCTATAAGCCGATGAATTTGCGCGGGCAGGCGCGGCCGGATTCCGGTTATCGGCACGATGTGCAGCACGAAATCTCCACCGTCGCGTCGCATCCGGTGCTGGAAGGTATCCCGCCGCGCTTCTCGCTGACGGATGAACTTTATCTCTCAGAGGTATTCGAGGATTCCATGACGCCGCTGCTGCGCTCCGGCCATGTCTTTGCGCGCGACAATTTCTATTCGGCGACGCTGGCGATCACGGGCACACTGTATTCCAACGAAGGCTGGCAGCATGACGACGGATCGAGCCTCGTCGGCTGGGTAAAGCGCGCGCGCCAATCGCCGCTGGTCTATCTGCAGCCCGGAGATGGCCCGCCGACCTATGCCGACGCGAACTACCGCCGTCTGATCGCCAACGCGATCCACTGGGTGGCCTCACCGGAAGCAAAGGCTTGGGCACGCGACTGATCAGCCCGCGGGTGGGCGTTTGGCGCTGTCCGACCAATCCTGCCGAGCCGCCCAGTCGCGGAGGGCTTCCATCTTCACGGGTATGCGTTTCAGCACCGGCGCCATGTCCACCTCGAAAGGCCTGATCGGCGAGTCGTTGTTGAAGTGATAGAACTCCGCGATGCGCACTTCAGTGGGCGCGCGCATTGCGGCAGGGAATTCATCGCCGAAGGCTTTCACCAATTCGGTGCTGAAGGCTTCGGGCGTACAGGGATCGTAGCGCACGGGACGACTGACCGCATCGCTCAGGATTTGCGCCACCTGCGGCGGCGTCAATCGTTCCGGACCGCCGATGACGATGCGTGCGCCTTCCAGGTCGGCGCGGTCCATCGCCGCGATCATGAATTTTGCCACATCGTCGAGGCTGATCCAGTTCGCGCCGAGATCAGGACGATGCGGATAGACGTAACGGCCTTCATGCACGATGAACGGCCGCGCCCAGTTGGTAAGCAGATTGTCCATGAACAGCACCGGGCGGAACACCGTCAGCGGCACGCCCGTTTCCGCGAAAGTGTTCTCCATCTTCACCGCGATGTCATAGGTAAACTGGCCGATAGGTTTTTCGGGAACATAGAGGCTGGTGTTGAACACCAGCCGTTTGACGCCCGCCTTCTGCGCCGCGCAGCCGAGAGCGGTGATCCGCGCGATCGGATCGCGTGCCTGGATCAGCGGGCGGGTGAAGAACACCACATCCGCGCCGGCAACCGCGCGAGCGAGCGAATCCGCGTCGTCCAGATCGGCGGCCATGACTTCTGTGTTGTCGAACCGCTCACCGAGGAACGGATCGCTGCGCCGGGAAATCGCGCGCACGCGATGGCCCGCTTTCGTCAGTTGCCGAACCTGCGCCAAACCTTGCCGCCCACTCGCGCCGAAAACCGTGACGAAGCTCATGCTGTTCTCCTTAATCAGTTGACCCGGCGTTCCTTGCCCGCCCAATAGGGCTCGCGCAGTTCACGGCGCAGGATCTTGCCGCTGGGATTGCGGGGCAGGGCTTCGACGAAATCGACGGATTTCGGCGTCTTGAACCCGGCGATGCGTTCGCGGGCGTACGCGATGATGTCGTCGGGCTTCGGTTCGCGGCCCGGCTTCTTCACCACCACCGCTTTCACCGCTTCGCCCCATTTTTCGTCCGGTACGCCGATCACGGCGACATCGGCGACGTCGGGGTGGCCGTAAATCGCGCTTTCCACTTCGGCGGGGTAGACGTTCTCGCCGCCGGAGATGATCATGTCCTTCACGCGATCGTGGATATAAACGTAACCGTCTTCGTCGACATATCCCGCATCGCCGGTGCGCAGCCAACCATCCTTGTCGATGGTTTTCGCCGTCGCATCCGCCATGTTCCAGTAACCGGCCATGTTGGCGATGGAGCGTGTCGCAATCTCGCCCACCGCGCGGGGCGGCAGCGGGTTTCCCGCGTCATCGAGGATCGCGATCTCGACTCCCGGCAGGGGCTTGCCAGCGGAGCGCATGCGCGCATTACCCTTGGGGTCGTGATCTTCCGGCGGCAGGGCGACGATGGTGCCCGTCGTCTCCGTCATGCCGTACATCTGCACGAAGCCGCAGCCGAACACCTCAATGCATTCACGTAACAGGTCGAGCGGAATCGGCGACGCGCCGTAAAGGATGTATTTCATCCGCGAATAGTCGACGTCGCGTGCGCGCGGATTGCGCACCACGATCTGCATGGCGGCTGGCACCATGAAGATCTTGCTGATCTTGTCCTTCTCGATGAAGTCCAGAACTTTGCCCGGATCGAATTCGCGCGCCACCACTCCCTTCGCGCCGTTCACGATGCCGGTGATGCCCCAGCCGGTGCCGCCGATGTGAAATACCGGCATGGCGACAAGGCTCACATCGTCCGCGGACCACTTGTTCCACTCGGCCTGCGTTTCCGGATTCAGACGACGCATGCCGAGGATTCCGGAATGGCGGATCATCGCGCCTTTGGGCCGTCCGGTGGTGCCGGAGGTGTAGAGCTGCACAACCACGTCGTTCCAGTCGATCGCGACTCTGGGTTCCTCGTCGTTCTGCGCGTCGCGCCACGCTTCATAGCTTGGCCAATCCGCTCCACCGCCTTCCATCGCGACGATGTGGCGAACGGTGGATAGCTCGGGTGCGATCTTCCGTGCGAGCTCGATGAACTCCGGTCCTACGAGGAGGACTTCTGCGCGGCAGTCGTTCACGATGTAGACGATTTCGGGGGGCGCCAGCCGCCAATTCACCGGCGCCATCACCGTTCCGGCCTTGGCCGCACCGAACAGCGCCTCGTAGTAGTGATCGCTGTTCTTACCGAGGTAGCAGACACGCGTATTCTTTTTCAGACCCCCGGCGAGGAGGGCGTTCGCCACCTTGTTCGCGTTGGCGTTGAACTGCGCGAAGCTGGTGGAGCGGCTCTCGAACTGGAAGGCGACAGCATCACCCCGGGCCGCAGCTTGGATGCGCGCGACGTCGCCCAGGGATGTGGCCTCTTTCGCGTCCATAACGTCCTCCCCTTGCTCGGCTCTCGGCGGCCGGCTACAGAAACAATCTAATCATCCGGTATAAGTCAGTAGTGACTTTTTTGTAGACGCTGATAGGGTGTAAAATCAACAAAATATGCCGCTTGGGGAGTTTGCCGTGACCGACCCGATCGCCCCGAACCTGATCGACCCCGCCGGGCATCAACTCATCGGCGGCCGCCACAAGCAGAGCGACCGCATCGTTTTTCCCTTTCCATCCGGTCCGGAAGCCGCCGAATACGAGAAGCTGCCCTTGGCCGGCGAAGGCACACTCTGGTCGTTTACGGTGCAGCGCTTCCGCCCGAAATCGCCGCCCTATGCGGGGGCAGATGACGAGCGCAGTTTCAAGCCGTTCGCTCTTGGCTATGTCGAACTGCCGGGACAGATCATCGTCGAGACGCGCATAAAGATCGACGATTTTGCACGTTTGAAGATCGGCATGAGGATGGAGCTTGCAGCCATTCCGTTCGCCCGCGCGACGGGTGATGCGCCGCTGACTTACGCCTTCCGTCCAGCCGCCTGAGGAGAAAACCATGAGCGACGTCCACATCATCGGTGCCGGCATTCACCCTTTCGGCCGTCATGACGACAAGAGCGGCCTCGATCAGGGCGTGATCGCCGTGCGCGAGGCGCTGGCGGATGCGGGAATCGAATGGAAGGACATTCATTTCGCGTTCGGCGGCTCCTCGGCCGCGGGCAATGCCGATGCGATGTTGCCGCGCCTGGGGTTGACGGGCGTCCAGTTCATCAACGTTGCGAACGGTTGCGCGACCGGGGGATCGGCGCTGCTTTCCGGCTATTGGGCCATCAAGTCGGGCGAATTCGATCTCGGCGTCGTGCTTGGTTTCGACAAGCATCCGCGTGGCGCCTTCAACCCGGACCCCGAAGCCTGGGGCCTGCCCAAATGGTACGGCGAGACCGGCATGATGCTGACCACGCAATTCTTTGCCATGAAGATTCAGCGTTACATGGCGCTTCACGGCATCACGCCGATGACCTTGGCACGCGTGGCGGAGAAGGCATTCGAGAACGGCGTGAAAGCTCCGCACAGCTGGCGCAAGCAGCCGGTCGACGCCGAGACGATTCTGAATTCACAGATGGTCAGCGATCCGCTGACCAAATTCATGTTCTGCTCGCCCGCGGAAGGCGGCGCTGCGCTCATTCTCGCCTCGGACAAGAAAATGCGAGAGCTGGGCCTTGCGGGTCCCCGCATTCGCGGCGCGGCCGTGCGCACGCGTGTGAACGGATCGTTCGAAGTATTTTCTCCGTCACTGGAAGTGAAGCGCGGTCCATCACCCACCGAGATTGCATCCAAGGTTGCCTATGAAATGGCCGGCGTCGGCCCGCAAGACATCGACGTCGCACAGATTCAAGATACGGAGTCCGGTGCCGAAATCATGCACATGGCGGAAAACGGCCTGTGCAAGGACGGCGAACAGGAGAAGCTCATCGCGGATGGAGCGACGCGCGTTGGCGGAAAGCTTCCCATCAACACCGATGGTGGATGCCTCGCCTGTGGCGAGCCCATCGGTGCGTCGGGCTTGCGACAGGTCTACGAAAACGTGCAGCAGCTACGCGGCCGCGGCGGTGCGCGCCAAGTGGAGAACCCAAAGGTCGCCTATAGCCAGGTCTACGGCGCGCCGGGCCTTTCCGCCGTGGCCATTCTAGGAGCGTAAGGCTACGGACCAGTTCCTGCTCCGGTCCGGCAATGAAGGCGGGACGGCGAATGGAGACCGGACGGAAGAGTCGGCGCTCGAAACTGATGTGGGTTTAGTCTCGAGAACGGCTTTCATCGATGACGATCTGACGTGCCTCTACCGATTTCAAAAACGCTATCTTGCCATTGTCGAACAGTGCATCGGAGATTGGTAAACCGAAGTCCGCGCGGCCGCCAACCGGTGTTGGTACAGTGAGTTAGATGGCACAGTGGTTTCTACCGGGTCTACCGGCCCGTTCTGCGCGCATCCTTACGCAACCGGCCTTTAATCAACTCGAGTCAGGAAAATACTTTTTTGCCGACGGCATGGATGGGATCACTAGGGACTTCGCTCATGGGGCGTCAATCATCTCAACCTTACGCCGCTCGGGAGTGCTAGATTAAAAGACGTGAATTCTTCCTGGAACGAGAGGAGCTTGATCGAGTTAGGTGGGACTTCGGGTGGGAAAGTGCTGCTGAATCGTTCGCGTTCTGGCCCTATCCGCGATAGCTAGAGCCAGGAAAATCAACAGATTAGAAGCCAAGCCAGATTTTGTGGATCCGGAGGTCGGTGGTTCGAGCCCACCCAACTGTACCATTCGTCTTCCTCCCATTCCCTGTTGCGTCCGGCAGCTGCCCGCGTCCCATGACACGCAACCGGATAAGGACGGCAGCGGCATCGCCGGGGCTTACGAAGCCGAGTTCCGTGCACACTCCGCGCATGGTCGCCAGCGACAGCTCGCCACGCGCACCGCAACAAAGGATGAGCACGCCATACACCCGGCGAATCTCCTAGAGGGTGCCCGAGATCTGCGGGTTGCCGGCGGTCGTTCAGGCAGACGTCGGTGCCAGCGTTTCAAGCGTGGCTTCCGGATAATCGGAATAATAGATTTTGGGGCTGCCGTGCAGCCGAAAATGCGCCAGGCGCGTGTCGCCGCCTGGCTCTCCGTCGCCAGGTGCGCGGGGCGGATCGGCGGCGAAGCGTGGCACCTTCACCGAGAAGCGAAAATCCGCAGACACTGCAGTTGCCCAGCGTTCGTAGGTCGCGCGTTTGTGCGGCCGATAAAATGAGGAATTGATCTCTACGCCATTCAAGCGCGCTGCGTAACGCCGCAGATGGCTGCCATCGGTTGGGAATTGCGCTCTATATGGAGCCAGAATCGTCCAGCCGGTTGTTCCAACGATACTCACCGCCGAAGATCTCTGAACGGATCCATCAGAGTCCCTTCACGATCTGCGCAGCCTCCTTTTGAAGCTTGGACAGATGAGCTTCATCGACAAAGCTTTCCGCATAAACCTTGTAGATGTCTTCGGTGCCGGAGGGACGCATGGCGATCCAGCCCTTTTCGGTTGAAAGCTTGAGGCCGCCGATCTTTGCGCCATTGCCGCTCGCGGTGGTTTCCTTTCGGGTGATGGGATCGCCTGCCAAAGAGTCCTGCTTGATGCTTTCCGTCGTGATCGCGGCGATCTTATCGCGCAGCGGTTTGTCCGCTGGGCTGTCGATGCGCGCATAGTAGGTGCGGCCTGCGGCCTGCGTAATGTCAGCGAATTGCTGGCTCGGCGTTTTGCCGTCACGCGCTGTCATTTCCGCGGCGAGCAAGCCGGCGATGAGGCCATCCTTGTCGGTCGTCCACACTTTGCAGTTGCGCCGAAGATAAGAACTGCCGGCGCTTTCTTCACCGCAGAAGAATATCTGCCCGTCGGTGAGGCCATCGACGAACCATTTGAAGCCGACCGGCACTTCCATGATGCTGGTGCCCAGCCCGGCGGCGACGCGATCGACAATCGACGAACTAACGATGGTCTTGCCGATCTTTCGGACGGCAAACCCGTCGCGGTGCTTGCCCAGATAATGCGCGCTCGTTGCCAGATAGGAATTGGGCTCCATCAGGCCATTGGCGTCGACGATACCGTGCCGGTCCGCATCGGTGTCGTTCGCGAAAGCGATGTCGAAACGATCTTTGATCGCAATAAGCCGCTGCATCGGATATTTCGACGAACAATCCATGCGGATCTTGCCATCCCAGTCGCGTGGAATGGTGCGGAAGGTCGGATCGACCGTGTCGTCCGTTACCGTGAGGTTGAGTTTGAAGCGGTCGGCGATGGGCGCCCAAAAATGAACGGCCGCGCCGCCGAGCGGATCGACGCCGATGCGTAGCCCGGCGGAACGAACCACATCCAGATCGACGATGTCGTTCAATTGTTCAATGTACTTGTTGAGAAAATCGTAGCGCGCAATGCCGGGCGCCGATAGCGGCTTTGACTGGCGGCGTACATCCTTCAAACCCTCCTGCAAAAGCTTGTTCGCAAGGGCTTCGATCCAGGAGGTAATTTCCGTTCCTGCCGGGCCGCCATGCGGCGGGTTATATTTGATGCCGCCATCTTCCGGAGGATTGTGGGATGGCGTGATGATGATCCCGTCGGCGAGCCCATCGGTGCGGCCGATGTTGTGATCAATGACGGCGCGCGACACGACCGGCGTCGGCGTGACACCATTTTTGTCATCGATCATCGTCGCCACGCCGTTGGCGGCGAGAACTTCCAATGCCACCTGGAACGCCGGTTCGGAAACCGCGTGGGTGTCGCGCCCGATGAAAAGCGGGCCGTCTATGCCGTGTGTCTTCCTGTATGCGCACACGGCCTGTGCGATGGCCACGATGTGATTTTCGTTGAAAGTCGTGTCGAAGGCACACCCTCGATGTCCTGATGTGCCAAAGGACACGCGCTGCGCAGCAACTGAAACATCAGGCTTCTTGTTGAAGAACGCCTCAGTGAGTTTGCCGACATCGAGAACTTCCGAAGGCCCGACAAGCGTGCCCGCGTGAGGATTAATGGACATTCTGTATACTTTCCTCCACGGGTTCACCCATCACGATCTCAATATGATGCGTCTTTCCATCGTCCACCAGTGCGATACCATTCGTGGGCAAAACGGCCGTACCGTCTGCGGTGGCGCTTGAAATTCCGCTACTTCTCTGGGCGGCATTGTCCACTTTGATTTCATAGGTCGCAGATCCATGCCGGATCGTGACTTCGAATTTCGGCCAGCGCCGGGGAATGACCGGCGCGATGAAAATTCTATTCCCGGCGAAGCGGATGCCCAGAATATATTCGACCGCAGTGCGGTACATCCACGCCGCCGAGCCGGAATACCACGTCCATCCGCCACGGCCGGCATTGGGCAACATGGAATAGACATCACCGCACGCGACATAAGGTTCGACCCGATAGCGCTCTGCTTCCGCGCGTGTGCGCGAATGATTGACGGGATTGAGCATTGCGAACAGTTCGCCCGCCCGATCGCCATTGCCCATCATGGCAAAGGCGATAATGCTCCACAGCACGCCATGCGTGTATTGGCCGCCATTCTCGCGGATGCCGGCAGGGTAGCCTTTGATATAGCCGGGGTCATGCTGGCTGGCGACGAAGGGCGGTGCGAACAATGTGAGCAGCCGGTCTTCCGGTCGCACAAGATATTTGTCGACGGCTTCCATGGCGCGCGCGGCGCGGTCCGGTGCGGCCGCTTTGGAAATGACGCTCCAGGCCTGCGCGATGGAATCGATACGGCATTCCCGGTTGGCGGCGGAGCCGAGCGCAAAGCCGTCGTCAAAGAAGGCGCGCCGATACCAAGCGCCGTCCCAACCGTCGCGCTCCAAGGCTTCGCGCAGCGCATCCATGTGGACGAGCCAGCGGGCGATACGCGGTGCATCCTTGCGGGCTTCGGCAAGCGGCATGAAGCGCGCGAGGGATTCATGCAGGAACCATCCGAGCCAGACGCTTTCGCCCTTGCCCTTTTCGCCCACGCGATTCATGCCGTCGTTCCAGTCACCGGTGCCCATCAGAGGCAGGCCATGCTGCCCGACGGCGAGCGATGCATCCAGCGCCAGGGCGCAGTGCTCATAGAGGGAGACGCGTTCTGTGGAGGTCTCCGGTTGGAAGAAGGCATCATGCTCGCCTTCGCGCAGCTGTGGACCGCTGATGAATGAAAGTTCTTCGTCCAACACAGATGCGTCGCCCGTCGTCTCGACATATTGCGCAGCGACATAAGCGAGCCAGGATTTGTCGTCGGAAATTCTGGTGCGGATGCCTTTCCCGTTTTCGGGCAGCCACCAATGCTGCACATCGCCTTCGGGGAATTGTCGGCCCGCCGCACGCAAAAGATGCTCGCGCACGATCGCGGGACGCGCATGGGTGAGGGCCATGCCATCCTGGAGCTGATCGCGGAAGCCATAGGCGCCCGATGCCTGATAGAACCCCGCGCGCCCCCAAATGCGGCACGACAGCGTCTGATAGAGAAGCCAGCGATTGACCAGAACGTCCATCTCCGGATCGGGCGTTTTGATCTGCAAGGCGCCGAGCGTTTCGTCCCAATAGTTTTTTACCTCCGCGAAGACTGTATCGAGATCGGTCTCACGGTACTTCTTGAGGAGCGCCTGCGCGTCGTCCCTGTTGGCGCCCCAGCCGAGCAGGAGAACGATTTCCTTTTCCTCACCGGGCACCAAAACGATCTCGGTTTGTTGGACGCCGCAGGGATCGAAGCCCGGACCGGTGCGCCCCGACAGCGGTTCTTCGCGCAGCAATGCTGCGGGCGCGTGTTTGGCAAAATTGCGCCCCAGAAATTCTCGACGATCGCCTGTCCAGCTCTGCTGCAAACCCTTCATATCGAGAAACGCGACCTGATTACGCACATCTGCATTGGACGGGTTGCAGGCATAGAAACCGCGCGTGTTGGGATCAACGTCGGTGACCACATAGGGCGCGGCGCTCGTACGGAGCTGGCCCAGCGACCAATCGGCGAAATGGGTAAGTGACAGCCTGCGCGCCTGCTTGGTCGTATTGGCAACACGCAAACGCGATATCTTGATGGCATCCTTCAGTGGTACGAATTCGAGAAGCTTGATCGCAATGCCGCGCCCGGTTGTTTCAAATCGCGAGTAGCCATGACCATGGCGGGCCACATAAGTGAACGCCGGATCGGCGATGGGCGACGCGGTGGCCGACCACAGATCGTTGTTCGCCAGGTCGCGGATGTAGATCGCGCTGCCGGATTCGTTGGAAACGGGGTCATTCGACCATGGCGTGATCTTGTTCTGCTGGCTGTTGAGCGCCCAGGAGAAGCCGGCGCCTTCCGCCGATGTCTGAAAGCCGAACTTTTCGTTTGCGATCACGTTGATCCACGGCGCGGGTGTTGGCTGGCCGGGGCGGACAACAACGACATATTCATTGCTGTCGGGCGAGAAGCCGCCATATCCGTTGTAGTGGTTAAGCGACAAGGCGGGCAGGCTGGGTGGCGGTTCTGTAGGACGGTTGGGCGCACGCGGCGTAGTCGCCGCCTTTTTCGCATCGTCATCGGTCGCGATGAGCGCTGACAGTTGATCGGCGAGGCTTCCGCGCCTGGCGCTAAGATCGACACGTGCCGCCGCGCGCAGTGCCCGCGTACCTTCGCTGCCCACCACATCGGATCGCACGAGATAGATGCGGCCGAGCTGTCCGCCTTGCTCTTGGCCGCGATCGAAGGTGTGCACGATCTTGTCCAGCGCCTTCTGCAAGTCCTGCGCATAGGAAGAGGCGCGCTCGTTCAGTATCACAAGGTCAACCGCCAGCCGCCGCATGCGCCAATAATCATGCGCGCGGATCAGTTGGCGCACGAAACTCAAATGTTCTTCCTCGTTGATACGGACCACGACAATTGGAAGATCGCCGGAGATGCCGAGCGGCCAAAGCGCGATGGAAGCGGGAGCCGCCGCCGTCAGCATCTCGCGCGGCGCGCGCAATGCCGCGTCTGTATAGATCACATGGTTCGCGAGGAACTGGAAAAGATGGGCTTCGTCTCCCACCAGACCCAGATATTGAAGCTGCGATTGTGCGTGCGTTGCGGCAAGGGTCGCGGCACGATTGAAGGCCGTTGTTTCCTGGTGGCGGTCGATGAGATTGATGATGTCTTCGCGGGTTTCCGCCGCCATGGTCCAGAAGGCGATTGTCACCGTGCGTCCGCGCGGAATTTGAATGCGACGGCGCAGGGAAAATATAGGGTCCAGCACAGCGCCGGAGCCATTGGAGAGCGGCCAGCCGCCGAAGACAGCCGCTGGCGCGCGCGCCGTCCTGTTGCGCGAAAGGAATTTTCCGCGATCGGTTTCGTATTGAACGTCGCCCACGGAATCGCCATCCACGATGCTCAGATGCGCGGCCCAGATGGTCTGATCGGCGGTCCCGCGCGGGCGGCGGGTAGCCAGCAATGCGCCGTTTTCGCGCAGATATTCGGTTTCAATGAAGAGCTTGGAGAACGCTGGATGCGCGTCGTCGTCCGCGGGGCGGGCAAGCGCCAGCTCCATGTAAGAAGTGACCTCCAGCTCGCGGGAGCGCGTGCCCCGATTGGTGATCGACAGTCTTCGGACTTCGGCATTGTCTTCGGGCGAGACGAGGACTTCGAGCGATGTGGTCAGCGCGCCGTCCGTGCGCGTGATCGTGGCGCGATCTTCGGAGAACAGAGCTTCATAGCTATCGGCTTCTTCGCCGACGGGTTGGTGACCGGCGGACCAGATTTTTCCGCTCCCAAGATCGCGGAGATAGATGAAAGAACCCCAATTGTCGCGCGTCGTATCTTCCTGCCAGCGCGTGATGGCGATGTCGCGCCAGCGGCTATATCCCGATCCGGCCACAGTGAGCATCACGCTGTAATCATCGTTTGAAAGAAGGTGGGTGCGCGGCGTGGCGGTGTGCGGTGAGGTGAATTTTCGCGGCGCGCGAGGTGCGCTGTCGTAAATGGTCACCGCACCAGTGTTCATTTCCGGTGGCAGGCGCGCCACGGACACATCGCGTGGCATGCGTTCCTGCAATAGTAATTCCGTGGCTTTCACCATCGGCTCCGTGTGGAAGCGCTCGCGCATCGCGCCGTCACAGATCACATCCGCGATGCCGAGGATCATCATGCCCTGGTGATGGGACATATAAGCCTGGATCACGACATCGGTTTTGTTTTCCGGCAGGCGTGCGCGGGTGTAGTCGATGGCTTCGTACCAGCCATAGACGCCGAGTGCGCCGATGCGCGTGAGACGGTCGAGGTTTTTGCGCGCGGCGACCGGCGAGACCATGGCGGCCAGGCCGGATGCGTAAGGCGCGATAACCGTGTTCTCACCCAACCCGCGCTTTATGCCGAGGTCGGGAACACCGAAACCCGAATATTGGTAGTTCTGGTCGCGATCACGCGCATTGTATTGCGATTCCGAAATGCCCCAGGGCAAGCCGAGGTCGGAGGCGTAGTCGATCTGGCGGCGCACAGCGGAGCGATTGGAAAGCGCCAGCAGGCTGCCCGCCGGCTCGCGCATGATAAGTGTCGGCATCAGATATTCGAACATCGATCCCGACCAGGACTGTAACGCAGATGAGCGTCCAAGCGGTGTGAGTGTGCGGCCAAGGTGGAACCAGTGCCGCGTCGGCACATCGCCTTTCGCGATGGCGAAGAAGCTCGACAGACGAGCCTCCGATGCGAGGAGGTCGTAGACGTTGGCATCAAGCTGCTGATCGTCGATGCGATAGCCGATGCTGAGAAGCTTTCGGTCCTTGTCGTAAAGGAATGCAAAGTCCATCTCTTCGGTGAGCTGGCGACAGACCTCGCGGATGCGCGCGAGGCGTTCCGAAAGCGCGTCCGACGTTTTCCCGGAATGGTCGTAGATTTCCCGGTCCTTGCGGTGGCTTTTTGCCCAGTTCGAGATCGCTTCGATGGCTTCGCGTTGAAGCAGCTTCTCACTTCCTAACTGCGAAAGTTCGGTGGCAAGAACCTGCGCGCGATCCTCAATTTCCTGGAGATGCTCCCAGACCACGACGTCGCCATGTTTCGACTGGATGATGGCGTCCAGCCGGCTGAGCATGTCCCGCATCTCATGCCGCATGGGCTCTGCGATCCCTTGCGGAACAGCTACGGCTTCGCGAAGCAGATTGACGGCGTCGTTTAAACCGTCAAAGCGGGTTGCAGCAGCGGGCGCGTCCGCGATCTGCTTGCACGCGTTCTTCACGACAAGCAGATTTCCCGCCAGATTTCCGCTGTCGACCGTGGAGATATAGCGTGGGTTCAGCGTGTCCAGATTTCTGGTGTCGTACCAGTTGAAGAAATGCCCGCGGTAGCGCGATAGCCTTTGCAGCGTCGCAAGCGTGCCTTCCATCCGCTCGACGGTTTCAACGGTGCCGATCCATCCGAAATCGCGCGCGGCGAGAACGCAGCAAAGATAAAGACCGATATTGGTCGGTGATGTCCGGTGGGCGATGACCGGTTTGGGGTTCTCCTGGAAATTGTCGGGCGGAAGCCAGTTTTCACCCTCAGTGACAAAGCGTTCGAAAAACAGCCATGTGCGCCGCGCGGCCAGCCGGAGCGCGTTCTTGTCGGATTGCGAAATCTCCAGGTGCGGTTCCGTCTTCGGCGATAGGCTCGCCCAACGCGCGATGACCGGGGACAGTGCCCAGAGCGCCAGAAAAGGCGCTCCAGTGGAGACATTGTGGGGTGACCGCAAAAGGATGGCCGCCGTGGCAATTCCGGCGAACGCGAAACTTCCCAGAAGCTGGAAGGCGAGGACGCTGTAGCTACCATCGCGCTTCGTATATTTGCTTTGCGCGAAGGTCATCCATTCCAGCAGATGTCGTCTGCTGAAGAAGACCCGGAAGAGCGTTCGCGCGATGGCGTCGAGGGAAAGATATGCGACGCGCGCGAGGAAGGAGACGGTAAACAGCAGCTGCGTTAACGCAAGCAACGCGTCACGCGCCAGGTTTCGCAAATGGGACCGGCGGGAAAACCCACGCCGTGTCGGCAATATCCCGGTGACGATCGGCAGAAGTGGTGGAATCGCGATGACCGCGAACAGGAACAACGTCCAGCGCATCGCGGCCTCGGGAGGCAGAAGCCAGCCGCAGAGAAGCGAAAGCAGCAATGCTGGCGCGGACAGGGAACGCCGCAAATTGTCAATCATCTTCCAGCGGCCAAGTGCCGGAAGATGTGGCTTCTTTATCGTCGACTTTCGTGAATCGCCAAAGCCGAGAATCCAAGGCAACAACTGCCAGTCACCGCGCACCCAACGATGCTGACGCGACAACTCCACATCGTATCGCGAAGGAAACTCCTCGACGACTTCGACATCCGAGGCGAGCCCAGCCCGGGCGAATGTGCCTTCGAGAAGATCGTGGCTGAGGATGCTGTTTTCGGGAATGCGCTTATCGAGCGCGCGTTCGAAGGCATCGACGTCATAGATGCCTTTGCCAACAAACGAGCCTTCGCTGAAGAGATCCTGATAGACGTCGGACACGGCGAATGTGTAAGGGTCAAGGCCGTTGGGACCGGAGAACGCCCATTGGAAGAGCGAACTCTCTGAACCGATCGGCAGGCTGGGTGTTACACGGGGCTGCAGAACACCATGCCCGGCCACAACGCAGCCCGTTTGCGGGTCGAGTTGGGGCGCATTCAGCGGGTGCGCCATCTTTCCGATGAGCCGCATTGCGGCGCCGCGCGGCAGGCGCGTATCGGCATCCAGAGTAATCACGTAGCGCACATTCTGCCCCACGGCCGCAAGCATTCCGTCGATATCGATAAAGCTTGTGTTGCGGTTGCCGCGCAGAAGCAGATTCAGTTCGTGAAGTTTGCCGCGCTTGCGCTCCCAGCCCATCCATTTGCTGTGCGCCTGGTTCCACAAGCGCCTGCGGTGGAGCAGAAGGAAGAGCGGCTTCTCGGGGCCTGCGTGGCGTGCATTTAACGCGGCGATTTGAGCGCGGGCGGCGTCGAGAAGCGCATCGTCTTCCGGAGTGTGCTCGGTATCGCTGTCGGCCCAATCCGACAAAAGAATGAATTGAAGGCCCGCCTCGGCATTTGAAAGGTAATGGACCTCAAGGCGTTTGACTTGCTCTTCGATATCTTCGGCGCACGTTAGCAGGACAGGAACAACCAGAACTGTGCGCTGCGCATCGGATGTGCCATTCTTCAACGCCATGCCGGGCAACGGTTCCGGCCCTTTGCGCTTGGTGGCGAAGCGGTTGACGAGCGAAAGCGCTAGGTCTGACGCCGGAACCAGTGCCAGCACAGCGAGGTAAATTAGGATATCGTGCGGTGCGCCGGAACGGGCTTCCAAGGCAAGAATGAACCCGACGAGTGCGATCGACAGAGCCGTGATCGTCAGCAGGTAGCCTGCCAGGCCCGTCGCCGCTATCGCGCGCGTGATCCGTTGTCGAAGTGTCGGTGTGAAGCCGATTCGCTTTTCGAAGCCTTTCCGTCCCTGACCGATGAGATAAAACCCCGTGTCGCGCTCGCGCGGTGGCTTATTCAGACGCTCTGCTGCATGCGCATCGCGCACGGCGCGCTGCGCGATCTCGATTTCCCCCAAGCGTGCGCGGCGGGCGAAATGTTCGATCGCGCGGCGGTAGCGATTGCGTGTCGGGAAATCCATCAACTCGTAGTTCGGTGTGGCGGACAGCGCTTTGTCCACGAGGCTGACGCTCTCGAAGAAATCCGCCCAATCGATATTCGAGATCAGGCGCATCGACGTAATGATGTTTCTGACGCTGATGTCGTCAGCGGATTGGGCTTGATATTCGGCCTGTATCACCATGTTCGCGGAGGTGTTGTGGAGTTCGAGCTGACGTTCGATTTCCCGCAGCACGGAATCGGTCGATGCCCCCTGATCGCGCAGGCGTTGCTCGAAACGGGCGAGGAAGGCCGGCGTTATCGTCTCGTCTTTCAAGTGAGCGAGAACGCTGGCATCCGGCTCTTCGCGCAGCAGCGCAGTGGTGATGTCATTCGCGACGGTTTCCGCACGATCGCCAGCCGCAACGCGGGCGACGACATTGTGAGTCAGGCGCGAAAGGTTCTCGACGAGAACAAGGCGCAGGGTGATCGCGATGGCCCAAAGCTCGCCTGTCATAAGTGGCGTGAGGCTTTGATAGGCGTCTATGAATCGCCTGAGCCGGTCCACATCGAGGGCGCTGTCGCTATGTGCGACGATGGCCCAGGCAATGCCGTAGACTCGGGGATAGCCGGCGAGCGGGCCGTCCAGCAGCTTTGGAAGTTCGCGATAATAGCTGGCCGGGAGATCCTTCACGACCTCTCGCGCCTGTTCTTCGACAATATAGAAATTGTCGAGAAACCATTCGCCCGCCGAGGTTATCGGCTTCGCCGCGTTGGCCGTCTTCGCGAGTGCGCGATAATCCTCAACAAGCTGGCGGGCGTTTCGCTTGAGTTTCCTTGGCAGGGAAACGATCCGGAGCGGAGCTGGGCCAATTCGCTGTGCTTCAGCGAGGCTTTTGGCATGCTGCTCCAGCCGCTCCGTGCTGAAAAGCTCGGACCGAATGGGCGAGGCAGGTACATTTGTATGTAATTCGATTTTCAAGAAGGAGATGTCCGAGCTGTTGCTCGCCGCCGCAGCTAGCTTGGAAAAACGAACTCATCGGACGAAAGTTCCCTATCATTAATGTCACTCTTGCAGATAGGGATATATTCTCCTCGCCCTATGGGGTACGCCCGCAAAACGGACCGCCCGCTCTCCTCCCGCGCGGCCTTTGGAGGAGTGGAGGAGTAGAGTCGTTCTGGAGTCGATTCGCTGGCCGAGGGGGCACGCATGGCGTCGGGAAACGTCACGTTTCGCAGTTTACTGATCGCGAGCGCTGCCGCTGTGATGTTTTGGGCAACAGCCGCGCAGGCGCAAAATCAGACGCCCGACGTCACACTGCCGTCTTCGAGCGCTTCGCTACCCTACAATCTCAGCCTCGCCGTCGATGATTTCGGCACAACGCCGATGCCGACGCTGCAATCCTTTGCCGGCGCGCAGCTCGATGGAGACTGGGTGATGCTGGGCGGTCGTACCAATGGCCTTCACGGCTTTACCTTCAGCGGCACGACCAATTTCCCGCCCGCAGATCAGAACCATACCGTCTGGATCGTCGATCCGGTGACGAAGCAGAGCTGGTCGCGCTCGCTCGACGGTTCCGGTCTACCCGTGTCGATTATAGATGCACTTTCGTCCACGGCGCAGGAAAGCACACAGGTCGGAAGTCAGCTCTATGTTGTCGGCGGTTATGGCTTCGACACCACGACGAATGCGTTCCTGACCTATGACACGCTGACCTCGATCGACCTCAACGGTCTGATCGCCTGGGTGAAAGGGTCGTCTTCTGCGCCGCCGATCTCCAGTATCTTCCGCACCATCCAGGATCCATCCCTGCAGGTGACTGGCGGTGAACTGTCGGAGGTGAACGGCCGCGCCATGCTGGTGTTCGGCCAGAATTTCGACGGCGATTATAACCCGACAGCCAATGGACACTACACCGACCAGGTGCGCAGTTTTGATATCGTTGATACGGGGAGTTCGCTCTCCATCACCAATGTCAGCGCCACGCCAAGCCCCGGCGATGAATCGATCTATCGCCGGCGCGACTACAATCTGATCGATATCATGCACAGCGATCCGGCAACCGGCGCGCTGAGCGAAGAGTTGGTGGCGCTCGGGGGTGTGTTCACCGCCACCGGCGGCGCGTGGACCGTACCGGTCACGATCGGTGCCGACGGCGTGCCCCACATGGCCGATCCCGCAGCGCCCGATACTTTGAAGATGGGGCTGAATCTCTATTCTTCAGCGTCTTTCAGCACATTTTCGCAGGTCACGGGCGTTGACTACGCCACGTTGTTCGGCGGCATCAGTGGCGGCACATTCGATCCGGCGACAAACACCTTCAACGCAGATCCGGAATTGCCGTTCAACAACGTCATCACCACCATCGTGATCGACAAGAACGGCAAGCTCAGCCAGGATTTGATGACGACGGAATTTCCGACGCTGTTGTCCCAGTCCGTCAACCCCGGTAATCAGTTGCTGTTCGGTGCGTCTTCGCGGTTTTTTGCCGCCGCGGGCATTCCGCAATTCGACAATGGCGTCATCGACCTGGATGCTGTGATGGCGGAAGCCACCAGCGACAGCGTCACGCTTGGCTATGTCTTCGGCGGCATCGAATCGACCCTGCCGAACACCAACAGCAGCGCGGACTCGATGGCGTCAAACACCGTTTTCACGGTGACGATCGACCTGCCGCGGCTGATCGACATAAATTCGGCCGGCACGGTGACGTCGGGCACCGATGACGTCGGACGCCGTCTGCTGGTGGAGAACGCCAGCGCCGAATATGTCATCCCTACAGGTTCGAATGTGTTGGCCTATGGCGGTGGCACGGTTCAGAGCGGCATGTTTGCCGTCAATGGCGTGTTCGAAGGGCGCGATCTGCTTGTTGCCGGTGACGGCACGCTGCGCGGTACCGGCGTTATCGACGCAGCGACGACGGTCGCGGGCACGCTGCGCCCCGGCAACTCGCCAGGTACACTGACCTTCACCCATTCGGTCGTCCAAAGCGCGGGCAGCACGCTGATGCTCGACATCGATGGAACGGGCACGGGCAATGGCGCCGGCAATTATTCGCGTGTCGTCGTGACCGGCCCGCTCAGCACTTACACGGCGGGCGGCACGATCGCACCTGTCCTGCGAGGTCTTACTGGCAGCGCGACCAACAGCTTCTCGCCGACACTTGGCCAGCATTTCACCGTCGTCACGGCGGAAGGCGGCGTGAGCGGGATGTTCTCAAGCCTCACTGAACCTGCATCGGGCCTCGCGCCGGGAACGCGCTTCGATGTTTTCTATGATGCGACGAGCATCGATCTGGTTGTCACGCCGCTGTCTTACGCGCATCTGGACGCGCTTGGTGGTCATGACACGCACAATCGCAGCGCCGCTGGCACCGGTATCGATGGTCTCCGCGGTGCGCCGGGCAATGTTCCGACCGGCGATCAAGGTGTCGTGGTGAATGCTGTTTATAGTGTGCCGGTCACAGATCTTGGCCCCTCGCTCGACCAGATTGCAGGCTCGGTGCATGGCGACGCTCTGGCGGCGGCGTCATCGCTCAGTCGTCTCTTCACCAGCGCGATACAAACCGGCGGCAGCGATTCCGGTGTTGCGGCCTCACTTGTCGGAGGCTTGCCGCAGGGCGATTTCGCGGCATTGAACGCACCCATGTCCGTCACGCCGGCGGAATTAAGCAATACGTCGCCGTTCTGGGCGCATGCCGTGGGGCAGTGGACCACGATCAATAGCGACGGCAACGCGCCGGGCAATCGCGACAGCGCCGGCGGCATCGTTGCCGGTTTCGATCTCATTCGCGCGCCCGACAGAACTTTGGGCATCGCTGCCGGCTATGCGGTTTCGGATGTTCACACAGAGGATGCAGCAGCGGCCCACGTCAAAGCCACGCAGTTCATTCTTTATGGCAGCCTCACCGAAGGTTTGTGGCGCTTCGATCAGAATATCTCGGCGGGCTACAGCCACTTCAAGACCAAGCGGCTCATCGAGATTGGTGGACTGACGCGCACAGCCAGCGGCAACGCGGATGGATGGTCGGCGTCGGGCGACTTTGCCGTTCATTATGGCGACGGCGTCGTCGTGCCGTTCGGCGAATTCCGCTACGACTATGTCCTGCGCGATGCATTTGACGAAACCGGCGCGGGCGTCCTGTCTCTGGACGTGCAGCGCGGACATCTGAGCACGCCGCGCCTTCTGGCCGGTGGCGATGCCGACTTGAACCGCCTTTCCGGCGGCATCGGGCTGGATCTCACCGCGAAGCTGGCCTGGGTGCACGATTTCGGCGGCACGATTGCGCGGACAGACGCTGTGCTGGACGGCGCACCGCTGGCAGGGTTCTCAACACTGTCCAGCCGGACCGGACGGGACGCGGCGCTGGCGGATATCCGCGCGGCGAAAACGATCAGCGAAACGGTCAGTGCTTTCGTCGAATATGGTGTTGAAGCGCGTTCGCGCGCGACAAGCCAGATGGTATCGGCCGGCTTGCTGGTTCGCTTCTGAATGGCGGGCCAGGGTGCGCCCTTAACCTCGTCCGTCCGCGGGTAGCCATCCAGCTTCTCCTTATTTTTCCGGCGCAACAGGCGCTTTTCACCGTCTTTGGGGCAGACCTGTTGCGCGCAGATATCACCTGGCCAAAGATATTCATCCGTATGTGAATGAATATTGACGGATGGCCGCTTTCCTGCCAGCGTCACGAAACGTGCCGAAGAGCGCGGGGATCGCCTACGGGCGAAAGGGGAGGAATACATGAGGCTCAAACTAGGCCTATCGACATCTGTTCTTGCGCTTGTTTGCTGCGGTGCGGTTCACGCCCAGACGGCATCCGATAGCGCTGGATCATCCGCCAGCACCTCCAAAAGTGGTATCGAGGAAGTGGTGGTAACGGCGGAACGCCGCTCCGAGAATCTGATGACGACGCCGACAACCGCGAGCGTCTTGACCGGTGATGATCTACAGAACCGCGGCGTCCTGAACGTCAACGATCTGCAGTTCCTCGCTCCCAACCTGACGGTCAACGATCTGGGGCAAGGCATCGACTTCGACATTCGCGGCATCGGCAAGGGTGAACACAACAGCCAGACGCCGATCGGCGTGGTTCTGTACCGCGACGGAGCCTCCACCTTTCCGGGCTATCTGACCGCAGAGCCGTTCTACGACATTAAGAGCGTCGAAGTGTATCGCGGTCCGCAAGGCACATTCGTAGGCCAGAACGCAACTGGTGGCGCGGTATTCGTCAATACAAACGATCCCGAAATCGGCGGCGGCTATGGCGGCTACGTCATGGGTCAATACGGCAATTACAACGACCAAGGACTACAAGGTGCCGTCAACATTCCCATCTCCGACGACTTGGCTATTCGCGTTTCAGGATTTGGCGAGAAAAGAGACAGCTTTTATACGATGACGGATAGCAACCCGGCAGATAACTGTCCGCATGACAAATATGTGGGCTGCAAGCCGGGTTACAATAACGCCAACCTGAAACAAGCTGCCGGCCGCGTAAGCGTCCTGTGGCAACCGACGAGCAATTTCACCGCTTCGCTTAAATATGACGCGCTTTATCAGGACTTCGGCGCTGCTCCCGCCGTTCCCTACTCGCAGTTGCTGCCACTCGGCGCTCCGGTGGCGCCTTACGGCGTCCCCAATAACTATCACGACAGCAATCTCTTCCACGTCCGCGCGGACGCGCCGGAGGGCCGCTTAGATCGGATGCAGCGCGCGATCTTGAAACTCGACTATGTGTTTGGAGACGGCATCAAGCTTCGGTCCATCTCCGATTACAATGTCGGCAACACCCGCTGGCGCACTGATCTCGATCTCACGGACAGCACAAATCCGGGGGACTTTCCGTATTTCGGGCCGGGTACCACCGGGGGCTGGCTCTTCTTCGACAATGTCGGCGAAAAAGTCTATTCGCAGGAATTCGACCTAATTTCTCCGGACGACCAGCGGATTACCTGGGTGCTTGGCCTGTATGGACAGGAAAACGACTACTCCTGGAATAAGCCCTACCAGTTCTACATCACCGTTGGACCGCGTTTCCCCGATCCAACACCCAATCCAGCCAATTTTTATCAGTATGGATCCTATACGTTCCAGGGAAAGACGACCAATCGAAACCTCGCGGCCTTCGGGCAGGTCGAGGCCAAGCTCAGCGACGATGTTTCGATTTCGCTGGGCGGACGCTGGACGACGGCACGCTCGAAGAACGACGCCATTTTCTGGAGTTATGGCGGAACGCCATTTGGCACGCCCGCTTTCGACAACAACTCACAGTCGTCATCTCATCTCACTTACAAGGCGGCGATCGACTGGAAAGTCAACGAAGGCGATTACCTTTATGGTTTCGTGGCGACTGGCTACACGGGCGGCGGTCTGAACCCCGCGCCCGATGCCTTTACCCCGCAGCAGTTCGGCCCGGTGACAGACACTGACTACGAACTCGGCTGGAAGAGGTCGTCCTGGTTCGATGGACATTTGCGCACGGAGGTGAACGCCTTCTATACGGAGTACAATGATTTTCAGGTCACGCTGCCTGATCCAGCAGCTCCGCTGAAGACTTACGAGGTCAATCTTCCCGAGGCGACCATAAACTATGGCGCCGAAGCCGAGGTGCAGGGCACGTTTGGGTCATTCTCCTTCACCGGCAGCGTCGGTTTGCTCAAGACCAAGATCGGAAATTTCTGGGGAATCGATCCGGCATACAACCAACTTGCGGCTCTCTATCCGGGCACTTGTAATCCGTCGGCGGGCCCGACGGGGGGTGTTCAGCCCTACTGCATCAATGTGAAGGGCAATCCGATCACCTACGCGCCCAGCTTCACCTACAATGTCAGTGCCCAGTACGCATTCAGTCTGGGCAATGACAGCACCCTGACTCCACGCATCAGTTTCGCGCACGTGTCGACCCAATGGGCGTCCATATTCGATAATGCTGCCGTGGGCTACAAGCTTGGCGCGCGCAATTTGCTCGATGGGCAACTTGAGTATGGCACCGGCAGCTGGCTCGTGACGCTCTACGGCACCAACCTGACGAACCAGCAATACGTGGCGTCCAACAATTCTGGCGGTCTCTATGCAGGTTTGCCGCGTCAATACGGGATACGCCTGACCAAGACGTTCTAACCGATGCTCCCTGTCGGCCGCCGGCGTCCCATTTGCCGGCGGCCGAGCTTCTTTCAGCGTTCTCTCACAGGCTCATGCAATCTTACGCTCTCACGGTAGACAAATTTCTCGATCACGCCGCCAAGTGGTGGGGAGACCGCGAGATTGTCACCGGAGGGGGCGGCCGCATCGGTTATGCCGCCTTGCGCACGCGCAGCAACCGGTTGTCGGGCGCTCTCGAGAAACTGGGGCTGCGCGTCGGCGATCGGGTGGGAACGCTCGCGTGGAATACTCAGCATCATCTTGAGATGTACTACGGCGCGATGGGTGCGGGCTTCGTTTGCCACACGCTTAATCCACGCCTGACAGTCGCGCATCTGGCCGTGATGGTGAACGAAGCAGAAGACCGTATTCTGGCCGTTGGTGCCGGCCTCGCGGACATGGCGCTCGAGCTTGTGTTCCATTGTCCGGGGATTGAAGCGGTCGTGCTGCTGGATAGTGCGCAGGCCGAACTGCGGGCGATCTCCGACCGCCGCACCTTCGCGTTCGAAGATCTTCTCGTCAGGCTCGGCGAAGAGACGAAGTGGGGCGACTTCGATGAAGAAGCGCCGGCGGGACTTTGTTACACATCGGGCACGACCGGTGCACCGAAGGGCGTGCTCTACACCCATCGCTCCAACTACCTGCACACGTTGCGGGCATTGCAGGCCGATGCGATCGCGCTGACGTCGGCCGATTCGATCCTCGTCGCGGTTCCGATGTTTCATGCGAACGGTTGGGGATTTCCGTTTGCGGCGCCGGCTGTCGGGGCAAAGCTCGTTCTACCCGGACGCCAAGCGGACGGTGCGAATATGGCCAGGCTCATCCGCGAAGAAAACGTCACCATCGCGGCGGGTGTCCAGACGGTTTGGCAGAGCCTGATGGACTATCTCGACGCGACAGGCGGCGATGTTCCGACGCTGGAGCGCGTGCTCATCGGCGGGTCGTCATGCCCGGATGCGCTGATCGAACGCATGGAGCAACGCCTCCAAGCGCGCGTGCAGACGAGTTGGGGCATGACCGAACTCTCGCCGCTTGGCACAGCTGCGCCTCCGCGCGGACCCGAACGGGCCGTGGGTGCAGGCCGCATGCCTGTGGGACTCGATATGAAACTCACCGATGCAGCCGGAAACGCACTTCCCCAGCAGAGGAATGTCACGGGACATCTGAAGGTGAAGGGGGCCAGCGTCGTCGATCGCTACTTCAAAGCCGAGAAGAAGGCGCTAGACAGTGAAGGTTATTTCGATACCGGCGACCTTGCCATGATCGATGATGACGGCAACCTCACCATCACCGGTCGCTCCAAGGACTTGATCAAATCGGGGGGTGAGTGGATCAATCCGGGAGAAATCGAAGGGATCATCGGGCGGCTGCCGGGCGTGGGGCTGGTTGCGGTGATCGGCAAGTCGGACGCCAAATGGGGAGAGCGCCCGATCCTGATTGTCGAGCCGCAGAAGAGCCATACCATCGACGACAAGACCCTCCTGGAGGCGCTTCGCGGCAATGTCGCCGATTGGTGGATTCCGGACCAGGTGATTCAGGTGGCGCATATGCCACTGGCGCCTACGGGAAAAATTGACAAGAATCGCCTTCGCGCAGAATACGCAACGGCCTGAATCGGGCGGGACGGAGCCACCCAGCCAAATGGCTGGCCGGGAAACTTCGGCGCACGTTACAAGGGTCGAATGATGAAACGAACCAAGTCGAAGCCCGTCAAGAAAGCCGCCAAGGCAGCGCCCCGCACCAAGGCCGAGCAGCGCGCCGAGACGCTGGAGCAGATTCTGGACGCTGCGGAGTATTTGTTCTCCAAGCATGGCCTTTATGGCGTGACCTTGCGCGATGTGGCCCAGAAGGTTGGCGTGCACACGTCGCTCATGCACTACTATTTCGAAGACAAGTTTGCCTTGTTCAAGGAGGTCTTCGTCCGGCGCGCTGCCGTGACCAGCGAGCGCCGCATGAAAGCGCTCGACCAGTACGAGAAGGAAGTGAAGGGAAAGCCGACGGTCGCCGGTGCGCTGCACGTCTTTCTGGACACCGACTTCGATCTTTATATGAGCGGCGGCGAAGGCTGGAAAAACTACGGCGCCTTCGGATCGCAACTATCCAATACGCCGGAAGGCGGCGCCATGTTTGATGAGCATTTCGATCCGGTGGTGCTGCGCTTGATCGGGTTGCTGAAGAAAGCGCTCCCGGGCATTCCCGAAGAAGACATCTTCTGGGGGTATCACTTCGTGACCGGCAGCTTCATGCACTCGCTGTCGCGCAGTGGACGTCTTGACCGCCTTTCGAGCGGGCTCTGCAAGTCCGATGACCTCAAAGCCATCAAAGCGCGCATGGCCGATTTCATGGCCGCCGGATTCTCGGCGTTGAAGAAATAGCCCCGCCGATCAGGGGCACCCCTTCTGATCGGTGAGTGTCGGCGAAACGATGCCGACATTCCAGTTCCAGGGCTGATCGCCGCTGACTTTGCGACGGCAAACAGCTTCCTCGTGCAGTTCGTACATCCCCGGCAGTAGATGATCGGCAGGATGTGGCGCGTTTGTGAAATCCATATAGGCTTCCGCGGATCCGAACGGCTGCCATGCGGGCGCGTCCTGTGCTTGCGGATGTCCGGTGCGCGCGAAGCTGGTCCAATAGTCGAGCATCGCATCAGACAGCTTTGCCTCATTCGGCGTCGCCGGAATCTTCGGCCAGAGCGGCGGCGTGTGATCCATTGTACCGAACACGAACGGTAGCTCACTTCCGTGGAATGCGTGGTAGCCGGCGGAATCTTCCGCCGGATAGCCATGGTCGAAGAAATACAGGAAGGATGGTTGACCGATGGCCGTCTGCCTTCGGACAAGCCGCTCTGACGTCCAGCCATAGAGTGCATCGCGCGTCGTCGCCCAGATGCTCTCCTGCAGATTGGTGCTGGGATAAAGCTTCAGGAACTCATCCGCGAGGTCGCCATAGCTGGCGCGAATGGCTTTCTCATAATCGGCAGCACTTGCGGGCGGCGGCGGCGCGAGAATCCGGAGCGAACGGATTTCGCCGGCGTTGAATCCCGCGAGGATCGGCACTGGCGCCTGCTCTCTCTTGTCGAAAACATCAACGAGTTGCGCCGGCAGGATGTGGCCGTCGATCGCGCCGAATGGCGCGAAAAGCGCCGCAGCCGCGGCGGCCGTGAGCGTCTGCGGATCCATTGCGCGCAGTGCGGCGATATTTGACGCATGAAGCGCAGCAGCAAGCTTTACGCCGCTATCCTCTGCGGAGGGCGTGCCATGTTCGCGCTGTTTCAGCGCTTGCGTGGAAACCATATAGGCGCTTTGTGCGATGGCTTTCGCGAACAATCCGCGCGCTTCGGGCGATGCCATCAGATACATGACGCTGAGACCGCCGGCGGACTCGCCGGCGATGGTCACGTTCGATGCGTTGCCGCCAAAGGCACCAATGTTGCTTTTCACCCAGCGCAACGCCTGAATCTGATCGAGCAGGCCGTAATTGCCGGAGATGTTGAGCGGCGACTCCGCGCTGAGTTCGGGATGGGCGAGCCAGCCCAGAACGCCGAGGCGGTAGTTGATCGTCACAACAACGATGCCGCGCTTGGCCATCTGTGCCCCGTCATAGAGCGGATCGCGGCTGGCGCCGCCCCATAACGCGCCGCCATAGATCCAGAAGAATACCGGCGCGTTATGCGCGTTGGCGGGCGCCCAGATGTTCAACGTCAGGCAATCCTCGCTCATGGGCAAAGGATCGGCCGAGTAGATGTTTGAGAGTGCGCTCTTGAGCTGGACACATTCGGGGCCGTATTCGGTCGCGTTTTTGATGCCCGACCAGCGCGGCATCGGTACGGGCGCTTTCCAGCGCAGCGGCCCTACGGGCGGTAAAGCATATGGTATCGCCTTGAAAACATGCATCGTGCCTTCGGTCGTGCCTTGCAGCTGACCAGCGGGCGCATTCACCGTGGCCGTTTGCGCGGCCTGGGATGCGGAGGTTGCCGCGACAGCGAGAGCGGCTGCGAGGCAGAGGATAAGACGGCGAGCGATCATCAGAGTGCGTCTCCGCTTGCGAGTTGTTCTTCTCTAAGCACGCGCGCCAGCCACAGGAACAGCGCGATTGCGACGATGTAAAAAGGTACGAGCAGCCAGAAGGCGAGTTGCAGGGAATTGTGCGGATGGTTTGCGTGGAAGTAATCGCTCGCCGCACCGACAAAAGTCGGGCCGATGCCCATGCCCATCAGATTCATCACCAGCAGCAACAATGCGCCGGACATGACGCGCTGATCGGGACGCACTTCTTCCTGAACCAGCGTGACAGACGACGAGAGATAGAAATAATTCAAGGAGAATGGGCCGATGAGGAAGACTAGCGCGAGCTGCCATGTCGGCGCCCAGATAAATCCGATGAAAAAGGGGATCGCCAAGGCAAGCGATGCAGCCGGAACCAGCGCGTAGGCTTGCTTCCAGCGGCGCGTGAATCGGTCGAGCACTCTTCCGGATATGAAAATACCCGCGCTCATGCCGATACCGGTCACCAGTGCGGACCAGATCGCGACTTCACCAAGCGTCATGCCTTTTTCGCGCATGAGGAAGAGGGTGGTGAAACCACCCGCGCCATAGGTGATGATCTGCGTGACGCCGCTTCCCAGTGCCGCGAGCACGAGCGAACGCTTGGAAAAGAATGCAACAATCGTCTGCCATAATCCGGACCTGGCGTCCTTTGCCGATTGATAGGGATGATCGAGCCCGCCGCGAACGGGTTCGCGAACGATGATCCGCAGTAGCAGCGCGGCAAGCAGCCCGATCGAACCCAAAACAATGAAGGCGTCGCGCCAGCTATAGGCCGCGGCGATAGAGGCGCCGAACGCCGTTCCCAGCGCCGCGCCAATCGGAGGACCGAGATTATAGATGCTGAGCGCCGTGCCACGGCGGCCGGACGGAAAGTAATCGGAGACAATCGCGTAGGAGGGTGGCACGCCGCCGGCTTCGCCAAAACCCACCGTCATGCGCGCGGCGGCGAGTTGGCCGTAGCTCGATGCGACGCCGCAGGCCATGGTCGCGCCGCTCCAGATCGCGCACGCGATCGTCAGCACCCAGACGCGGTTCGTCTTGTCGGCAAGCCAGCCTACCGGGATGGCGATGAGGCAATAGAAGAGGGCGAAGAAGAGCCCGCTGATCAGGCCCAATTGCCCATCGGTGATGTGCAGGCTGTCCTGGATGGGTTTGGCGAGGATCGACAGCAAGGACCGATCCAGGAAATTCAGCACATAGATAAAGCACAGCATGCCGAGCACGGCCCAGGCGCGCGCGCCGGGCTGTGTCGCGGTTGGGAAAACACCGGCTTCGGCGGAGACCTCCGTGACCATCGGTCAAAGGCCCTGGCTGTTAGACGGTGCGCCGGGCGAACGATTGCGCCGCCCCGCGAACGCGATGGCACCATTTTTCACGGAACGCCCTCCCTGAGACTTCGGCGCATGTATTGTTTTTTGCCAGCATGGGGCCGCGCGAGGGTAACGTCAACATTCATTATAATGTGAGTGAATGAAATAGTTGCAGGCATCTGGGACGAGGCCGCACGCCAATTATGTGAGCGCGAAGATCATTTCTTCGTAGTGCCGTAGAGAATGGCCGCAGACATTTCGCGATAGCGTCGCGCCAGCGAGTCGTTCGGGAGTGGCGGGCGCGTCTGGTTCACGCCGCGCGCGCCATCGGCGAGGAGGCGAGCGATCCGCTGCGGTGTAGCCGGTTTGGCGATGCGCAGAAGCTTACGCTTTTCGAGATTTTGCAACAGATCGGCAAGCTCGTTGTGGGTGCGGACAGCGAACTCGTTCATCACATCGCCGCACACCACGAATGCGGCATCGTTGACTTCTTTTCCAAAGGGCGAGGCACTGATATTGCGTCGCGCGTCGCCATATCGCGCGTCGAGCCAAGCGACGATCGTATCGACGGCGGTGGGCCGCTTGCTCGCCAGCACCTTTCGGGCGGCCGCGCTGCCGTTTTCCAATCCTTCATTGTTCTCCAGCTGGATCGTCGCGCGAAAGGCTTCTTCCTTGCTGCTGAAGTAGTGATAGAGCCCGCGCCGGGTCAGCTCGCATTCCTTGGCGAGAGTCACCATCGTCATGTTATCGAAGCCGTGGCGCAGAAAGGCATCACGCGCGCGGCCAGCGATTTTTAACTGTGAAGTCAAGGAAAGGGCTGGACCCGTTTTGCTCATATTGCTCACTTCCGGGAAAGTGTTAAGCCATTAACAGTTTCTTAGGGATGGGGATTTGGGCGTTTCAGGGCTGAAGAACCCTAGAATTTTTCGAAAGAGATTGATTAGGTTAGACGGGGAATCTCGAAGCTCGATCATCATCGCTGATTTGCTGGCCGCTGCAAACGGCAGGTGGCGTTTAGCGTATAGCCACTGCGACACGGGCCGATCTTAACCGATCACACAAGATGTGCAGTCACCCGATAATGGCCACGGGTGCTTTTGGCCTCCAAACCCAAAGTTTGAAAAAGATTTTACATATTGGCGGGAAATCCTGCCGAGCGGGGCTTCGGCGGATTGCATTCGGGCATTCCGCAGGGGGCGGGACGGAATGAAGCCACCTCGATCCGGAAGTCGAGCGTTTGTCCGACAATGAAGTGCTACGGCAGTTCATCCTGGTTATGGGCGCAGGCTTCGCGAATATCGCGCGCTCTCGCGCCACCACGCCGATCACGCTCTTTGCCGACCGTAATGCGGGACTGGCCATAGCCATACTTTACAAGCTCGCGATGCCGGACGAAGAGGGCGATGCGTGTTGTAGATGGTGAAGACGCCGCAGCCTGAACTAGTGCCGGGAATCCGCCACCAGCGCTGCCGCGTCGATCGCATCATGATCTGTCGATGCGGATGCTGACGCGCGGATCTCGATGCGATGCGCCCAGCCACTCAGGGCGAAGAGCAATGCTCCGGACAGGATCGCGACACCGCCGGCAATGACAAAGAAGGCGGGCACAGAGACAACGCTCCAAAGTGCGCCCATCAAACCAGCCGCAAGATTTCCGAAAAATGCGGCCATGAACCATGCCGCGATAGCGGTAGCGGCGAATTCCAGCGGCGCCAGCTTGCCAAATAGGCCAAGCCCGACAGGCAGAATGAACAATTCTCCGATGGTGTACACGAAGAAGAAGAGAACGAGCCAGAGCCAGCTTGCCCGCGCATCGCCCGTTGTGTGCGCGATGAGTGCCAGCAGGAGATAGGACACGCCGACGACGAAGCCACCTATCGCCATCTTGCCGATGCTTCCGGCATCGCGCCCGCGTTTCGACGCCCACGTCCAATAGGCGACGATCACAGGTGTGAAGAGGAAGATGACGAGCGGATTGAGCGACTGAAACCACGTCATCGGAATTGAGAAGCTGTGCGTCACCTGCCGGTTCACGCCGCTGTCGGCCCAAAGCGCAACGGTGTTCCCGGATTGCTCGTAAGAAGCGCGGAAAATCACCACGATGGCAATGACGGCGAGAAGCAGCAGATAAACCTCAAGCTTGGCGCGCGGGCGTGCGATAGTTTCGGGCTCCATGCGTCTTTCTGCTGCGCCATTGTCCTTGGGCAGATAGCGCGAGCCGCCAAGATAGGTAAAGAGCCCGATCACCATGCCGATGCCGGCAAGCGTGAAACCCCAGTGCCAACCATAAAGCTCGCCGACCGTGCCGCACACGAAGGGTGCTAGGAACGCACCGAGATTGATACCGACATAGTAGATATTATAGGCGGTCGCCTTGCGGGGATCGTCAGGCGCGTAAAGCTGGTTGATCTGGCTGGCGAGGCTGGGCAGGAAAAGACCATTGCCGATAGCGATCGTAGCCAGTGCAAAATAAAAGGCGCTCGGAAAAGCCATCAGGAAATGCCCCAACGCCATGATCGAACCGCCGATGATCACGGCGCGGCGCCGTCCCAGCCAGCGGTCAGAGATCACCCCGCCGATCAGCGGCGTAAAATATACGAAAGAAGAATACAGGCCGTAGATATAGGACGAATGCGTCTGGGTGATCAGCAGCTCTTTCGTCATGTAATAGACGAGCAGCGCGCGCATGCCGAAAAAGGAGAACTGGTCCCACATCTCGGTGAGGAACAGAATCGTCAAGCCGCGCGGATGACCGAACCAGTCCGTGGATCGCGAATCTTCGTTCACGCGTGACTCCGGATCGCCGCGCGCGAGGTGAAACGCAGCGGAGAGAGTTGCGCGATGGGAATGTCGTCAAAAGCGCCCACGGAATCGCCGCGCAGAAGCGTGGCAGCCAGTTTCGCGGCGGCGGGGGCGGTCTGAATGCCGTAGCCGCCTTGGCCCGCGAGCCAGAAAAATCCGGGTTGCCCGGAATCGAAGCCGATGACCGGCGACCGGTCCGGCGCAAACGAACGAAGGCCAGCCCAACGTTTGCGAATACGGGGGAAGGTCAATGTTGTAGCCTGTTCCACGCGGTCAATGGCGACAGCGATATCGAATTCTTCCGGCTGCACGTCACATGCCGCGACGGGGGTCTCGTCGGCGGGCGAGATGAGAAGAAGTCCGGCATCAGGTTTCAAATAGAAGTTCTCATCGATGTCGATCACCATCGGCCATGTATCGGCGGCAAGCCCGGATGGCAATTCCGCGAGCAGTGCAGTCCGCCGGCAAGGACGAATCCCCAACGGAGCAACGCCGGCCTTCGCCGCGACGGCATCGGCCCATGCGCCCGCCGCATTGACGATGAGGGGCGCGCGAAATGCGCCGGCGTTCGTCTCTGCGGTCCAGCGTCCGGCATTGTGCGGCAATGACTTCACATCGGCGTTCACAATGAGTCTGCCGCCCGCATTGCGGAATTGGCGCAGAAACCCTTGATGCAACTCATTCACATCGACATCGGCTGCGTCATCTTCCAGAAGAGCGGCGCTAACGTAATCCGGGCGGAGAATGGGGCAGGCGCGCAGCGCGTCCTCAGGAGTCAAACGGCGGATTGAACCTGCGAGATCTTTGTTTTGCGCGAAGGTTTCCAGATGCGGCAGCTGTTCTTCGCGCGCGATGTAGAGCGAGCCGCGCGGCTTGACGAGCGGGTGCGCGGCAAAGCCAGGCGGCGGCGCATAGAAGAAATTGCGGCTGGCGCGTGACAGCGCCCGCACGACGCTGTTGCCGTAAATCTCCGAGAACAATGCCGCCGAGCGCCCGGTGGAGTGATAGCCGGGATATTCTTCGCGCTCGAGCATGACGACACGACAAGATCGAGCGAGTTCCGCTGCGACCGATGCGCCAGCAATGCCGGCGCCAATTACCACGATGTCAAACTCGTCCGTCATGGGGCAGTGGCCGGCATTATTTCAATATTTTGGTATTTAGCTAAATACCGAAAATTGGGAATTTTGACAAGTGCTGCTTTGCGCGGGCCGGTTGTCGTGCCGCCGAAATTATCACTCATGACGCCGCCGCGCGGACGTTGCGCGCCGAACGTGACGCCACATAAAACAAGATTGCACAGGCAAGAACTGAAGGCGCGATGATGGTCGTCATCGCAAGGCCCACGGCGGATGGTGACTTGTAGATGTAGTCGCTGGCCATTGCCACCAATGTCGGACCAAGACCCAATCCCACGATGGTGTTGCAGAAAGCAATCGTCGCGGTACCGAGTCCACGACTTTCATGCGGCAGCAGATCGAGTGTCGTGGCGATACCGATCGTTCCCACGATGGATGAGATGAGAATCCAGGCGAACACACTCGCCAGCGTCGCCCCGGGCGTCGCGAGCATACCAATGGGCGCGGCGACGAAACCGGCAATGATAACGACGCCGCACAGCTTCACGCGCGAAAGCGGTCCAAACCGCTTTGCCACCCAATCGGCTATGGCGCCGCCAAGCGGCGTTCCGAGCAGGCCGGCCGCAATGGCAGCGCTGCCCAATCCCGCGCCGATCTCGCCGGGTGTCAACGCAAAGCGGCGCGCGAGCAATGCGGGTGTCCACGACAGGATCGCGTAATCGACGATTGAGCCAATGGCCATGGCGCCATAGAGCGGAAGCAGTATCCCGTATTGGCCGCGAAACGCGCGGAACAGATCGGTGAGGGAGAGCAAGCGTGCGCCAATCCCGCGCAAAGAGAATTTCCGGATGCCTGGTTCGCGTAGCGTGAAAAATACCGGCGCGAGAACCAATCCTCCGATTCCCAGAATGACCAACACGCTGCGCCAGGGCGGAAGTGCGCCAATGAAGGGCACCGCTGCGAACATGGCGTGTTGCGCCGCGCTCAGCAGAAATCCGCCGATGGCGATGGCGCTGCCGCCCCCGATCACCATGCCGGTAAGAAACACGCCGGTCGGCGTGGCGCGCACAGCGGGTGGAAAGTAATCGCCGATCAGCGACATGGCGGCGGGTGCGAGCGCGGCTTCGCCCACACCAACCAGCAAGCGGGCGGCAAAGAGTTCGGCGAAGGAGTGGGAAAGCCCGCACAGGATCGTGCCCAGGCTCCACATCACGACGGCGAAGACGAGCAGCATCCGCCGGGGCACAATGTCGGCGACGCGGCCGAGCGGCAGGCCGATAAAGGAATAGAGAACGGCGAAGGCGGCACCCTGCAGGATGCTGAGTTGGGTATCGGAGATATGAAGGTCACCGCGGATGGGGTCGACCAGCAGCGCAAGGATTTGCCGGTCCGTATAAGAGAGCACCGCCGCAACCGCGAAGATCGCCACGGCCCACCACCCTCGGCGACGCGGTGGATACTCCGAGATGCTGTCGATTGCGGGCTGCATCAGGGAGAGGAGATCTTTCCGGCTTGAGCTTTTGATACCGATATTGTTTTATTCTATGGAAATATTTTTCTCAATCAGAAAATCTGATGGCCATGCGCGTCTTCTCCGCCGGACTGATCACGGAAACCAACACCTTTGCGCCATGGCCCACGGGCGTGCGGGGCTTCTCGGAAGAGGGGCCGTTTCACGGCGACGTGACCACCCGCGGCAAAGACTCGGAAATGGGTGTGCTCGCATGCGGCTGGCGCGATCTTTGCCGGGAACGGGGCTACGAATTCGTCGAGAGTCTATTCGCGTCTGCCCAACCTTCGGGCCGCGCCGTGCAAAGCGTCTATGAAACTTATCGCGATGAGATTCTGCGCGACCTTAAGGCGAAGGGGCCATTCGACATCGTCTTGCTGTTCCTGCACGGCGCCATGGTGTCCCAGGAATGCGACGATTGCGAAGGCGATATTCTCGCGCGTGTTCGCGAGGCCGTGGGGCCGAAAGTGGCGGTGGGGGCGGAGCTTGATCCGCATTGTCATCTGACGCCGCTGATGGTCGAGAAAGCGAATGCGATCATCCTGATGAAGGAATATCCCCATACCGACTACATGGAGCGGGGCAGGGAGCTTTTCGACATTTGCGCGGGTATGGCCGAAGGTAAACTGAAGCCTGTCTCGCACCTGTTCGATTGCCGGATGGTGGGTTTCTATCCGACCACCACCGAGCCGATGCGCAGCCTTGTCGATAAATGCAGCGCGGCAGAACAGCGCCCAAAGGTGCTGTCGGTCAGCTTTGCGCATGGTTTTCCCTGGGGCGACACGCCGGAGACTGGTTCGAAGATGCTCGTTATCGCGGATGGCGATGCCGCGTTGGCCGAAGCCGTCTCGACGGAGATCGGCAAAGAGATTTACGCCGCGCGCGACGCGTTGCTGCCGCGCTTTCCCAGAATCGAGGAAGCGCTTGGGGCGGCACGCGAAACCAATGGCTGCGCGGTGCTGGCCGACACGGCGGACAACGCCGGCGGGGGCGCCCCAAGCGACAACGTCGCGCTGTTGCGCGCAATGCTGGAACAGCGTGTTCAGGACGCAGTTTTCGGATGTATTTGGGATCCCGTCGGTGTGAAAACATGCGCCGAAGCGGGCGTTGGCGCGACGTTGCCGCTGCGCATCGGCGGCAAATGCGGGCCAGCGTCCGGTGAGCCGTTTGATGTAGTCGCGACGGTCAAAGCGTTTCGCGTCGATCATGACCAGCAGGGGCTTGGGCCGGCGCGCAGTCACATGGGCGATTCCGTATGGATTGAAATCAACGGCATCGACGTCGTGCTGAATTCCACGCGCACACAGACGTTCTCGCCGGATGCATTCACCGGTCTTGGCATCGATCTGAAGAACAAGCGGATGATTGCGGTGAAATCGAGTTGGCATTTCCAGGCGCTGTTTGGACCGATCGCGGACCGCATCATTCCCGTGGCGACGCCGGGCGCGATCCAGATGGATTTCGCAGCCATCGATTATCGCAGGAAGCGCGATCAGCACTTCTTTCCGCGCGAAAAGAACCCGCTAGGCCTTTAGGATTTCGATTTGCGCTTACGGCCGGGCGCAGCCTTGCCGCTGCCATTGTCGCGCCGTACCGCTTCCATCAGCTGCGATTCAGGACCGGAGCAGATGGACAGGACGCGGCAGGGTCCGGAATCGGCCTTGAGGTAAGCGTGCGCCATGCCGCTGTCGAAGTAGAGCGAGTCGCCTTTGTGGAGTGTCAGGGGCGCATACAGCTCGGAGTGAAACTCCACGGTGCCTTCCAGGATGTAGGCATATTCTTCGCCGGAGTGGCGGATCATTTCGCCGAATTCTTCCAGCGTTCGCGTATGCAATTCGGCGATTACCGGGACGAACCGCTTGTTGAGAAAATCCGCCGCGGGATAGAGATGGCCATAATTGTCCGTCTCGATGGCCTGCCCCTGGCCCGCCGGCGTGACGCTGCGCCGCCCGTTCACCGTCGCGCCGGGCATGCCCACGATCTGTGGCGCAAAGAGCTGCGAGATATCGACGCCCAGACCGGCGCTGATCCGCGCCAGCTTGTCGTAGCTGAGCGACATCCGGTCGTTTTCAATCTTGGAAAGCGTGGAAACCGGCAGCTCGGTCCGCTTGCTGACTTCCGCCAACGTCCAGCCCTTTTGCATGCGAAGCGCTTTGAGCGCAGCACCCGGACGCGCCGATGTCCGGCCCGCAATATCCCGATCTGCCAGCTTTAGCCGGTGTTCTGCCATGGGTGAGTCTCCGTCCGCCCCAACCTTATTTTCGTTCATGCACGCTGTCGAATTTAGCATATATGAAAATTGTTGCATTATTAGAAAATATGGGCGACGTTTGTCCCGTTGCGCAAGTTTTAGGGGGACTCGCATGGCTCGTCGCATCACAACGGCATTGTTGGGCACAATTTCACTGCTGGCATTGGCCGCACCGGCTTTCGCCGACAGCGGGTCCATCGAGGAAGTAGTCGTCACAGCGAGCAAGCGGAGCACGCCGCTGAAGGACGTGCCAATGGCCGTCACCGTCGTGGGACAGGACGATCTCGACCGGCTGAATGCACGCAGCTACGAGGACTTCATCAACAACGTGCCGGGCATGAGCCTCAGCGAGGCATCGCCGACGCATCCGCAACTCATCCTGCGTGGCATCAATGCCGGCGGCGTCGGCTCAACTGTGGGCACCTATCTTGACGAGACGCCTTACGGTTCGAGCAGCGCGCTGGCCAATGGCGTGAACACCGCGCCCAACCTCGACACATTCGACATCCAGCGCGTGGAAGTGCTGCGCGGCCCGCAGGGCACGCTCTACGGCTCGAGCACGCTGGGTGGCTTGCTGAAATTCGTGACGAACGCACCCGATCCTTCCGGTTTCGCGGCGCAAGCCGAGGCTGGCGGCACGAACGTCGATCATGGCGGCTCCGGCGGTTTCGCGCGGGCGATGGTGAACCTTCCGCTTTCGGATGATCTTGCCGTGCGCCTCGTTGGTTACGATTCTCACGACGCCGGCTGGGTCGATGACCCGGGCAGAGGTGTGAAGAACACCAACGGTGTGACCAACTACGGTGGCCGCATCGAGGTTCTCTACAAGCCCACCGACAAGTTCTCGGTGCGCCTGAACATGCTCTCTGAGAAGGTCGACGCCGGGAACAACAACGTCGAAGACATCGTCATTACGGGCAATACCTTCCATCCGCTCGTCGGCAATTACCAGGAGCTGCGCACCACGAACGAGCCGAGCCGCGCGCGGTATATGATCTACAACGCGACCATCAACTGGGATTTCGACTGGGCGAACCTTACCTCCGTCACTAGCTACGGCACGCTTCGGGACCAGGTATTCCAGGATGGTACGGGAATCCTCGGCGTCGATATTGACGGCAGGCTTGGCGTGAAAAAGTTCACGCAAGAAGTCCGCTTGGCGTCAGAGCCGAACAGCGGTCCGTTCGATTGGCTTGTTGGCGGTTATTACACGAAAGAAAAGGCGAGCCTGGTGCAGAATCTGGTGGTCGCGCCAGCGACACCTCCATTGGGCTTTCTGGAACTTGACTCGCGTTACACCGAATCCGCTGCCTTTGCGGACGCGACATATCATTTCACACCCGCTCTCGACCTGAGTCTGGGTGGCCGCTATTCCGAGAATCGGCAGAGGGCAGACGAGACCGGCCTCGGCCTCGCGCAAGGCGCTTCGAAAGGCGATGTATTCACATGGTCCGCAGCGCTGCACTACGCATTGGATGAGCAGACCAGTCTGTATGCCCGCGTTGCGAAGGGATATCGCCCGGGCGGTCCGAACGCGCTGCCGATCGGCAATCCCGCGGGCGTACCGACGTCCTTCAGCTCGGATTCGCTCATCAACTACGAAGCCGGCGTGAAGGGCGATTTCTTCGACGGCAAAGTCTCGTTCGATGCGGACATATTCTACATCGACTGGAGCAACATTCAGCTTCTCACCGTCATCAACAACACCGGCGTCAACGGCAATGGTGGCTCGGCGCGCAGCGAAGGCTTCGAGTGGAACGTGGACTGGCGTCCGATCGATAATCTCAGTCTCGACTGGAACGGTGCTTATACGGACGCCAAGCTGACCGAAGATACGGACCCGATTGTTGGCGGACTATCTGGCGACCCGCTGCCGTGGGCGCCGAAATGGACGAGCACGCTAAACGCCGACTACCGCTTCGACAATGGCGGCGAATGGACACCTTATGTCGGAGGAAGCTGGCGCTATATCGGCAAGCGAAATTCTGATTTCCAGGCGGGCGGCCGTCCAATGGGCCTCGCCTCCTACAACCAACTCGACCTGCGCGTCGGTCTCGATTGGCAGCAATGGGAGTTGGAGCTCTACGGCAAGAATCTGAACAACGCGAAGGGTGTCACGGCTTTCGCTGCGTCCGGTACTTCGGCGGCTTCGGGCAACGCAGCGACAGTCGCGCTGATCATGCCGCGGCTTCTGGGTGTTGTGCTGAGGGCGAAGTTCTAGTCACGGGCGGCGCGCTTCCCTTGGGCGCGCCGCTTCTTTTTTGTGAGGTCAGAGAGTGCTTACGCTGGACGTCAAGACGGAACGTTGGCCTTTCAAATCGCCGTTACGGATTTCCGGCTACACATTCACTGATGCGAATGTCGTTCTCGTTACGCTCAAGAACGGCGATGCCGTCGGGCAGGGCGAGGCGGCGGGCGTCTATTATCGCAAAGAAACGCCAATATCGCTGATCGAACAGATCGAATCCGTCCGTCCGCAGATTGAGGCAGGAATTTCGCGCGAAGCCTTGCGCGAGCTTTTGCCGACCGGTGGCGCGCGCAACGCTCTGGATTGCGCGCTGTGGGATCTTGAAGCCAAACAGTCCGGTGTTCCCGCCTGGAAGATCGCGCAACTTGAAAAGCCCGCAGCGCTCCGCACGACCTGCACCGTTGGCGCAGATACGCCGGAGAAAATGGCCGCCGCCGCGAAAGCCTATGCGCCCGCGCCACGACTGAAGGTCAAACTCACGGGGCAGGATGATGCGCCCCGCATCAAAGCGATACGGGCCGCGCGTCCCGGAGCATGGATCGGCATCGACGGCAACCAAGGATTCACGCGCGCAACGCTGGACGCGCTGATGCCCGTTCTGGTGGACACGAATGTCAGCCTGATCGAGCAGCCGATTGCCGTGGGCCATGAAGCGGAGCTGGATGGTCTTCGTTCGCCGATTCCCTTGGCGGCCGATGAAAGCGTGCAGGGATTGGACGACATTGCGAAAGCAAAAGGACGTTTCGATGTGGTGAACATCAAGCTCGACAAATGCGGCGGGCTTACCGAGGCGCTGTTGATGGCGCGCGCTATCAAGACAGCCGGCATGCGTCCGATGGTTGGGTGCATGGAAGGCACCTCGCTGGCGATGATGCCGGGATGTCTGGTGGGCCAGCTCTGCGAGATCGTGGATATGGATGCGGTTCTGTTTCTGGCGAAGGATCGGCAGCCATCTGTTGCCTATGACGATGGTGAGATTGTTTGCCCGGACAATGGCTGGGGATCGCCACACAATGATGCCGGCCTGCGCGCGGCATCGTAACGAACAAAGAGGAAGGCGGAAAACTTATGAGAAAGATTCTCGCGACCGGACTGTTATTGGCTGCCCTTGCTGCAACGAGCGCCGTGCTTGCCGCGCAGCCTTCGACGGGCCCCGTACCGCTGCCGGCGGCCACGTCCGCACCTGCAACCAATCTGGTTGCTCCGCCCGCCGCCAAGCCGGCCGATGCGCACGGGCTGACGGGAGAAGACCTGCACACCTTCTTCGACGGCATGGTGCCATATGCGCTGCATAATGGTGACATCGCGGGCGCAACCTTCGCAGTCGTGAAGGACGGAAAGATCATCTTCGCGCAAGGTTATGGCTATGCCGATTTGAAGACGAAGAAACCGGTCATCGCAGACCAGACATTGTTCCGTCCCGGCTCCGTCTCCAAACTCTTCACCTGGACGTCGGTGATGCAGCTGGTCGAGCAGCACAAGCTGGACCTCGACGCGGATGTGAACACCTATCTCGACTTCAAAATTCCCGAGGCGTTTGGCAAGCCGATCACGCTGCGCAACATCATGACCCACACCTCGGGCTTCGAGGAAAGCGTCAGCGAGCTCTTCCTGCAGAAGCCGGAACAGCAATATCCCATCGGGCAATATCTGCAGAAGCACATGCCCAAGCGCATCTTCGCGCCGGGAAAGGTCGTCGCCTATTCGAACTACGCCACGACATTGGCGGGCTATATCGTTCAGCGCGTATCCGGCGAAGAATTCACCGATTATGTCGACCACCACATCTTCAAGCCGCTGGGCATGAACAGCTCGTCTTTCAAGCAGCTTCCGCCGCCGGCGCTGATGAAGAACATGGCTACCGGTTACAAGCAGGCCTCGGACCCGAAGCCCGTGCCGTTTGAAATCGTGGAGGCGGCCCCGGCCGGTTCGCTGTCATCGACCGCGACGGACATGGCGCGCTTCATGATGGCACATCTGAACGGAGGCCAGTATGACGGTGCGCGCATCCTGAAGCCGGAGACGGTCAAGCAGATGCACTCGCTCAACTACGTGCTGGCGCCTGGCATGAACGGCTTCGATCTGGGCTTTTATCAGGAGAACCGCAACGGTCATCAGATCATCGGTCACGCGGGCGACACCGAGTCCTTCCATAGCGATCTGCATCTGATCACCGACGCGAACGTAGGCGTATTCATGTCCTTCAACAGCACCGGCAAAGAAGGTGCGGCAGAACCGGTGCGTGTGGCGATCTTCCGTGCATTCCTCGATCGCTATTTCCCTTATACGCCCCCGGAAGAGAAGACCGTCGCCGATCCGTCTGCGGACAATGCAAAGGTGGTGGGCTATTACGTCGCCAGCCGCCGCAAGGACACGGCATTGGCGCTGCTGTTCCAGTTGGGACAAACCGCTGTGACCGAGCAGCCCGACAAGACGATCTCGGTGGAGATGCTGAAGGATTTCAGCGGTGCGCCGAGGAAGTGGCGCAACGTCGGTCCGCTTACCTATCGCGAAGTCGGCGGGCAGACGCATCTGAAATTCGTCACCGATCCGGACGGCAACATCGACTACTTCACTTCAGATGATTTCATCCCGGTGGAACTGTTGCAGAAGACGCATGGGCTCTACCAGCTTAACAACCTCAAGCTCTTTGGTATCGGCACGATCCTCGTCTGCGCGCTGACGGTCGCGATCTGGTTCGGCGGATGGATCACCCGCCGTCGCTTCGGCCGCCCGCTTGAGATGACAGATAGGCAGCGTCAGCTTCGGCTCGGCTCGCGTCTCGGTGCGCTGCTCTATCTCGGCGTCGTCGCCGGATGGGTTGCACTTCTTACGGCAATTCAGGTGGATGAATCGCTGCTATTGGGTGGCGCGCTCAGCCCGTGGCTGGCCGCGCTCTATGTGTTGGGCGTTCTCGCATTCCTCGGCGGACTGGCGATGGTCGCGAACGGCCTATTACGCGCCTTGGGCGGTCCCGGCGGTTGGTTGGTGCGCGTTGGCGACATCGTACTGGCGCTTGCGGGTCTCTACGGTCTGTGGGCGATCTGGGCTTACGGTTTCGCAAATTTCCACTTCAACATCTGAGGCCGATCATGCGTTCTCTTTTTTGCGGTGTTGCGATTGCGGCAATCGTGTCCGTGTCGGCGAGCGCGGCGTTCGCCGCGCCGCCAGCAGATATTGATGCCTTCGTGGCGAAGTCGATGCAGACGTTCGGGCCACCGGGCATGAGCGTCGCCATCGTGGAGAACGGCAAGGTCGTCTTCACCAGGGGCTATGGCATCCGCTCTATCGCCACCAAGGCGCCGGTGAACGAACACACGGCGTTTCCCATCGGCTCGGAGTCCAAGGCGTTTACCGCTGCGGCGCTGGCTATTCTGGTCGATCAGGGCAAGTTGAAGTGGACGGATCGCGTCGTCGATAAACTGCCCGGCTTCCAAATGTATGATCCCTACGCTACGGAGCACATGACGATCATCGACCTGTTGACGCATCGCAGCGGGTTGGGGCTGGGCGAGGGCGATCTTCTCATCGTGCCGGCGACGACGCGCTCGCGCGCCGACATCGTACACGCACTTCGCTATCTGAAGCCCGTCACCGGCTTCCGCGAAAGCTTCGCCTACGACAATATCCTTTATATCGTTGCCGGCGCGCTGGTGGAGTCCGTGTCCGGCGAGACATGGGAGCATTTCGTTGAAACCCACATCTTCGCGCCCGCAGGGATGACGGATGCGATGACCGCCTACCATATCGATGCAAAGAACGGCGTCGCACTGCATGCGCGCATCAACGGCCCGATCATGGGTATGGGTCCGCAGAGCATCCTGCAGCATGGTCTTGAAGGGGGCGCGTCCGCCCCGGCCGGCGCCATCAATGCCAGCGCCACTGACATGGCGAAGTGGATGCAGGCGCAACTCGCGCATGGCAAGTTGCCGAACGGCAAGCAGCTTTTCAGTGCCACGCAATCCGACGAAATGTGGAAACCGCGCGTGGTGGTGTCGCCGGACTCGTTCGGCGCGGCGACGTCCGCCGTGCTGGCTGCGCTGTCGCCGAAGTTTCAGGATTACGGCCTCGGCTGGTTCGTGGAGAGCTATCACGGCCATGTCGTGATCGAGCATACCGGCGCAGTGCTGGGTGCGGTGGCCGCGCAATATCTTATCCCCGAAAAGGGCGTTGGCATTTCGGTGAATATCAATTCCGAAGATGGCGCTGCGCGCCGTGCTGTGGCGATGCATCTTCTGGATTATTACCTCGGCATTCCCGATCAGCATTGGAACGAAGAACTCAAGAAGCTGATGGATGGAATGATGGCCGCCGGCCAGAAGGCGATGAAGGCGCAACCGGAGCAGATGAAGCCGAACAACAAATCATCGTTGCCGACAGGATCTTACGCAGGCGTCTATCGCGATCCCTGGTACGGCACGACGACCGTGTCCACCCGCGACGGTGGCAATCTCTGGATGAAATTCGACCAGACACCGCGTATGGAAGGTCCGCTGACGCATGTCGCGGACGACACGTTCAAGGTCGTATGGGCCGATCACATGATCGAGCCGGCCTATGTGAAGTTCGATGTCGCGAGCGGAAAAATCGTGAAAGTCGAAATGAAGCCGGTGTCGCCGCTGGCGGATTTCAGCTTCGATTATCAGGATTTGCACTTCGCCCCGGCGCATTGACGCGCGGCACGCTTGCGTCAGGCAGACCAGAAAACCGAGACGGGTACGTCCTGCTGATGCAGGACGGCACGCACCGGAGCCTCGAGTGGGTCGGCGCCGTCCAGTGCGTGACGATAAGCGGCGAGCTTTTCCTCGCCCCGGATCAGCAAAACAATCCAGCGCGCATCAAGAATGGCGCGAAGCGTCAGCGTCATCCGTTCGCCCATAGCGGCGAGGTCCGGTGGCTTTATCGCGCGCACAAGCGCCCGATCGTTGCGGTCCAACGCGCGCGCCAATCCGGCCGCGCCGGGGATCAGCGATGCGATATGTCCATCCGTTCCCATGCCGAGCGCTACGACATCGAAGGGGCGGTGCATGGCGACAATTGCCGCGTTCACGTCGTTCTCAGCTTCATCGGCGCGAGAATGTGCCGTCTTGAAGGGAATTAATCGCGCTGCGGCCGCGCTGGCCGTCAAAAGCCGGGCGCGCACCAATTTCTCATTGCTGCGATTCGATGTCGTTTCGATCCAGCGGTCATCCGACAGCGTGATCTCGATATTTTTCCAAGGTGCCTGGCATCGCGCGAGGATGTCGAACATCGCACCTGGCGTTGTTCCACCGGGCGCGACAAAGCTCGCACGGCCGTCGCGGGTTGCGGCAGCGGTCAATCGTTTGGCGATCGCCTGCGCTGCGTCATTGTAGAGCGCATCGACCGACCGGAATTCGTGGAAAGAAGGGCCAGGGTGTCCGACCGAGGCAGCATTTTTCATGCAGGATAAACCTGCCGGCCATCGACCCAGGTTTCGCGCACCACCATCGCATCGTCCACGCAAACCAGGCTGGCTCGCAAGCCAATGCTGATCGCGCCCAGCTCGCCGGATAATCCAAGGAACGCCGCCGGATTGCGCACCGCCATTTCAACAGCCGTCTTCAAGTCCAGCCCCAGCATCTCCATCGCATTGCGCACGGCGGACGCCATGTCGAGATCGGAGCCCGCGAGCGTGCCGTCAGGCGCGACGCACACACCGTCCTTTACCGTGATCATGCGGCCTTGCAGCGCGAAACGCTTGTTCGTGGCGCCGACGCTCGGCATGGCATCGGTCACCAGCATCAGGCGGTCCGCGCGTTTGCAGCGCAAGGCGATCCGCAAGGTTGCCGGATCGACATGTTTTCCATCGACGATGATGCCGCAATAACTTTCAGCGTCTTCCAGCGCGGCGCCTACAGCGCCCGGCTCACGCGCGCGGAGCGGCGACATCGCGTTAAAGAGATGAGTGAATCCGGCAAGTCCGTGCGCAAGCGCAGTGCGGATCTGGGCGTAAGTGCCATCGGTGTGTCCCGCGGAAACGATCACGCCAGCCTTGGTGAGCGCGGCGATGACGTCCGGGGTGGTCTGCTCCGGGGCCAGCGTCACCATTGTTTTGCCACGCTTAACGGAAGTCAGAAGCGCGAATGCTTCCGCGTCCAGCGGACGGAAATTCGAAGCGTCATGAATGCCCTTGCGTGAGACATTGAGGAATGGGCCTTCGATGTGAATTCCAAGAACGCCAGGCACGTCTGTTTCGATTGCGGCACCCACGGCGGCGATAGCAGCGCGGATCAATGCGAAATCGCCACTGATAAGAGTGGGGAGAAAGCCCGTCGTGCCGAAACGTGCATGCGCGGCAGCGATCTGGACCAACGCATTGACGGTGGGCGTGTCGCCAAACAGCACGCCGCCACCGCCATTGACCTGCGTGTCGATGAATCCGGGCAAGAGCAGCCCGCCTTCGAGGTCGTGCACGGCTGCGTCCTTCGGCGCATCTTCGGGCGCCGTGATCGCCTTGATGCGGCCGTTCTCGATCAGGACGGTGTGTCTTTCGACAACGCCGCGGTCGGTCAGCACCCGTCCGTTGATGAGAGCGGTGGTCATGTTCAGATGGTCTCGGTAATTTTGTTCAGGTTCGGCGGATGGTCCGGGTTGAGGCCGCGTGCCAGCGCCAGCGCGTTGACCATGCGATAAAAGCTCTGCGCCATCAGGATGGGCTCTATCGCGGGATGCGCGCTGACGGTGGGAAGCTTCAACGCTCCCGGGGCTTCAAAGCCGGCAACAAGAAGGTTGGCGCCTGTCCGTATGACGCTGTCTGCAAGTTCGGTCATGCCCGCGCGTGTCTCATCATTCTGCGACAACAGCAGAACCGGAAAGCCGCTTTTCACCAGCGCCATAGGTCCGTGATGCACTTCGGCGGAGCTGAAGGCCTCCGCATGCAGCCCGCATGTTTCCTTGAGTTTGAGCGCCGCTTCCTGCGCACAGCCGAAGCCCAGGCCGCGGCCAATGGTGTAAAGATCGCGTGCGGGCGTAAGCCGCATGACGGCCTCCGACCAATCCATGCGCCAAGCGGCTTGCATCTGTTCGGGAAGTTTTGCCAGCGCTGCGCTGAGGTCGTCATCGCCTGCCCAAGTCGCCACCAATGCAGCGATAGCTGCAACAGATGTCAGATAAGTTTTCGTCGCCGCGACGCTTTTCTCCGGCCCGGCGAGTAACGGGACGGTATCGTGCGCGAGGGAGGCGAGGGGGCTTTGATCGTTGTTGACCAACGCCACCACGAAAGCGCCGCCGCTTTTCGCTTTTTCGACACTGGCAAGCAGATCGGGACTTTTTCCGGATTGTGAAACCGCAAGGAACAGTGTGTCCCGAAAATCGGCCTGCGCTTCGTACACCGATCCGATCGAAAGCCCGATGGAGGAAGTGATGACGCCCAATCGCGTTTCAATCAGATATTTGGCGAAGGTCGCCGCGTGATCCGAACTGCCTCGCGCGCCAGTGACCACCGCGCGCGGCTTTTTTCCGCGCAGCTTTGTGGCGATGCGCGCGACCAGCGCGTGATTTTTGGAAAGCTGGCGCGCGACAGCATCTGGCGCTTCGGCTGCCTCGCGAAACATCCGCGTTTGTTGTTCCGAAGGTTCGCGTGCCGGCGCATCGCTGTCCGCCATCACTTATCCATCTCCGATGCGCTGAGTTCGGCGACGAAGTCATAGGTGTCGCCGCGATAAAGAGAGTGCGAGAATTCCACGGCGCGTCCGTCCGGAAGGAAGCCGCGGCGCTCCACGAGAAGCCCCGCATCACGCTCCTGCGCGCCCAGAAGCGCGGCCTGTTCGGCCGTGAAAATCACCGCGCGCAAACGCTGCAACGCGCGCGTCGGCCGATAGCCGGCCTTGCTCAACGCCGTATAGAGTGAGGACGCCACGGCATCGACCGAGGGCAGGCAGAAGGCCTGTATGGTGCAATATTCCAGTGCCATCGGTGAACCATCGGCGAAGCGCAAACGATTGAAACGGTAAACCGGCGTGCCGGGGCTGAGGCCCATCGTCAGTGATTCTTCCGGTGTCACGGTGCCGCGCGATTTGCTCAGCCATGTGCTGGTTGGCGTGCGCCCACGCGCGATCATGTCCTCGGTGAAAGAAGTGAGCTTGGAGAAATTCTTTTCCACGCGATTCGAAACAAACGTGCCCGAACCTTGCCGGCGCGACAGCAGGCCTTCCGTGACAAGGCCATCGATGGCCTTGCGCACTGTGATGCGCGAAACCGCGAATTGCTCGGCCAGATCGCGTTCGGGAGGCAGGGCGTCGTCCGGTCCCAACAGCTTTTCCTCGATAGCGCGCCGGATGCCGCGCTGAAGCTGCAGGTAAAGCGGCTGGCTTGCGGCGTCATCGAGTTGGCCGATGAGGGCTAGAAGCGCTGGCACTTTTCTCTCCTCGGCTTTCCGGGCGCGATATTGCGGGTTTTTCCAGCCGGAACCGTTATAGAACCAATATGATACCACAAATCCCCGATCGCGCGTCAACAGCAATGAACATGCCGGTTATGGACTTGACAGCGTATCCCAATAAGGAAATGGTTCTATATTGGACTTGTATTGGTGCCTCTATCGGGTTTTTATGACGGCACAATAACGGTCCCAATGAGAGGCGGGGAGCCTTTCCAGACCATTGGCATCAAACGGAGGGTGAGCATGTCTTTTAGGGGGATATTGGTCGGTTCGGTGAGCGTTATCGCGCTCGCAACAGCGGCAACACCGTCATTCGCGGACGATCAGATCGAGACAGTTGTGGTGACGGGTATTCGCGGCTCCATGCAGCAAGCGATTACCGTAAAGCGGGACTCTACGGCGATCGTGGACGCTGTTTCGGCGGAAGACATCGGCAAGTTTGCCGACAAGAACGTCGCGGACGCCTTGCAGCGTGTTCCGGGCGTCAACACCGTCTCGGCGGCGAGTGGCGAAGGCGGCTTCGACGAAAACGACCGCGTTTCGATTCGCGGTACCAATCCCAGTCTCACCCAGACGATGGTGGACGGCCATTCCGTCGCCAACGGCGACTGGTTCATCCTCGACCAGTACCAGACGGTCGGCCGCAGCGTGAGCTACACGCTTCTTCCATCGGAAATCGTCGATACGGCGGTTGTCTATAAGAGCCAGCAAGCCGATCTCGTGGAAGGCGGCGTTGCCGGCGTTGTCGATATCAAAACGCGCAGCCCGCTCAGCTTCGATCAGGATCTCACCTTCGAAGGCGAAGCCCAGGCCGCATATTCCACGCTGCGCAAGAAGACCACGCCGCAGCTCAACGCGCTTATCAACTGGAAAGACGATTCCGGTCATTTCGGCGTTATGGTGCAGGGCTTCTATGAGAAGCGCGACATCCGGCGCGACGGTCAGGAATTCCTCGGTTATTCCACCGTCGGCGCCACCGATGCCGCGGGCATCGCGCACCCGGATCTCGTCGGTATGGCATATCCGACCCTGATCGGATCGTCCCTGTTCGAACAGGAGCGTATCCGCAAGGGTGGCAGCGTCACCGCGGAATGGCAGCCCAGCAGCCAGTTCGATTTCAAGGTGTCCGGCTTCTATTCGGACCTCGGCGCCAGCAACATCAACCAGAACAACATGTTCTGGGGTACGAATGAGTTCGAGACATCGCAGAACGTTCCGACCAGCTATGTTGTGAAGAACGGCACGATCGTTTCGGCCGTCTTCCCGGTGCATGCCGGTTCGTCGCCCTTCGTCACCGACTTCATCCAGCGGCCGGGCGGCGCGGCACAGACCTGGTTTATCAACGGCGATGCCAACTGGAATCCGACCGACAGCCTGAACATCCACCTCGAGGGCGGCTACAGCAAAGGCACCGGCAAAACCGATCCGCAGGTCGCATGGGAAGGCGAGATTGCCCCCGGCACCGCGGGCGCTACTTACGACTTCTCCAAAGGCGTGGCTGTCGTGACCGTGCCGGGCGTCGATCTCTCTAATGCTTCCAACCTGGTCAATGACTGGGCGTGGACGGCGGTTTCCACAGCGGTCGATAAGGAAGGCTACATTCAGGCCGATGCGGAACAGCATGTGTCGTGGGGCCCGATCAATTCGGTCAAGGCCGGCGTGCGTTATGCCGACCACAAGCGCACCTCGGTTCTCTGGGACGGTGGCGTGTCGTATGCCGGTTCGATCGGCAGCGACGTTTCGACGTCGAACTATCCGGGCAATTTTGCGAGCGATTTCAAGATCCCGGGCATGCTGACCGATTTGCCGATGGGAAACACCGGGCTGATCGAACAGCTCCTCTACAACAACACCAGCTGGCGCCCCTATCCGCAGACGCCCGCCGCCATTTCGAACCCGGCCAATGGCCGTTTCGACTGGCCGTCGAGCTTCGGCGTGGAAGAGAAGGACACGGCCGGTTACGTGATGGCCAATGTCGGCGGCACGGGCTGGAAGGGCAACTTCGGCGTTCGTGTCGTGAACACGAAGGACAATGTCAGCAATTACCAGAACGGCCTCGGCAATCCGCTCGGCGGCTGCATCACCGGCACCTACAGCGATTTCGGCTGCTATGTGACCAACAAGGTGAGCAACACCTACACTGACATTCTGCCGAGCATCAATCTGAGCGCGGACATCAATGACGAGATGGTGGTCCGCTTTGCAGCTGCCGAAGCGATGGCGCGTCCCGACTACAGCGCCCTGGGTGGCGCGGTGCAACTCACCGATACCAACCTGACGGGTTCGGCAGGCAACGCCAGCCTCAAGCCGGTCAAGTCCGCCAACTACAATTTGAGCTATGAGTGGTACTACGGGCCGCAGTCGCTGTTCTCGGCCAGCGTCTTCTACATGGACCTGTCGTCTTACATCTCCTACCAGACGACAACCGCCAGCTATGTGAACATGACGCTGACGGGGCGCAATCCGGTTCCGATCTTCTCGACCTACAGCATCAGCCGTCCGTTCAATTCGAGCGGGCATGACGAAGGCTTCGAACTCAGCTTGCAGCAGCCGGTGTGGGGCGGATTCGGTTTCCAGGCCAACTATACCTATGCCAACGGCGCCGATAACGCCGGCGGCCCGCTGGTCGGTGACTCGAAGAACACGGCGAACCTCGTCGGTTACTATGAGAACGATTGGCTGAGCGTTCGTCTGTCGTACAACTACCGATCCCGCATGCTGGTCGGTCTCGACCGGAGTTCTGACGAATACCAGAACTCCTACAACACGCTGGATGCATCGGTGCAGTTCAACGTCACGGAAAACGCAGCCATCACGCTCGATGCGCTCAACCTGACCAATGAAACGCTGAAGTATCACACGAGTACGGAGACGCAGCCGCGCGCATTCTACAGCAACGGCATTCAGCTCTTCGGTGGCGTACGCGTGAAGTTCTGATGTTCCCCTCTGGCCGGGTCTGAGCGCCCGGCCGGTTCGTTCGACATGTGCGTGTACCCGTGGCACATTGTTGAGGTTGGGCGGAGAGTGAAAATTCTCCGCCCCTTTTTTTGAAACGGGAACGGCGACAACCGAGGTTCATGCCGGAGCGTATTCCGATGACGAGGAGAGGCATCGCCGCGTTCGGGCTGGCACTTTTGCTTGCCGCCTGCGCGCAAATCAATCCGCCGTCTATCGCTCCGGTCGCTGTTGTTCCTCCGCCGCGCCCCACGCCGTCTTTCTCGCTTGTGCCTTGGCCCGCGCATCTGGAAACGCGGCCGGGATATTTCGTGGTCGGCGAGGGCACAGCGATTCAATACGATCGCGGTGATGCCGCCTCTGGGCGCGTTGCCACCTATCTCGCGGATCTGGTGCGCCGTTCGCGGCATCTGTCACTTGCGCCTTCGGGGAAAGTGGGCGGCCACGCGATCCTTCTGCGCCGGCTTTCCGATCCCGATGCCACCGGCAAGGAAGGCTACCGGCTTGACGTCACGCCAGACGGCATCACGATTTCCGCCGGCCAGACAGCTGGGCTCTTCTATGGTGCAATCACCCTCTGGCAGTTGATGACGCAGCGCACGGGCGATGCGCACAGCATAACCTTGCCGGGGCTCGCCATCGATGATGCGCCGCGCCTCGCATGGCGCGGGTTGCTGCTGGATTCGGTGCGCCACTATCAGTCGCCGGTCTTCATCAAGACGTTGATCGACGCCATGGCGCGCGAGAAGCTCAATGTTTTGCAATGGCATCTCACCGACGATCAGGGCTGGCGCCTTGAGATCAGACGTTATCCACGCCTGACACAGGTGGGCGCGTGGCGCGTTCCGGCGGGTGCCGCCGCGCAGACCGACATCGATCCGAAAACCGGAAAGCCGCGCCTCTATGGTGGGTTCTACACGCAGAAACAGGTGCGTGAAATCGTGACTTATGCCGCCGCACGCAACATCACCATCGTGCCGGAGATTGAAATGCCCGGCCACGCGGCGGCGGCGATTGTCGCCTATCCCTGGCTGGCCTCGGTGCCAAACCCGCCCAAACAGGTGTCCAGCGACTGGGGTGTTTTCCCGGACATATATAATGTCGACGAACGCACCTTTCGTTTCCTCCAGGACGTGCTGACCGAAACCATGGCGCTGTTCCCCGGCGCTTACATCCACGTTGGTGGCGACGAGGCGGCGAAGGATCAGTGGAAGGCCAATCCGGCGATCCAGCAGAAAATTCACGAGATCGGGCTGAAGGATGAGGATGCGCTGCAAAGCTGGTTCATCGCGCGCATGGGCCAGTTCCTGAAAGCACATCATCGCAAGCTGATCGGCTGGGACGAGATTCTGCAGGGCGGTATTCCGCCGGACGCCACGATTACCTCCTGGCGCGGCATCAGTGGCGCGATCACGGCGGCAAAAGCGGGGCACGATACGGTGCTGTCACCTGCGCCGGTGCTTTATTTCGATAATCGTCAAGCCGAGGGACCAGGCGAACCTTCGGGCCGCGCGCAAATCGAAACGCTGGGCGATGTGTATGCCTTCGATCCCACGCCGCCGGCGTTGACCGACGATCAGCGGAAGCATGTTATCGGCGTGCAGGCGAATGTGTGGACCGAGCATATCCGCGAGCAGGATAATGTGGACTACGCGCTCTTCCCGCGCGCGGCCGCGCTTGCCGAACTGGGCTGGTCGCCCGCGGCGCATCATGACTGGGCCGATTTCCGCGCGCGCATGCCCGATGAACTAGATCGTTACACCGCATTGGCGTTGCCGCACGCACAGCACTTGCTCGCAATCGGTGAGCATGATGCGCCGCCGCCTACAAGACCGCTCACCCGAGACAGCCACGAACTTGATCTGTGCAAGAAAGCCATTGCTCTTTCGATCGAAGGCCCGGCGCCGCTGGAGGGCAAGCCTCCGGTTTTTCTGACGGATGTGCTCAATCCCTGCTGGATCTGGCACAAGGTCGATCTGACGGGCGTCACGTCGATAACAGCATTGGCGGGCCAGCTCCCGTTCAACTTCCAGATCGGGCACGACGTGGAAAAGGTCGTTATGCGTCCCATAGCCACGCCGGACGGCGAGTTTGAAGCCCATCTCGACGGCTGCGATGGGCCGAAGCTGGCTGTTCTACCGATGCCCCATCCCGGCCCGGGCACCGGCCTGAGCGAGGTGCGCGGTGCATTCGCCCCACAAACGGGTGTGCATGATCTCTGTTTTGTCTTCACCCGCGCCAAGCTTGATCCATACTGGTCGCTGCACACGGTGACGCTCGTGCCGGAGCATTAGGCCATGTCCAATCTCACGCTTGTCGCGCCGATCCGGGGGTGGGTCTCGCTTCTCGACGAAGTGCCTGACCCGGTATTCGCCGAACGGATTCTGGGCGACGGCATTGCCATCGATCCGACCGGCGCCACGGTCCATGCGCCGTGCGATGCGCTGGTCGTATCCGTCGCGCGCCATGCCGTGACGCTGCGTGCTGCAAATGGCGCGGAAATTCTCATTCATGTCGGTCTCGAAACCGTAGCGCTGCACGGTCAGGGCTTCATCACCCATGTCCGAGAAGGCAATTCGGTCCGCACCGGCGATCCGCTGATCACCTTCGATCTCGACTTCCTTGCCGGGAAGGCAAAAAGCCTGATCTCGCCGGTTGTCATCACGAACGGCGATGCGTTCTCCATCATCCGCCGCAGCACGGACCGGGAAACCGGGCTGGGCGAATTCCTGATGGAGCTGAAGCCGCTCGGCGGGCCAGCATCCGCGTCAGGTGGGAGCCGCGAGGCGTCGCGTGAGATCGTTGTGCGTCTCGCGCATGGCATTCACGCACGTCCCGCCGCCATCGTATCGAACGCGGCCAAGCAGTTTGGTGCGGAAATCGAATTCTCCGTGCGCGAGCGGCGGGTCAACGCGAAGAGCATCGTGGCGTTGATGTCGCTGGGCATCCGCAGGGATGAACAGGTCGCCATCTTTGCGCATGGCGCTGACGCGCAGGCAGCCGTCGATGCACTGGCCGATCTCATCGAAAACGGCATCGTCGAAGCACCGGAGACATCGGCACCGTCGGTATCCACTGCATCTAGTGCCGGGAACACGCCGCTTCCGCCCAACACATTGCGCGGCGTCGCCGGAGCGCCGGGATTGGCCATCGGCCGCGCCGTTCTGCTCAGCGCCGCAGATTTCGATGTTGTCGAGAAAGGCGGCGGAATTGCGCATGAGACAATGCTGCTCAATGGCGCGCTGGCGGTTGCGCGCGCGCGCCTCGAAAGCCTTTCCACCGCGGGCAACCGGCAGCAGCGCGAGATATTGGGCGCGCATCTGGCGCTTCTGGAAGACCCTGAGCTCTCGCACGCCACGCGCGCGGCGATCGAGAGCGGCAAGAGCGCTGCTTTCGCCTGGCGTCAGGCAATCCGCGCTTATGCCCAGGCCTTCCGGGTCATGGATGATGCGCGCGTGCGCGAGCGCGCCGGCGATCTCGTCGATCTGGAGCGGCAGGTGATGGTGGCGCTGAACGGCGATGCCGGCCTCGTGGCGAAAGACATTCCCGCCAACGCCATCCTGATTGCCGATGAACTCCTGCCATCCGAACTTGTGGGCCTGGGCAAGATCGCAGGGTTCTGCACAGCGCAGGGTGGCCCCACGTCGCATGTCGCGATCCTCGCCGCCGGCATGGGCGTCCCGGCCTTGGTCAGCACCGCCGGTGTTCTCGATATCGCCGAAGGTACGACGCTGTTTCTCGATGCCGATGCCGGGCTTCTGCATATCGATCTCGATGCCGTGCTGCTGGAACAGGCGCGCACGCAAATTGCCACGCGTGAAAGACAAGAAGCTTCGGCGCGCGCGCATGCGCTGAACGATTGCCGCACGGCGGACGGCACGCGCATCGAAGTTTTCGCCAATCTGGGTGCGGGTGCGGACGAGGCGGCTGCCGCCGTCGCATCCGGCGCGGAAGGTTGCGGATTGCTGCGCACGGAATTTCTCTTCCTCGACCGCGAAACACCGCCGACGGAGGACGAGCAGGCCCAAACCTATCAGGCCATTGCCGATGCGCTGGGCGGCCGGCCGTTCAAGATCCGGACCTTCGATATCGGTGGTGACAAGCCCGTGCCCTATCTACCCCTTCCGGCGGAAGAGAACCCGGCGCTCGGTCTGCGCGGCGTGCGGGCGGGGCTATGGCGCAGCGATCTGCTCAAGACACAGCTTGCCGCCATCCTGCGCGTAACTTCGCCCGTACGCATCATGTTGCCCATGATCGCCTCGGCGGCCGAATTGCGCGCGGTCCGCGCAATGCTTGAAGACTTGTGCAAGGAGCGTGGTGTCGCCGCGCAACCGAAGCTCGGCATCATGGTTGAGACGCCGGCCTCCGCCGTGCTCGCGGAGCAGCTCGCGCGCGAAGCGGACTTTTTCTCCATCGGCACCAACGATCTGACGCAATACACGCTGGCGATGGATCGCACCAATGCGCAGCTCGCGCCGCAGATTGATGCTTTCCACCCCGCCGTGTTGTCGCTCGTCGCGCAAGCGGCGAAAGGCGGCGCGGCCCAGAACCGTTCGGTCGCTGTCTGTGGCGGGCTGGCAGGTGATCCGCTCGCGGCCGCCTTGCTGATCGGCTTGGGCGTGCGCGAATTGTCGATGCCATCTGCTTCTATCGCACGTGTGAAGGAAAGCGTGCGTGGCCTTTCGCTCGACGCATGCCGCGCCGCTGCGCAGGACGCGTTGCAACAGGATTCCGCGCAAGCCGTTCGCGCCATCGCCGCCAAATATCTGCCAAGCGCCTCGTAGGGAGGGCCGCATGAATATCGCCGAGAAACTTCAGCCGCTGGGCCGCGCGCTCATGCTGCCCATCGCGGTGCTTCCGGTCGCCGCGATCCTGCTGCGATTGGGGCAGCCGGACATCTGGGATGCCTTGCACGCAGGCGCCAACGTTCACGCATTCCTGCCGTTCATTGCCGCCGCCGGCAATGCGATCTTCAACAATCTCGGCCTGTTGTTCGCCATCGGCGTCGCCGTCGGCCTCGCGCGCGAGAACCATGGCGCCGCCGGGCTTGCGGGCGTGGTGTGCTTTCTCATCATCACCGAAGGCGCGAAGGCGTTGATTGGCGTTCCTGCATCCACGCTGGCGGGATTGCAAGTCGCCGCGCAAGGGTTCGCATCCGACGCTTATAAAGCAGCGGCTATCGCCAAGGTTAGCGTGCCGGTCGGCATTGTGTCGGGGCTTGTCGCCGGCTGGATCTACAATCGCTACAGCAACATCAAGCTGCCGGATTATCTCGCGTTCTTCGGTGGCCGCCGCTTCGTGCCGATTGCGAGTGGTGCGGCGGGGGTCGTCATCGCCGCTCTGCTGGGCTTCGGCTATCAATCCATTTCGAACGGCATGGATGCGCTTAGCAACGCGGTAGTGGGCGCGGGCGACTGGGGCTTGTTCGCCTATGGCATATTGAATCGTCTGCTCATCGTCACCGGACTGCATCACATCATCAACAACATCGCCTGGTTCATTCTGGGCGACTATCACGGCACCACCGGCGACCTGAAGCGCTTCTTCGCGGGCGATCCGACAGCCGGTAAATTCATGAGCGGTTTCTTTCCTGTCATGATGTTCGGCCTGCCGGCGGCATGCCTCGCGATGTATCACGCGGCGTTGCCGTCGCGCCGCGCCGAAATCGGTGGCCTGCTGCTGTCGATGGCACTGACCGCGTTCCTGACGGGCGTGACGGAGCCCATCGAATTCAGCTTCATGTTCCTTGCACCCATGCTTTACGCCATCCATGCGGTACTCACCGGCACGGCGATGGCGCTGATGGATTTTCTGGGCGTGCGACTGGGTTTTGGCTTCTCCGCCGGCTTGTTCGACTATGTGATCAATTTCGGTAAGGCGACACGGCCATTGTGGCTTCTGCCCATCGGTGCGGTCTATTTCGCGCTTTATTACGGGCTGTTTCGCGTGGCTATCCGCGTCTTCAACCTGAAGACGCCGGGTCGCGAAGACGAAAGCGACGCGGTCGTCGATGCAATTGCCGCCGAAACGTCGCGCGGCTATGCCTATATCGAGGCGCTCGGTGGCGCGGGAAATCTGGTGAGCGTTGACGCCTGCACCACGCGTCTGCGCCTGGTCCTTGCCGACGGAAGTGCGGTGGACGAGCGCGCGCTGAAAGCACTTGGCGCGCGCGGTGTCGTGCGGCCTTCCGCCAACGCGTTGCAGGTGGTGCTCGGGCCTATCGCCGATCAGGTCGCGGGCGAAATTCGCGGGGCGCAGCCGACAGCGCCGCGAACCGCAGCCAAGCGCTCTGCCGCCGTGAGTTCCGCGAAATCTGAAAAGGTGAATTTCGCGCAGGCATCGACGGTGACCGATACCTACGCGCTTCTGCGCGCGTTGGGTGGTTCGGCGAACGTGCTCAAGGTGGAAACCTGTTCCAGCCGGTTGCGGGTCTCGGTGGTAAAAGGGGAGGGTATCGACGAAGCGCGCCTGCGTGCATTGGGTGTGCGCGGCGTGGTGTCGCCAAAGCCGGACAGCATCCATCTCGTCATCGGACCGTCGGCGGATGCGGTGGCGTCCAAACTCGAAGTCGAACGCCGAAAGGGCTAGGCAAGCCCGTCCAGTACGTCGCGCAAAGGCTTCAGCCACGCTTCGTAGGATCGCCAGCGCCCGATCGAGCTGTTGAAAAGCGGTTGACGCACTTGCGCTTGGCTATGTGTGCGCACGGGACGGTCGTTCTTGTGAAACGACAGGAAGCGTTCGCTCCATTCCAGGCCGCAATATTCCACCATGCGGCGTGCCTCGTTCGCGAAGTCGCCCACCAGCGTTTCATATTGCACGTCGAGCATCGCGCCTTCCGGCAAGACAGCGCGCCAGTGCGTCATCAGCGTGTCGTACATCCGGTAATAGCGGCCAAGCTCACCCAGATCGTAGCTGTAGTTCAGGCCATTGAGGAAAAGCTTGGAGTAGCAGGAGAAGCAGGTATCCATCGGATCGCGGCGAACATGGATGATGCGTGCGTTTGGCAACGCCAGATGGATCAATCCGATATGAAGAAAGTTGCCCGGCAGCTTGTCGATGACGCGGGAGGCGCCCGGCGCCAGCGCGCTCAGGGCCTTCACATAGTCAGCACCGAAGCGGCGAAGGGCTGCATCCGAAAGCTTGGAGGCATCATTCGGGTAACTCTTTCCCGCGCGCCCCCCGGCGATAAGCTTTTGCACGATTGTCAATTCGCCCGCGCCCACGACGATGGAATCGCTCGCCAGAATTTGCTCGACCAGCGTGGTGCCCGAGCGCGGCATGCCGACGACGAAAATGGGCAGCCCCGACGGGTCACCTGTCTCGCGCTGCATGACCTCTGGCGTAAACACAGCCCTTAAAGCGCCGAAAGCCTCCGCCATCTCGGCTTCGTTATAGGAAACGAGCCGTCGTTTTATGGAATTGCCCTTTTCAAGATGCGCGAATGCCGTGCTGTGGCGCTTCAGATCGTCGTTGGCTTTCGCCAGCGCGAAATGGAGTTCGGCTTTCTGACCGTCCGCCAGCTTGTCTTCTCTCTGCGCCAGCGCGTCGAGCGCTGTTAGTCGCGGATCGTTTTCGGCAAAGCGCTCTATATCCGCCAGTGCGCGGTGATAAGCAGCCTGCTTCGGCGATAGCGCCAAGGCGCGTTCGAACGCACGGCGTGCGTCTGCGGTCCGGCCCAGTTGCGCCATAACATTTCCCAGTCCGAAATGACCCAGCGCATTTTTGGAATCGAGCGCGAGAAGTTTCTCAAAAACGGTCTGTGCTTCCGACGTCCGGCCAAGGATGTTGAGGGCGGCGCCCACACCGGCGAGAGCGGCAGGATTGTCCGGAGCCGTTGCCAGCACCGCCTCAAAGCAATCGAGTGCGTCCTCGTACAGGGCCAGATTGAGGTAAGCGTTGCCCAGATCGCAGCGGATCGCGTGGTTTGAAGGTGCGCTAATTCGTGCCTGCTGCAGATATCCTGCCGCTTTTTCATAATTGGCATTTCGCAGGGAAATAAGACCAAGGCCATGCAACGCACCGGGATGGGTGGGGTAGAGCTTCTTGACCGCCAAATAATGCCGTTCTGCTTCTGCCAGGTTGTCCTGACGATGCAGTGTCACCGCCGCTTCATAGCTTTTCCGGGCAGAAAGAAGACGTTCGGAATCATTCATGGGGCGGTGGCGTGGCGACCTGCGTGAAGTCTCCAAGATAACAGGTATTGGCGTGGCCGGTGAGCCGGATCGGCTGCTGGTTCGCGCAGATATAGTTGTCCCGCAATCTCATCGTGAATCCGTCCGCGATTTTCAGACCTGTGCAGTCGTGCTGCAGCGTGTTCCTCCATTTCGTGCCATCGTCCAGGTCGAAGATGACAGTGCGATTGTCGACGATCGTCTTGCGCAAGATGTGATCGCTGCGCAGGCAGAGATTCTTGCCCTGTTGCAGCACCCAATTGGAGCCGGGCGCGCCAAACGCGGTGCTGCAAAGAAGTGCGGCACCGGCGATGCCGAGGACGAACGGGTTCATGATCTCCTCCTTTTCAAGTCTATGAGCATACGCTCAGACGCGCAATTTCGCCGCCCCGCGCGCGAGATTTGTGATCGCCTTCCAGTCTTTGTCGTCTATCAGGCGCCGGGGCGCCATCCAGCTGCCGCCCACGCACATCACATTGGCAAGCGCGAGATAAGCGGGCGCGGTCTCCAGTGTAATTCCGCCGGTAGGGCAGAAGCGGACATCCGAAAACGGCCCGGCAAAGGATTTGAGCGCCGCGACGCCACCTGAGGATTCTGCCGGGAAGAATTTGAAATGGCGAAGTCCACGCTCGCGGCCGCGCATGATCTCCGATGCCGTCGCGACGCCAGGCAAAATTGGAAAGGAAACCGCGTCCGCTCTATCGGCAAGCGCATCGGTCAGGCCGGGACTGACGGCAAATTTTGCGCCCGTATTGCGGGCATTCTCCAGATCGGCCGTCGTGAGCACGGTACCCGCGCCGACAATCGCTTTCGGAACATTGCGTGCGATCGCGGAGATCGCATCCAACGCCGCCTCGGTGCGAAGTGTCACTTCCAGCACCGTAAGCCCGCCTTCGGCGAGCGCTTGCGCCAATGCGACGGCATCGTCCACGCGCGCAATGGTGAGCACCGGGATAACAGGCGAAATGTCGAGGAAAGTGGATATATCCTTGCTCATGCCGTGCTTCCAAAGATGCTTGCACCGCGATCCGCACTGCTAAGGCTCGCGCGCAAATTGGCGAAGAGTTCGCGCCCCGAGCCATAAAGCGCCGGATGGTTCACCGCCAATTCGCGGCGCGTCAAATCTTCCATTGGAACATGCACGCAGACCGTACCGCCGTTTCCGTCAATCCGGATGATATCGCCGTCCCGCAGCCTTGCGATGGGGCCGCCATCCAGCGCTTCCGGAGTCAGATGAATGGCCGCCGGGACCCGGCCGGATGCGCCGGACATGCGGCCGTCTGAAACGATGCCGACTTGAAAACCTTTCTCTTGCAGAACAGCCAGAGGCGGCGTGAGCTTGTGCAGTTCGGGCATGCCGTTCGCTTTGGGCCCCTGAAAGCGGAGCACGGCTATCAAATCGCTATTCAGTTCGCCGTTCTTGAACGCTCGCAAAAATTCTTCCTGGCTGTGGAAGATGCGGGCCGGTGCTTCCACCACGCGATGTTCGGGCACGAGGGCGGAGACCTTCATCACCGCACGCCCCAGATTGCCGGTGAGCAGCTTGAGACCGCCATCGCTCTCGAACGGATTTCCCGCGGGCCGCAACACATCTGGATCGAGTGATCGGGCAGGGGTATCGCGCCATACCAGCTTTCCGTCGGCGAGGAATGGCTCTTGCGCATAGTTCTGCAAAGCGGAACCGCCTGCCGTCAGTACGTCGCCATGCAGCAATCCCCCCGCGAGCAGTTCGCGGATGAGAAATCCCATCCCACCTGACGCGTGGAAATGGTTCACATCTGCCGCGCCGTTTGGATAGATGCGGGCAAGGAGCGGCGTGACGCGCGAGATGGCGTCGAAATCTTCCCATTCCAGTTGAATGCCCGCGGCGCGCGCGATGGCGGGAAGATGCAGCGTATGGTTGGTCGATCCTCCGCTCGCCATCAATCCTACAACGCCGTTCACGATCGCTCGCTCATCGATGATGTCGCCGAGTGCGGCGCGGCCTTCTTTCGCCAGCATGCAGACCTGCTGTGCGGCGGCGCGCGTAAGCTGATCGCGCAAACCGCTCCCAGGCTGCACGAAAGCCGTTCCGGGCATGTGCAGGCCCATGATCTCCATGAGCATCTGGTTGGAATTCGCCGTGCCGAAAAACGTGCAGGTGCCGGGCCCGTGATAGGAGCGCGACTCTGCGGCCAGCAGGTCGTCGCGGCTGGCATCGCCGCGCGCGAAAGCTTCACGGACGCGCGCCTTTTCCTTGTTTGGCAATCCGGATGACATTGGCCCAGCCGGAACGAAAAGAACCGGCAGATGTCCGAATGCCAACGCCCCGATCAACAAGCCCGGCACGATCTTGTCGCAAACACCGAGGCAGAGAACGGCATCGAAGGCGTTGTGGCTGAGCGATACGGCCGTTGCGAGCGCGATCACGTCGCGCGAGAGCAGCGACAATTCCATGCCTGGCTGTCCCTGCGTGATGCCGTCGCACATGGCAGGTACACCGCCGGCGACCTGCGCGGTTGCGCCCGCTTCGCGCGCAGCCTGCTTGATGATGTCCGGGTAGGCGGCCAAGGGCTGATGCGCCGAAAGCATGTCGTTATAGGCCGTCACGATGCCGATATTGACGGCGCCAGTGAGGAATTTTGCCTTGTCGGAATCCGGCGCCGCGGCGCAGGCGTGGGCGAGGTTTCCGCAATCCAGCGGCGTGCGCGTTCGTCCGCTCGCGCGCGCCTCGTGCATGCGCGCGAGATAATCGGCGCGGCTGCTTTTGCTGCGCGCGGCGATGCGCGCGGTGACTTCGGCAATGGCGGGATGGAGATCAGCCATGGCTATTCATGCCAACTGTGGCCGTTGCGCTCGGTGAGCGCGAACGCGCCGGACGGTCCCCAACTTCCTGCAGCGTAGGGCACAGGCGCAGCCCCGCTGCCGCGCCAACCGTCCACAATGCCGTCGATCCATGTCCACGCGGCTTCCGCTTCGTCGCGGCGCACGAACAATGTGGGCGTATCGTGCATAGCTTCGAGCAAAAGCCGTTCATAGGCAATGCGCCTGCGCCCGCCGCTGAACGCATCGCTAAGGCTTAGATTGAGGCTGAGCGGCTGAAGTTCCGTGCGCTCAAGATTGGGCGTCTTGTTCATGATCTTCAGCGAAATCCCCTCTTCGGGCTGAAGCCGTATCGTGAGGCGGTTCGCCTGCAGGTTGTTTCCGGAAAAGATCGAGTGCGGAACATCGCGGAACTGGATCACGATTTCGGAGCGGCGATGCGGCAGGCGCTTTCCGGTGCGCAGATAGAAAGGCACGCCGGCCCAGCGCCAATTTTTGATATGCGCGCAGATTGCCACGAAAGTTTCGGTGCCGCTTTTGCGCCCGCCGGATTCTTCGCTGTAGGCCGGAACGGCACGCGCTTCGGAAACACCGGCGCCGTATTGCCCGCGCACGGTTTTGCGTTCCAGGTCGCGGCCCGTGATCGGGCGCAGCGAGCGCAGAACTTTCACCTTCTCGTCGCGGACGGAATCGGCGTCGAGATGTGGCGGCGCTTCCATCGCCACAAGGCAGAGGAGCTGCAACAGATGGTTCTGCACCATGTCGCGGATGGCGCCGTATTCATCATAATAGGACCAGCGGTCCTCGACCCCCACGGTTTCGGCGGCCGTGATCTGCACCTGCTCAACGCTGACCTTGTTCCACAGCGGTTCGAACAGCGTGTTGGCAAAGCGCAGCGCGAGAAGATTCTGCACCGCTTCCTTGCCGAGATAGTGATCGACACGGAATGTGTTGTTCTCGCTGAAGGTCTGCGCCAGCGCGTCGTTGATGGCGCGGCAGCTGGTGAGATCGTGTCCGAGCGGCTTCTCCACCATGACACGGCTGCCGCCATTGGCGATCTTGTATTCTTTCAGATTGCGGCAGATGGCGCCGAAATGCGCCGGCGAGGTGGAAAGATAGAAGATCGCGTCGCGCGTTTCGCCGAGCGCCTTGGCGAGATTGGCGAAGCTTTCCGGCTGCGTGGCATCGACCGCGGCATGGCTGATGCGTGCGCGCAATTTGTTCCAAACGTCCGGCGCGAAAGCTCCGCCGGTGCGTTCGCGCACCGCCGCTTCGATAGTCGCGGCGAAAACATCTTGTGTAACTGATCCGCGGGAGCAACCGACGATCGCCAGATGCGGCGCCAGCAATCCATCCTGCTCAAGGAAGTATAGCGAGGGATACAGCATCCGGCGTGCGAGGTCGCCTGTGGCGCCGAAAATCACGAGCGCGCGCTGCGCCGTCATGGCACGACAAGATATGCCGGAACGCACGCGACGGAGATGATCACGCGCCGGACTCCGACGTGTTCAATTCCGCCACGAAATCATAGGTATCGCCGCGATAGAAGGACTGCGAGAACTCGACCACGCGTCCGTCCCGCAGAAAGCCCCGGCGTTCGACCAACAGCCCCGGATCACGCTCCTGCGCATCCAGCAATCGGGCCTGTTCCGACGAGAAGAGTACGGCACGCAAGCGCTGTAACGCACGCGTCGGGCGATAGCCATTCTGCTCAAGCGCGACATAGAGCGAGGTTTCCACCGCTTCGATAGAGGGCAGGCAGAAGGCCGGCACCGTGCAATATTCCAGCGCCATCGGCGCGTCGTCTGCAAAACGCAGGCGATGGAAGCGATAAACCGGTGTGCCGGGACTGAGGCCCATCGTCATCGACTCTTCCGGCGTCACCGTGCCGCGCGCTTTGCGCAGCCATGTGCTGGTCGGCACGCGGCCGCGCGCGATCATGTCTTCGGTGAAAGAGGTGAGCTTGGAGAAGTTCTTTTCGACACGGCCCGAAACGAAGGTGCCCGAACCCTGCCGGCGGGTCAGGAGTCCCTCGGACACCAGGCCATCGAGCGCCTTGCGCACCGTGATCCGCGATATCGCGAATTCCTCGGCAAGGTCGCGTTCCGGTGGCAGGGCGTCTTCAGGCTGCAGCAATTTGTCGGCAATGGCTTGCCGCAAGCCGCGTTGCAGCTGCTGATAGAGAGGCAGGCTGTGTTTCTCATCCAGACTGCCGATCACGGAGACAAGCGAGGCCACGTTCGAACCTTTTCAGCACAAAACGAAGGGTAGCGCAAAATTATGACCAATTCAATACCAAATTGACAGCGGCATATGAAAAATCCCCAGAAAATATGGCCTGAGAAGAAGGTCTTGGAGAGGATTGGAATTAAATTGGTATTGTTTCGGCTCTGGAGCGGGCAGGCGGCTTTCCGCGCTTCTTTGCGATAGCGTAGATGATCACAACCCATGGAGAGGACCGTGTCTGACAGCAAGCCGTCGGTGATGGATACGCGCCGCGACCAGATGTTTCCTGTGCTGGCGACGGCCGAGATCGACCGGCTGCGCCGTTTCAGCGAGCCGCGTGCCTATAAGAAAGGTGATTTTCTCAGCCGCACCGGCGAGGTGACGTCCGGATTGATGGTCTTTCTGGCCGGCACCGTGCGCGTCACGGCGCATGACAAGCCCGACGAAACCATCGTCACCTATGCGCCGGGGCATTTTCTCGGCGAGCTGGTGCAGCTTTCGGGGCGTCCATCGCTCACCGATGCCGTGGCGTTGTCGGATGTCGAGGTGCTGGTGATTTCGCCACCGCATCTGCGCGAACTGATCGTCGCGGAAGCGGAGATAGGTGAGAGAATCATGCGCGCGCTGATCCTGCGCCGCGTGGGATTGCTGGAGCGCAATGTCGGCGGCCCGATCATCATCGGCCGTGCGGACAATCGCGATGTGCTGCGGCTGGAGAACTTCCTCGCCCGCAACGGCCATCCGCATCAGCGTCTCGATCCGGAAACGGACGAATGCGCGAAAACATGGGTTGAGCGCTTCCATGTGAAGCCGGGCGAATTGCCCATCGTCATCTGCCCGGACGGCAATATGCTGCGCAATCCCGGCGAGAACCAGCTTGCGCGCTGCATTGGCCTTACGCACGCGGTCGATACGAACAAGATCTATGACGTGGCAATTGTCGGCTCCGGTCCTGCGGGGCTCGCTGCCGCGGTGTATGCGACATCCGAAGGGCTTTCGGTGATCGTGCTCGATTGCCGCGCCTTTGGCGGGCAGGCGGGCGCGTCGGCGCGCATCGAGAATTATCTCGGCTTCCCCACCGGCATTTCGGGCATCGCGCTGATGGCGCGCGCCTACAACCAGGCGCAGAAATTCGGCGCCGAAATGGCGATCCCCGAGGAAGTCGATTGCATGCGCGAAGACATGTCGTCCGGCGCGCGCCGTTATGTGCTGAGCCTGAAGGGTGGACAATCGGTGAAGGCGCGCGCGGTTGTGGTGGCGAGCGGCGCGGAATATCGCAGGCTCGATGTTTCCAACCTTTCGGAGTTCGAAGGCGCGCATGTTCATTATTGGGCCTCGCCGCTGGAAGCGCAGCTTTGCGCGGGGCAGGAAGTGGCGCTTGTTGGTGCGGGCAATTCGGCGGGGCAGGCGGCAGTCTATCTGGCGTCCCATGCCGCGAAAGTCTGGATGATCGTGCGTGGCAAGAGCCTGGACGCCACCATGTCGCGCTACCTATGCGACCGCATCGCCGCGCAACCGAACATCGAAGTGCTGACCGAAACCGAAGTCGTGGCGCTGAGTGGCGACAACGGCATGCTGGAACAAGTCTCCTGGCGTGGCCGCAGGAGCGGCACGGAAACATCGCGCGACATTCGTCACCTGTTTCTTTTGATCGGCGCGGCGCCGAACACCAACTGGCTGGCGCTTTCCGATATCGAGCGTGACGCCAAGGGTTTCGTCTGCGCCGATGCGTTTCAGGACAAGGGCAAGTTTCCGCTGCAGACCAACCGGCCGGGCATCTTCGCCATCGGCGATGTGCGCTCCGGTTCGGTGAAGCGCGTAGCCGCGTCGGTGGGCGAGGGCGCGCAGGTGGTCGCCGCGATCCATGCCTATCTCGCCGCCAATGGCATGCCCGAAGAGATCGTCAATCCGGCAGGAGGTTCCGTCCGTGTCTAAGACATGCAGTCATTTGGATACCATTCGCACCGTGACGCCCAGCGCACTCGGCTGCGAGGAATGTCTGAAAATCGGTTCGGAATGGGTGCATCTGCGCATCTGCCGAACCTGCGGTCATGTCGGCTGCTGCGACGACTCCCCGCACAAGCACGCTACCAAGCACTTCCACAAGACGAAGCATCCGATCATCGAAGGCTACGATCCGCCGGAAGGATGGGGCTGGTGTTACGTCGATGAGGTGATGTTCGATCTGCGGGATAACATGACGCCGCATAACGGGCCGATCCCGCGGTACGTTTAAAGGCTCGCGGTTTGCAGTGGGCATCCAGCGATGTTTGCGCCGTCGAAGCCGCCGAGCCGGGCCACGCCGATCATCCGCAGCTTGTCCTGATCACCTGCATTCTGGCGTCCAGCCTCGCCTTCGTGGACGGCTCGGTCGTCAATGTCGGTTTGCCCGCCATTGGGCAGAACCTCCACGGTGACGCCGCGCAGCTGCAATGGATCGTCAATTCCTATCTCTTGCCGTTGAGTGCGCTGTTGCTGCTCGGCGGCGCGCTGGGCGATCGTTTCGGGCGTCGCCGAATTCTGACTGCCGGAATCGCATTGTTCGCGCTCGGCTCAGCCCTTTGCGGCGTCGCGCCTTCGCTCGATTTCCTTCTGATCGCGCGCGTTATCCAGGGAGGCGGCGCGGCACTCTTGCTGCCGAACAGCCTCGCGATATTGGGCAATGCCTTCTCCGGCGAAGCGCGGGGCCGCGCCATCGGCACATGGTCTGCCGTTAGCGCCATCGCCGCCGCCATCGGCCCGGTACTGGGCGGCTGGCTGATCGACAGCGTCGGTTGGCGCTCGATCTTCTTCATCAACCTGCCGATCGCTTTTGGCGGCGTTGCCATGGCGCTTGCCTACGTCCCGCATCAGAAGCGCGGCGCAGACGGTGCGAAGCTCGATATCTGGGGCGCGTTTCTCGCGACCGTTGCACTCGCCGCGCTGACATGGGGATTGACGCTTGGTTCTGGGCCCACCGGTTGGTCAGATATGGCGATCATTGTGATGACAGTCGGCGCCATTCTGTCTGCGCTATTTCTCTGGATCGAACGCCTGCGCGGCGACGATGCGATGACGCCGCTCGCGGTGTTCGGTTCCAAAAGCTTCGTCGGCCTGACGGTGCTGACATTCCTCTTATATGGCGCGCTCGGCGGCATCCTGGTGCTGGTGCCGTACATCCTGATTCAAGGCGCGCATTATTCCGCGACGGCGGCTGGCGCTGCGCTTCTGCCCTTTCCCATCGTCGTGGCGATCGCGTCGCCGATCATGGGCGGCATCGCCGGGCGCATCGGCCCACGCCTTCCGCTCACCATTGGCCCGATGATCGTCGCTGTGGGTTTCCTGCTGTTCCTCGCGCTGACACCGTCGGCGTCCTATTGGATGGGCGTGCTACCGGCCATTCTGATGATCTCGCTGGGGATGGCGGGCGCGGTTGCGCCGTTGACGACAGCGGTTCTCACCTCCGTGGACGAACGCCACACCGGCTCCGCGTCCGGATTGAACAGCGCGGTGTCGCGCGCGGGCGGCCTTGTCGCGACGGCGTTGCTGGGCGGCGTGCTCGCGGCGCAGGGCGGGGCGCTTTATGGCGCTTTTCACGTTGCCGCGTTGTTCGGCGCGGCTGCGTCCGTTCTGGCTGGCGCGTGCGCTTTTTTGTTGGTCGGCGCGCGGGCGAATTCCTCAGCCTGACGCACTTTGCCGTGCGTCACTTTCCCAGACGTTGACCACCACACAGGCGACGGCATTGCCGACGATGTTCGTTGCACTGCGGCCCATGTCCAGAATGTGGTCGACGGCCAGCAGCAGCAATCCGGCTTCCGGCAGATGGAAATAGGGCAACGCCGCCGCGATGACGACCAGCGACGCGCGCGGCACGCCGGCCATGCCTTTGCTCGTCACCATCAGCAGAAGCAGCATCATCACCTGTTGCCCGATCGACAGGTCGATGCCGTAAGCCTGTGCGATGAAGAGTATCGCGAAGGTGCAATACATCATCGAACCATCGAGATTGAATGAATAGCCCAGCGGCAGCACGAAGCTCACGATCTGCCGCGGCAGGCCGATGCCTTCCAGCTTTTCGAGCAGTTGCGGATAAGCGGCTTCGGAGCTTGCCGTGGAGAAGGCGAGAAGGACGGGACTGCGGATGGCGCCGAACAGGGCATTGTCGCGGCGCACCACATAGGCGACGGCCAGCATCAGCAGCCACAACAGGATCAGTGAGGCGTAAAAGCCCAACACAAATTTTGCATAGACGGCGAGGATGCCCGCGCCTTGCGTCGCCACCGTCGAGGCGAGCGCCGCGAACACGGCGAACGGCGCGAACAGCATGACATAGCCGGTAACACGCAGCATGATCGACGCGATCTGCTCGACGAGTGTCAGCACCACGGCCGCGCGCTCCTTCGCGGCGGCGATGGCTGTGCCCACGAAGCAGGAAAACACGACAATCTGCAGAATCTCGTTGTTCGCCATTGCTTCGATGGCCGAACGGGGAACGAGGTGGGTGACAAAATCCGACAGCGAGAACGTCGCGGCGATGTCCGCTCTGCCGTTCGTCGGCAGCGCCAGTCCGACGCCAGGCTGCAGCAGATGCACCATCGCAAGGCCAAGCGACAGCGAAACGAGCGAGGCGAACACAAACCACAGGATCGTCTTGCCGCCGACCCGCCCGATGGCGGCGGCGCCTTCCATATGCGCGATGCCCGCGACGAGGGTGGAGAACACAAGCGGCGCGATGATCATCTTGATCAGGCGCAGGAAAACATTGGTAACGATACCGAGGCCTTCGCTGACGGACTGAAGCTGTGGCGGGTTCAGCCATGCGTGACCTATCAGGCCGAAAGCAATGCCGCCGATCATCGCGGCAATCAGCCAGAACGCGAATTTGCGATTCATTGCGTAGTGCCCTTGGCTTCCGCGACCGTCGCGCTGACAAGTGCATCCAGCGCATCCACGCTTGGCAGGCGCGCATTCGGCGCGCCGATCACGGAAAGCTCTGTGCAGGCGATCAGACAGGCGTCTGCGCCGGCACGCTCCAACGCGGCTGAGACGTCGGCGTAATCGCGCCTGTTCTGATCCGTCAGCTTTCCCGCTTTCACTGCACGGATGACGGCCAGAATTCGCGCTTCATCGTCCGCGTTCGGAAAGAGCGCGGTGAAGCCGGCCTCTCTCAAACGCGATTCATAAAGGCCGACTTTCTGCACCGCGGGCGAGGCGAGCATGCCGATCTTGCGCGGCCTCGGCGATCGGGCTGCCAGCCGCGCGATCGAAAGCGCTACCATGTCCAATATGGGTATCGAAACTGCCTTCGCGATGGCGGGCAGGTAGTAATGCGCCGTGTTGCAGGGGATGGTGAGGAAATCGGCGCCCTGTTTTTCCAATCCGCGCGCCATCGCGATCAGCACCGGTAGTGGATCTTCGCCGCTGCCTTCAAACAATGCGGCGAGGCGCGAGGGTATCTTCGGATTGTTGTCCACCAGAACGTGAATGTGATCTTCATCGTCGCGCGCGGGCGTCGCGGCGATGATGCGACGCAGGAAATCGGCCGTTGCTTCCGGCCCCATGCCGCCGATTACGCCAACGGTTTTCTCGCGTGCGCTCACGAATAGGTCGGAAGATCGAACACGTCGGGATAGGCGAACAGTCCCGCCGATCCGCCGGTGTGCAGGAATACGACATCGCTGTCCTTCGGGAAAAAGCCCTTGCGCACCAGGTCGATCAATCCGGCCATGCCTTTGCCGGTGTAAACTGGATCGAGCAGAATGCCCTCGAAGCGGGCCAGCAGTTTCACAGCTTCCGCCATGCCCTCCGTCGGCAGCCCATAACCCGGTCCCACATAATCCGTATTGGCGGCGATGTGCTCGCGTTTCACGATCCCCGGCGCGCCCATATACTCCGCCGTGCGCACAGCCAGATCGAACACGGCCTGTTCCTGTTTTTCCTTCGGCGCGCGCACGCCGATGCCGAGCACCGGAATGTTCGCGTTGATCGCCACCAGCCCCGTCACGAATCCGGCCTGTGTGCCCGCGCTGCCTGTGGCGTGTATGACATGATAGATCTTCAGTCCCCGTTCGTTTGCCTGCGCCACCAGTTCGAGCGCGCAATTCGCATAACCCAGCGCGCCAACCGGATTGGAGCCTCCGCCCGGAATGACATAAGGCTTCTTTCCCTTCGCGCGCAGATCGGCGGCGAGCGCTTCCATTTCCGCGTTCATGTCCGCGCCGCCCGGGCGTTTGGACACAGACGCGCCATGCAGGCGGTCGAGCAGCACGTTTCCGTTCAGCGTGTAGTCCGGCGCGTTGTTGCCGGTGCGATCTTCCAGAAGCAGATGGCATTCAAGGCCGAGGCGCGCCGCCGCCGCGGCCGTCTGCCGCGCGTGGTTCGACTGAATCGCACCCTGCGTGATGATTGTGCCGGCACCTTGGGCGAGCGCGTCACCCATCAGGAATTCCAGCTTGCGGGTTTTGTTGCCGCCGCTGGAAAGTCCGGTGCAATCGTCGCGCTTGATCCACAGGCGCGGGCCGCCCAGATGTTTCGACAGGCGCTCCATCGGCTCGAGCGGTGTGGGCAGATGTGCAAGGCGCTGGCGGGGAAAGCGGGAGAGATGCAAGCGGATCACCGTTAATTGAAGGGTGGCGGAGTTTCCTCAATTCGGGCTGCGTCAGCAAGCGTTCCCCGCGCGGCGAAACTCTGGCATACAGGCGCGCATTCCTCCTTTGGCATCGAATTTATGAAGTACGACGCAATTATCATCGGTGCAGGCCACAACGGACTCGTGTGTGCGTTCTATCTCGCGCGCGCGGGCATGAAGACGCTGGTGCTGGAACGCCGCGACATCGTCGGCGGCGCGGCGATCACACAGGAGTTCTATCCCGGCTTCCGCAATTCCATGGCGAGCTATGCCGTCAGCCTTCTCAATCCGAAGGTGATCGCGGACATGGGCCTGCACGCGCAGGGCCTGCGCATCGTCGAACGTTCGATCTCCAACTTCCTGCCGCTGCCCGAAGGTGGTGGTTTGCGCGTCGGCGGCGGGCTGGAACGCACGCAGGCCGAAGTCGCGAAATTCTCGCGCAAGGATGCCGATGCGCTTCCCGCATATTATAAAGCTGTTGACCAGGCCGCCGATGTGCTGCGCGAAATGGTGTTGAAAGCGCCGCCCAATGCCGGCGGCGGCGTGCATGACCTGCTGCGCCTCGCCACACAGGCACGCGGCGTCGCCAAGCTGGATCTCGAGGGTCAGCGCAATCTGTTCGACCTGTTCACGCTCAGCGCGCGCGAATTCCTCAATCGATGGTTCGAAAGCGATCCGATCAAGGCGGTGTTCGGGTTTGACGCCATCGTCGGCAATTTCGCGTCGCCCTCCGCGCCCGGCTCGGCATACGTTCTGGTGCATCATCTCTTCGGCGAGGTGAACGGCAACAAGGGCGCGTGGGGCCATGCCATCGGCGGCATGGGCGCGATCACCCAGGCGATGAAGCGCGCCTGCGAGGC